>JAGCGL010000110.1 GCA_017649605.1 Spirochaetia bacterium
CCTGTATGGGCAAATGTGATGAAAGATATCCACCTGGCAAATTCCCAGAAGATGCCGCCTGCTGACTTCCCGCGTCCTGCAGGAATAACCGAGGTCACTGTCTGCAGCAAGTCTGGTATGATTCCTACTGCCGACTGCACCGATGGCCAGAGGAAGGAGATTTTTATCTCCGGCACAGAGCCAAAGTCGTTCTGCACCCTCCACAAGTTCGAGAAACAGCGGAATAACGAGCTTCTCCAGAGACTTCAGGAGAATCTTTTCGACAACTTATGATTTTTTAGTTGGCAAATCAGCTTCCCCACTGATATAATAAGAGAAAGGAGTATGCCGTGCAGGTCAATATCAAAGATATAATCGTCAAAAAAAGAGCCCGGAAAGATGAAGGCGACCTTACAACGCTGATGGAAAGCCTTGATAAGATCGGCCAGCTTAATCCTATCATCCTGAACTCAAAGATGGAGCTTATTGCCGGCTACCGCAGGCTTACTGCAGCCAAGAAACTGGGCTGGACCAAGATAAGCGCCACCATAATCGAAATAAACGACAAAGCCGACATGCTTGCCATAGAGATTGACGAGAATGTCCAGCGCCTGGCCTTTGATGATGCCGACCTGGCAGAGGCCTATAAGAAGCTTCAGAAGCTGCGCAGGAAGAATATATTTGTCAGAATCTGGCTTAAGATAAAAGCTTTCTTCAAGAAGATTTTCTGCAGGAAGAAAAAAGAGGTAAAGACTGAGGTCAGTCAGGAAGTAACTGCAGTGGAAGAGAAGAAGGAGCAGGCTTAGGTTCTCGGAGCCTTGCGCTCATCTACAGGATTGCCATCCTTCCATACACAGAAATAGACGATAGATTTACCTGTCTCCATATTTGCAAGAGGAATTCCCAGCTCTGTCCCAGGGCTCACCTTGTCCCCGATATTGACCATGGTATCCTCGTTTCCGCCATAGATATAGATATAACCGCTGTTGTTCTCGACCAGGATCACATTCCCCATTCCGCGGTACTGACCTACATACTTGACTGTTCCTGTTGATACAGAATGAACTACTGCATTCTTGTCTGCAGATATCATTGTTCCCTTGAGCTTGCCTGTAAGAGGCTCTCTCGGCCCTTCTGCAGGCCAGAAGTATGGGGCTTTCTCGTTGACAGGAGCAGCTGGTTTCTGAGCAGTGTTTGCAGGCTTGGTTGCCGGGGTTGCTGCTGGTTTTGGAGCAGGCTTCTGCGCTGTATTTGCAGCCGGCTTGATATTGTTGTTGGATGTGCTTCCGCCCGGTATTGTCAGTATTTTTCCAACATAGAGTTTATCGGTGTCCTTGATATTGTTTGTGCTCTTGAGCGCTGCTACAGTAGTACCATATTTTTTTGCGATTCCGGTAAGGGTGTCGCCCTTCTGCACTGTGTATTTAGTTGTCTTAGGAGGAATTATGAGCTTGGTTCCCACATTAACCTTATTAGGATTCTTGATATTGTTAGCCTTGATGATATCGGAAACAGAAACCCCGTATTTCTGGGCCACTGTAGAGAGGTTATCCCCTTTCTTCATTGTATAAGTAGTTGCAGCCATAGCAAAAGCTGAGACAAATATCAGTATAAATACAAATAAAAGTTTTTTACTCATAGAGACACCTTACTCTTTTATCGGCTGTATGGCAAAAACCTTTAGCCTATGGATTTGACAGATAGCCTAGTATGAGATAGTATTATGTATATCATATAATTAATAAGAGGGGATTTTTATATGGAAAAGATGAACAGAGAGTTCTCCATGGAAATAGCTAGAATTACTGAATATGCGGCTATTGCCAGCGCCCGCTGGTGGGGAAAAGGCGACAAGATAGCAGCAG
>JAGCGL010000111.1 GCA_017649605.1 Spirochaetia bacterium
AGGGCCGGGTTTGCGATAGTCTCGCCGAACACGCACTTGGTGTTGGGCTTGAATGCAGCCTGAATCTCTTCGTCTGATGCGTCGGGAGAGACAAAGGTGAAGTCGATTCCCATCTTGCGCATAGTGACGTTGAAAAGGTTGAATGTCCCGCCGTAGATAGAGGCTGAGGAGACCACATGGTCGCCTGCTGTGGCGATGTTGAATACAGCAAAGAAGCTGGCAGCCTGTCCTGATGATGTGAGGATTGCGGCGGTGCCCCCCTCCATCTCTGCTATTTTTGCAGCTACATAATCGTTGGTCGGGTTCTGGAGCCGAGTGTAGAAATAACCGGATGCCTCCAGGTCAAAAAGTTTGCCCATATCCTCGCTGGTATCATACTTGAATGTGGTGGACTGGATTATAGGAATCTGTCTGGGCTCTCCATTCTTTGGCACGTATCCGCCCTGGATACATGTTGTCTCTATGTGTTTTGACATCAGCTTCTCCTTAAAAAAATTATTAAATTATAAATATTTTTTGTCAATATACTATTATATAGTCTTAAAATACTCTTGATACGGAAGCCTTTCTTCCGGCCCGGGGGAGCACATCAGCCGGTTCCGGGTTATCCTGCACTGTTCAAGAGGATAGTCGGTGCCGAGAACTTCCTTGAGCAGAGCCATCATGTTTGCTTTCTTGTTTCCAGCCTTGATGTCGAAGGCAAAGCTGGTGCCGTCCCGTTGTGCGGTGACATAGTCGGAGAGCTGGTTTTCTGCGATATATCTGTCCAGGTTGCTCTGGAATTCCTCAATATCCTCCCCTGTATAGTCAAGAGTGTATTGGCTGCCGCTATAGAGGCTCATGAGGGATTGAATCTTCTTTGCCTTATACACCTCTTTTGAGACCACATAGGCCTCTTTTATCTCCAGCCCCCAAGGAAGGCTTCGGTTCATGTTCTGTATGAAGGTCTCTGATTCTGTTGTGCCATGGATATTGATAGAGGCTATCTCCCCTTCCGATACAATGCCAAGGGAGAGAGGATGGGCAAATTCCAGTCTTGGTTTTGGGTTGAAGCCCTGGGAGAAGTCGATGAAGAATCCTGCCCGCTGGATAGATTTTTCCATAATGCCCATAAGGTCCAGGTGTCCCAGGAATATCTGCTCCCCCTTTTTCGCAAATACAAAGTAAACCCGGGAGATGCCTTCTGGAATAGGCTCCTGGGGTGGCAAAGGGGGGAATTCCACATTCTGGTCTATGTTCCGGACCGCTGTCCTGCTGCCGCAGATACCGCAGTTATGGTCGCAGTCTGTGCTGCAGACCGATGTGAAAGTATTGGTTCCAAGCTTGTTCCATTCATTTCTGTAGAAGGAGGATGAGACGCCCATGGATACTGAATCCCACGGAAGAGGCTCTTCGGTGGAGCGCTGCCGGCAGATCTCGTTTTTAACATCCCAGTCGGCCTCGGCCAGCACCTGCTTCCACACATCCAGCTTTGAGTATTCGTCCCAGGCATCGAGTCTTGTGCCCATTTTAAAGGCTTTTATCAAAAGGTCGGCCGCCCGGCTGTCTCCTCTGGAGAAAATGCCTTCCAGGTAGGAGAGGAAAGGGGAGTGGTAGCTGACCTTGATCGGGTGGCCCCGGAGGGAATCCTTTATGTATATAAGCTTACGGGCGCTCTCCTCCTCCGAGAGTTGGGCTGCGTACTGGAACGGCGTGTGGGGCTTTGGAACAAAGGTGCCCACGTTTATATTGAGCTGTATCTTTGTCTGGGCATAAACCTGCAGTATGAAGTCTACGATTTCCTTCTCCTCGGAGGCCCCGCCCCCCGATACTGGAAGCCCTATCATGAAGTAGAACTTGGCGACCCGCCAGCCCAGTTTCTTGGCCTCCCGGATTATCTCCACTATGCTCTCCATGGTGGCAACCTTGTTCATGTCTGCCTGCCAGCTTGGCAGCGGCGTCTCCACCGCAAAGGTAAGGCCGCTTTTACGCACCTCGTTAAGCTCTGACAGCAGGTTCAGCGAGAAGGTGCTGACCTTGAGCGACGGGAAGGCAAAGGAGACGCCGTAGGATGCATACTTCTGGTTTAAGTAGGTGATAAGCCGGGGCATTACCGAGTAGTCGCCCGAGGAGAGGGAGAGCAGTGTGATTTCCCGGTAGCCGTAGGTGTGCACCAGTGTGTCAATCTCCTGCAGTATAAGGGGAATATCCTTTTCCCGCTGGGGCCGGTAGTAGATGCCGGCATGGCAGAAACGGCAGCCATTGGGGCAACCCCTCATTATCTCCACCACTCCGTTGTTCTGAATTGCTTTTATAGAAGGAACCGGCCCCCGGGCTGCCGGGTAGACCCGTTTTCCAAAGCTGCTCCAGATGGCACGGTGCACCTTCTCTTTCTTATTACGGGTCCAGATAAAGCTCTTTGACTCAAACAGGGACAGGATTTCGCTTCTCTTTCCTCCCCGCTTTTTTATAGCTATAGCCTCTTCCAGAAGGGGCTCGTAGGCATCTTCGGCCTCGCCGATGAAAATGGCGTCGAATATCTTTCCAAAGGGCTCCGGGTTGGTCACCCCAGGGCCTCCGGCAATCACTATGGGGTCATTCTCGCCCCGTTCTGCCGCCTCCAAAGGAATGCCACCCATATCTATGATGTTGAGCACGTTGGTTCCAGTAAGCTCATATCCTATGGTAAATGCGATGATATCAAGCTTTTTAAGAGGGATTCCAGTCTCCAGGGTGTAAAGAGGAATCTTTGCTTCCCTGAGCTTCTCCTCGAAGTCGGGCGCCGGCGCAAAAACCCGCTCGCAGTTCACCCCCTCGATTCCGTTGAAGATGTTATAAAGGACTTTAAGAGCAGTGTTGGACATCCCTATTTCATACAGGTCCGGATAGGAGATTGCCATGTTCAGCGGACAGCCATATTTACGGTAGGAGCCGAACTCTCCGCCGGTGTAGCGGGCCGGTTTGTTTACCTGCAGAAGTATGTTGTCTAAATGGCTGTAATCGCTTATGTTCAAATCTTAAACCCGTATCTTCTATAATAAATGTTTATCAAGATTCCAGCTGCCATCATAGAGGTCCACAGGGATGAGCCTCCGTAGGAAAGGAAAAGGAGCGGAATTCCTGTGATAGGCATAATGCCCATCGCCATTCCAATATTTACCACAAAATGGAAAAAAAACATAGCAATGATTCCGAAGCAGAGGTAGGAGCCGAACGAATCCTTGGAGGAATTAGCTATGATAAAGGCCCTGACAATGATGATAAAGAAGCAGAAGAACACCACCATGCTCCCAAAAAAGCCTATCTCCTCTGCTATGATGGAGAAGATGAAGTCGTTGCTCTGCTGAGGAAGGTAGTGATAGTGGCTCTGGGTTCCCTGCAGGAAGCCTTTGCCGAAAAGGCCACCCGAACCGATGGCTGTAAGGGACTGGAGAATGTTCCACCCTGCCCCCTGTGGATCTACGCTTGGATCCAGGAACACCACAAGGCGCATGATCTGGTAGGCCTTGAGTATTTTCTGTGCAGCCATGGCACAGAACAGAGATACCGAAAGAATAACAAAGCTATAGCAGAGCCAGTAATAGGTTCCTTTCTTGAAGACAAACCACCCCACGGCCGAAAGGATTACGACAGCAAGGCATGCTCCCAGTGTGGCAAGCATAAGAAGCTGGTTTGAGAAGATTGTTACAAACAAAGTCTCCTGCTTAAGGACATATCCAGACCACATAGGGATTATAGTGAACAGAATGATTCCGATACCGCAGGCCACCAGGAAGAAGAGATAGCGTATCTTTGCCCCTGCCATAAAGAGGATGACCAGAAATATAGGTATGTAGACCAGGGATGTGCCCAGGTCGGGCTGTGCCAGGATAAGGGCCATGGGCAAAGCAGGAATTATGGCCGCCTTGAGGAATATTGCTAGGGATCTGATATTCTCCCTGTTCTTTGCGCAGAAGGCCGAGAGTGCGATGATAGTTCCAAGCTTTGCAAATTCAGAAGGCTGTATGCCAAAGCCACCGAATCCCAGCCAGGATCTTGCACCGTTCACTTTGTTGCCCACCAGCAGTGTTATCAACAGCATGATAATGCACACGCCGTAGATGTAATATGCAAAATCAAAGAAGTACTTGTAATCGATGTAGATTATAAGGGCCATGAGAGCAAGTCCCGTGACAGCCCAGATAATCTGTTTTATGAATTCGACCGAGGTGTTGACTCCCTCTGAGTTGAGGCCGCTGGAATAGATGAAGCAGACGCTTATGACCGAAAGGCAGAGGACAGCCAGAATAATGATGAAATCAAAGGTCAGGTAGGATTTCTTATTCACTTCTCCTCCTGATAACATCGGTGCCGTTGTTCAGGTACCATATATCCAGAGTCTGCACCACTTCCTCGTAGCTCTGGTTTGCAAAGATTCCCTGATAGATGGCGTTGCTTGCCTTTGGAGCCCACCATTCCCATTCGTTGGAGGCCTCCACCATAACCACAACAACCACCTGATCTTCGGGGTTTTCTGCCTGATACGGGCCGAAGGAGGCAAACCAGCTTATCCACCGGTCGGTGTAGCCAACCTCGCCGGTACCTGTTTTTCCCGCAACAGGGACAACTTTGTTGTTGAAGAGCCTGCGTATTGAGCCTTCGGCAACCACCCGGCGCATCGCCTTCTTAAGCTCCCTGAAGGTCTGGCTGCTTATATCGGCCTTGTGGAGAATCCGTGGGCGCCACTCCTCCACCACCTCGCCGGTAACCACATCCCGCACCTCCTTAAGCAGGTGAGGTGTGTAGATAGTACCTTCGTTGACTATCATGGCAATGAGGTCTGCAATCTGCAGTGTGGTCACCTGGGTGTAGCCCTGTCCGATAGACATGTTGTAGGTATCGCCCCCCAGCCACATCTCGTTTATCCGGTTCAGCTTCCACTCCGGGCTCGGAACCAGTCCGGCCACTTCGCCAGGCAGGTCTACCCCTGTCTTTTCCCCAAGCCCCATCATCCTGGAATACTGCTCTATCTTTTTAGGGCCAAGATAGTTGCTGCCCACCTCCCAGAAGTAGACATCGCAGGATTCCTTTAGGGCATCGGAAAGGTTCAGGGAGCCGTGTCCTGTCTTCAGGTGGCAGTTGAATGTGCGGTTTCCCAGCACCAGTTTGCCGGTGCAGTCGATTGTCTGGTTCGGGGGAAACGCTTTTTCCTCCAGAATAGCAGTCATCATTATAGTTTTGAACACCGATGCCGGGGCGTTGGCCGACTGTATGCAGCGGTTGAGGAAAGGATGGTTTCCGTTTTCCAGCAGAGTGCTGTAGTAGCTGGCGCTGTCCGGCGCATAGAACCGGTTTGTGTCGTAGGAGGGGTAGGATACCATAGCTAGAATTTCGCCAGTGGCAGGCTTAAGCACCACTACAGAGCCCATCCGCTGCCCCAGTGCTTTCTCGCACAGCTCCTGGATACGGCGGTCTATGGTAAGGACAATGTTCTTGCCTGGCACAGGTGCCTTTATATACCGTTCCTCCTGGACGTTCCGCCCCTTTGCATCCACAGTGATGGATTTTAATCCAGGGGTTCCCTTCAGAGTCAGATCATACTCCTTCTCTATTCCGGTCTTTCCTATTATGCTGTTGGCCTCGTACCCTTTGTTGTAAAGGAGGTGCAGCTCCTCGGTGTTGATGTTACCCACATACCCGATTATATGGGAGAGGGACGGAGTATGGTTGTAGTGCCGCACCGGCTTGCTGTTCCAGGTGATTCCTGGGAAATCTTCTATGTTTGATGCAATCTGAACTACCTGTCCATAGGATACATTGTCTTTAAGCTCTATAGCCTGAAAGAGATCGGCCTGGGGAATCTTTTTCATAAGGGCCTGAGGATCTGTACCGAGTATTGCGGCCAGGTTCGAGATTATCTGAGGCAGTTTCTGCCTGTCTGTTTCGGCTGTCACTATGGAGACAGCGAAAGAATCCACATTTGAGGCCAGCGGGACATCGTAGTTGCGGTCATAAATCTCCCCTCTGAGGGCCGGAACTTCCGAGGTTCTCCGGGCTACAGCCCAGGCCCGGTTCTGGTACTCCATCCAGCGGGTGACCTGCATGGAAAAAAGGTATCCGGTGAAAACTGCAAATACAGCGCATACAACCAGAACCAGAAAAAAGAGCCGCTCCTTCCTTATGCTTTGATTCTCGAAAGGATTGTTGCTCACTTTCCGCTCCAGATATCGTTTGGAATCAGGTGAGTCTTTTTAAGGACCAGGTAGACGAGGGGTGCAAACAGGGAGTTGAGCACTATCTCCATCAGGAAGCTGCTGCTGAACACAGCAGGGAAGTATCCTTCGGGGAAGAAAAGATATGCGATGACTGCCGCCAAAACACCCTTCAGCAAGGTGACAAAGAAGATGAACAGGCTGGGGAAAATAACAGGGTCAAAAAGCATCTTGTTCTTTATAGTTCCGGCCAAAAAACCAATCAGCGTCTTTATGAGGGCATTGAACCCAGGGAAAGAGGCTGTCATGAAATCCTCGGCCAGACCGTTGAAAAATCCTAATATCTGTCCATCCTGCATACCCCGCCGGGCACCACAGAAAGCTACAATTATCAGAGCAAAATCAGGAATCACTGCATTTGGAATAACATAGTACAGCAGGGTGCTCTGCAGTATCACAAGAATAAAGACCAGGAGAAGGGAGACGAAGAAAGCCTCTTTAGTTTTCATTCTTTTCCTCCCTGTCCAGGACAAACACATATTCAAGCCTGAAAAAATCGACAAAAGGCTCTATCTCCAGCCGCAGAGATGTCTCGTACTCCTTGCTGCTTATGCTTTTCACTTTTCCTATATAGATGTTCTCGGGATAGCTGCCGTTAAAACCGGAGGTGACAACCAGGTCGCCGCATCCTATACGGCTGGAGGCCTCTCTGCTTACAAAATCCATGACAAGGCCGTTGATCAGCCCCCTGTATCTAAACTTCTGCAGAACGGCAGGAACATAGAGGCTGCTGTCTGTGATCGGTTTTACAACTGCAGAATAGGCACTTACCTCCACCACCTTTCCCACCAAGCTCTGGTAGCCCTCTACATAGGCAATGACAGGCATATCCTTTTTTATCCCTTTGTTGCTTCCCTGGTTGATCACTATACTCTTGAAAAAGTTATTGGTGCCGCCACCGATTACCATAGCTGGAATCTTGTTGATGCTGCCATCCTCAAGGTAGCCCAGCTGCTCCTTAAGCATGGAATTCTCCTGCTCCAGATTCTCGTAGTCCTGTTTCATCTGCTGATAATCGGCATAATCCTTAAGCAGGGAATCGTATTCTTTTTTCAGAGTACGGAGCTCCGAAATAGAACCTGCTGTCTGGGAGAAGAATTTGCCGGTGTTCACTATTCCCCGCTGGAAGAGGGAAAAGAAATCAAGGCCTACCTGCTTGGGCTTGAAGGAGATATCGGAGAATGCAGTATAAACCAGCATTCCGATGCTCAGGCTCACCAGGATAAACAGGGTGATAAAATCTTTTTTATGTTTCTGGAACGATATTCCCTTGAACATCAGGTGTCATCAGTCACCGAAAGAATTCTTGCTGCTCTTTCTGTAGATGTTGCCCCTCATGTGGTCGTAGTATTTTCCTGCTCCCTTGGCAACGCACAGAAGCGGTTCCTCGGCGATGAATACAGGCACGCCCACTTCCTTGGAGATAAGGGTGTCCAGACCCTGAAGCAGCGCACCTCCACCGGTGAGGACAATGCCCCGTTCGATAATATCGGCGCTGAGCTCAGGAGGGGTCTCGGCCAGAGTGTTCTTTATAGTCACAATTATGGAATGAACAGGATCCCTTAAGGAGTCCCGGATCTCCAGGTTGTCAATCTCGATTCTCCGAGGGAGTCCGGTGATGGCATCGGTGCCGCCGACTTCCATCTTCTCTATTTTTCCCTCTGTGCTTGAACCGTCATAGGCGCTTCCGATCTTGATCTTGATCCGCTCTGCCGCCTGAAGACCGATGATCATGTTATGGACTGTGCGGATATGCTTTGCAATAGCTTCGTCAAACTCGTCGCCGCCGACACGGATAGCCTTGGTCACTACAATACCGCTCATGGAGATGACAGAAACCTCTGATGTTCCGCCGCCGATGTCGCAGATCATGTTTCCGGCAGGCTCCTGGATAGGGATGTCGGCTCCGATTGCTGCGGCCAGGGATTCTTCGATAACCTTTACATCCCGGGCACCAGCCTTGTATGCGCACTCCTCAACAGCGCGGCGCTCAACTTCTGTTATGCAGCTTGGAATTCCGATTACCATTCTCGGTTTGACAAGCCATCTGCGGGGAAGCCCCATTGCTATGAAGTGACGGATCATCTTCTCGGTGGTCTCGATGTCGGCGATAACACCATCACGGAGAGGCCTGATAGCCACTATGTCGGTAGGGGTCCTGAGGAGCATGTTCTTTGCCTCTTTTCCTACAGAGATAACCCGTTTTGTATTCTTTTCTATGGCAACTACAGAAGGCTCGTTGATAACCAGCCCTTTACCCTTTATATACACCAGGGTGTTGCAGGTACCCAGGTCCATTCCAATGTCAGTTGAAAACATATTTCCGAACATATTCCTCTCCGTAAATATTAATTACATAATTATAAAATCAAAATTATCTACTTGACAAGTGGTTTTTCTATATATACCATTTTATAAGAATAAAATTTATTAGGGGGAAATCCGTGGGTTTCGTTAAAGATTTCAAAGCATTTATTTCCAGAGGAAATGTTGTTGATATGGCTGTCGGCGTTGTAGTCGGCGGTGCATTTGGAAAGATTGTCTCCTCTCTTGTTGCTGATATCATCACACCTCTTATCAGCTGTGCCACAAAGGGAGCCAACCTTAAGGAGATCTACTACTGCATCAATCCTAACGCAGTGGCAGGCCAGACTTTTGATTATGCAGCATACCCGACTGTTGCGGCAGCACACGAGGCAGGATATGCAACCATGAACTATGGTCTTTTCATTCAGAACATCATCGACTTTGTCATCATCGCATTCTGTATTTTCTGTGTAATCCGCGCTATTGCAAAGGCTAAAGAGAAGGCAGAAGCCAAGGCAAAGGCAGAGGCTGAGGCAAAAGCAGCTGCAGAAGCAGCAGCAAAGGCTGCAGAGCCACCAGCAGAGACTGTTGAGGACATCCTTAAGGACATCCGGGCAGCTCTTAAGAAATAACCTTTTTAAAAGGTCAGTTTTAAAGGGTCATGATTTGGGTCGTGACCCTTTATTTTTTTTCACTTTTTTTCAAAAAAAGGGTTGCGCCCAGCCCCTCTTTGGTATATGGTTAGGTCTACAACAACTGGATAGTTGTATAACGTTAAGTAATGGGAGAAAGTCGATGCTTGAGACAAAGGGCACCAATCAGTATTACATTACCAGACAGGAAACCACAGAATCCAACGCCCGGAGCTATCCTAGAAAGTTCCCGATTGCGATAGCAAAAGCCAAAGGCTCCTGGGTGGAAGATGTTGAGGGAAACAAATATCTGGATTTCTTGTGCGGAGCAGGAACTCTCGCACTGGGTCATAACGACCCCGAAGTAAATCAGGCGCTGGTGGAGATGATCAATTCAGATGCTCCGCTGCATACCCTTGATTTGATAACCCCTGTAAAAGCAGAATTTGTAAACACAGTATTGTCGCTGCTGCCGAAAGAACTGCAGGATGCAAAGATTCAGTTTTGCAGCCCATCTGGAACAGATGCGACCGATGCGGCGCTAAAGCTGTGCAAGACTGCAACAGGCCGGTCCACTGTGATCGCATTCCAGGGCGGCTACCACGGCATGGGCCACGGCGCTCTCGCCTGCACCGGAAACCTGGGTGCAAAGAACAAGGTCGCAAACCTTATGCCGGGAGTGCAGTTCTTTCCATATCCATACTCCTACCGCTGTCCGTTCGGGCTTGGCGGCGAGGCTGGCATCGATGCTGCCTGCAACTACTTCGAGCGGGTGCTCAAGGATCCCGAGAGTGGCATAACCAAGCCGGCAGCTGTTATTCTGGAGCCTATCCAGGGCGAGGGCGGCGTTATACCGGCCCCTGTAAAGTTCCTCCAGACTATCCGCCGCGTGACCAAAGAGCTGGATATCCCTATGATCGTGGACGAGATCCAGTGCGGAATCGGCCGGTCGGGCAAGCTGTTCGCATTTGAGTATGCCGACATTGTGCCAGACGTGATTCTCACATCCAAGGCGCTGGGCGGATCTCTGCCTCTTTCTATAGTAATCTACAACAAGAAGCTTGATGCCTGGGGGCCTGGTGCCCATGCCGGAACATTCCGGGGCAACCAGCTGGCTATGAAGGCTGGCACTATCCTGCTCAAGCGGGTCTCCAAACCGGAGTTCCTGGCCGACGTGGTGCGGAAAGGAAAGATTCTGGAGGACAAGCTCCGCGCTCTTAAGGAGAAGGTCTCCATTATCGGCGACATCCGGGCAAAAGGGCTTATGATCGGAACTGAGTTCATCGACCCGACTGCGAAGCCGGACAGCCTGGGATCATATCCTCCTGGCGGAGAGATTGCAGTTAAAGTCCAGAGAAAATGCTTCGAGAACAAGCTTATCCTGGAGCGCGGTGGCCGCGAAGGTGCTGTTACCCGCTGTCTGTGCGCCCTGACTGTAAGCGATGCCGAGATTGAACAGGCTGCCGCTATCTTTGAGAAAGCAGTTTTGGAAGTGGATGCCGATGTCAAACGATAATATTCTGCTAACCCATATTCCTGAATCAAAGGAAAAATATCTTACTATGATGTCAGAGACAGTGAAAGCTGTTTCTGACGTCTTTACAGATGACAGTGCATACTCTGGCACCACCCCCTGGGATCTCCACGAGGTAGTGCATCAGGATTCCATCCTGCCCGAGGAGGGGCTTGGCTGGGAAGAGACTCTGAGCAAGATCAAGGAACAGATTCTTCCATACCTGCTCCGGACATCTTCATCAGACTACATGGCACACCTGCACGGCCCGTCGCTGCTTGAGACCCTGGCCGGCGAAGTGATCATATCAGCTTTCAACCAGTCCATGGACTCCTGGGACCAGTCTCCGGTGGCCACCGAGGTTGAGCTTGAGGTTATCCGCCACCTGTGCCGGCTCTATGGCTACAACAAGAGCGCAGACGGAGTGTTCACATCGGGCGGCTCCCAGTCCAACCAGACTGCGATTACACTGGCCCGGGACTGGTTCTGCAACCGTATCCTCAAGCACGATGTTCAGAAGAAAGGTCTTCCCGACAACTTCAAGAAGCTCAGGATGTATGTCTCCGAGATCTCGCACTTCTCCATGGAGCAGAGTGCCCACCTGCTGGGTCTTGGCTATGAGTCTGTAGTCCATGTTCCTGTGGATAGCAAGAAGCGGATGGATATTGCCGCACTCCGCCAGCTGATAAAGGATGACAAGGAGAAGGGAAATATCCCGTTCCTTATCGCAGCTACAGCTGGAACCACCGACTACGGCAGCATCGACCCTATCAAGGAACTGGTCAAGATCGGTATCGCAGACAATATGTGGATCCATGCTGATGCAGCATACGGAAGCGGTGTTGTGATGTCTGACAAGTACAGGGAGCGGATCAAGGATCTTTCCCTCTGCGACTCCATAACTGTAGACTTCCACAAGATGTTCCTCATGCCTATAAGCTGCAGCGTAGTGCTCCTCAAGAAGGGAAGCGACTTCGATGTCCTCACTTTCCATGCAAACTATCTGAACCGGATTGAGGACGAGGCAGACGGCTACACCAACTTGGTGAACAAGTCTCTTCAGACCACACGGCGCTTCGACGCCCTCAAGGTATGGCTCTCCTTCCAGATGCGTGGACAGGACGGCTGGAACAACCTTATCAATACAAGCATGGAGAATGCACAGTATCTCTACAGCCTGCTGGTGAACGACAAGAGCTTCCAGGTTGTGACCGAGCCGGAGATAAGCTCTGTAGTTTTCCGCTATGTGGGAGACGACCCTGAGAGAGCCGACGAGGTGAACCGCCGCGTACGCCGTCTTTTGATGCATAAGCATGGTGTTGTTATCGGACAGACCACAGACGAGGACAATATTTATCTTAAGTTCACGCTGCTCAATCCGCTTATCACACACAAGAAGCTGGACGACTTGGTTACATTGATAAAATTCCTTGCAGAGAATCTGCCGGAATCGGACGAAGAGTAAAAATTTAGAAGAGTAAGAATTTAAAGGGAGCTTTCAGCTGTCTGAGAGCTCCCTTGCTTTTTCTGTAAGCTCTTTTTCCATGAGTTCAGGATTGTTTTGGTTCTGGGCAATAATTTTTACAAAGACACTTCCAGCCACCACAGCCTCGACCGCTGAGGCCAGGGAACGGGCCTGCTCTCCGTTATAAATTCCAAAGCCTCCATATACCTTGCTGCCCCCCGATTTCACTTTCTCAAGGAAGGAGAGGGTGCTGCCGCTTATAGCTGTCTGCTTGCCTGTTATTCCGGTACGGAGGGCTGCATATATGTATGGGAAGCCTGCGTTTGCCAGTTTATCAAGCCGCTTTTCGGTCATGCTTGGGGCTGCCACAGGAATATTGACCATACCGTTCTTTCTGCAGTTTTCTATAAGCCCTTCGTCGCGGTCAAATGGCAGGTCAGGGATAATCATGCCATTGACTCCAGCCGCCGCAGCTTTTTTACAGAAGATATCGACTCCCGGTGTATAGATAAGGGAACCGTAGCTCATAAGATAGATTGTGACATGGGGGAATTCTTTCCTGATCTTTGAGATAAAGACAAGGCCGTCTGCAACCTTATAGCCCCTGGCCAGCACCTGTGTGCAGGCTGTCTGTATCAGCGGACCGTCTGCGCTGGGGTCGCTGAAAGGAAGCTGTATCTCAAGTATGCTGGTTCCTCCCCTCACCAGGGCCTGTGCAGCCCGGAAAGCAAGATCATCAGTAGGGTAGCCAGCCACCAGGTGGCTCATAAGTTTAATTTTCTCTCTCATTTCAAGCAGCCTCCCATTACGGTGGTTTCATGGATGTCTTTATTGTTGTCAAGCCGCTCTATCTCGGAGCGGAGGAACTGACCCCATGCTTCCGGCCGGAATACCGGACTGGTTATGAAGACATCCTTGTCGCCACGCCCGCTCATGTTGATTATTATTGCCTTGTCGGAAGGGATCTCCTTTGCCAGCTTCATGGCGGCGGCCCCTGCATGTGCACTTTCAAGGGCAAAGAGTATCCCCTCGTTCTTTGCAAAGAAGCTTACTGCATCCAGCGCCTCCCGGTCTAGGATTGAGGTGAACTCAATCCTCCCTGCCCTGCCCAGGGCGGCCAGCTGCGGGCCGATTCCACAGTAATCGAGTCCCGCGCTGATGGACCGGGTGGGAAGAGCCTGTCCATCCTCGTCCAGAAGGAACCTGCTTTTATAGCCCTGCAGTATGCCGTCCCGGGCTGCTGTTCCGCACATGCGGCTTGCATTTTCCCCTTTGCCGGGACCTATGCCTCCGGCCTCAGCACCGATAAGGCGTATCTCTTTTTTTTCAAGGAAGGGGCTGAAGAACCCTATGGAATTTGAGCCGCCGCCCACACAGGCAACCATGGCGCCGATTTCTATATTGCGTTCTGCGCACTGCTTTTCCACCTCTTTTCCTATGACAGACTGGAATTCCCGCACCATATCCGGAAAAGGGGCCGGCCCAAGGGCGCTGCCCAGCACATAGTGCGTATCCTCGAAATTGGCGGCCCAGTCCCGCATTGCCTCATTCACTGCATCCTTAAGGGTTCTGCTGCCAGATGTGACAGGCTGTACCTTTGCGCCATAAAGCTCCATGGCTGCTACATTAGGTTGCTGCCTGCGCACATCAATCTCTCCCATGTATACAGTGCAGGAGAGTCCCAGCTTGGCACATGCGGCGGCAGTGGCAAGACCGTGCTGGCCTGCTCCTGTCTCGGCAATTATTCTGGTCTTGCCCATCTTTTTTGCCAGAAGACACTGTCCGATTGCGTTGTTGATCTTATGTGCCCCGGTGTTGGCAAGCCCTTCGAGCTTTATATAAATCGGGGCTCCTCCCAGGAGTTCTGTTGCCCTGGGGGCAAAGCAGAGAGGGGTCTCCCGCCCTATGTAGTCCCGCTGGATAACATGAAGCTCTTCCTGGAAAGCAGCATCCTTCATGTAAAAATCAAAAGCGGCCTGGAGCTCGTCCAGGGGCCGTCTCAGAACCTCTGCCACATATTTTCCGCCATATTGACCAAAGAATCCATCCGAAGATGCTGTCATCTTTCCCTCCATTTCCGTATCTGCTCAAAGAAAGCCCTGACTTTTTCCGGATCCTTTATTCCTGGTGCTTTCTCGATGCCGCTGTTCACATCTATAAGCTCAGGCTCAAGCTGCTCCATGATTCCATAGATGTTGTCAGGGTTGATGCCGCCTGCAAGCCACAGCTTTGTCTTTTTCTTCACCATCTTGCAAAGATCTGTGTCTATTGTCTTTCCTGTGCCGCCGATAAGCCCCGCTTTCTTTGCATCTATGAGGATCCGGGGCTCCCCCTGGTCCAGCAGTGTCTCTACAGATAATATATCGTCTGGAGCATCTATGTTGACCACAGAAAGACGCGGCAGGTTCCACAGCTGGAAAAACAGGTCGGTGGCCTGGCTTCCGTGGAGCTGGATGAAATCAAGCTGACCCTGTGCCACAAGTTTCATGACTGTCTGGGCCTCAATGCTGTTGCATTCTGTTATTATTCCTACCAGCTTGGGTTTGTTGGCATGATAAAGCTCGTTCAGAACAGTGTTTACGGTTGGTATTATCTTCGGATCCACGTTCCTTGGGCTGGTTGTGGAGAAGATGAATCCTAGGAAATCTGCCCCAAGCTCTGCGGCAAGGGCTGCATCATGAAGAGATGTAAGACCGCATACTTTGACCAGCGGCAGCTTGCCGGAATGTATTCTTTTTGCCAGGGAGAGCCATTTTTCTGAATTGGCCCGGGGTTTTCCCTCCATGAATGCCCTGACAAACTCGGATGCCTGCTCTGGATTCCGGGCTGCCGCCTCTCCAAGAAGAAGGCCGGAGAAACCCATTTCTCCGACAAAGGCTGCGGCTTTGGGACTCCGGATACCGCTCTCAAACAGAACCTTCATCTCCTGACCGGCTATCTCCCTTATCTTATCAAGCATCCCTGCGGGGGCAAGGAGATCTATGCTGAAATCCTTAAGATCCCTGGAGTTTACACCGCATACAATGTTATCAAGTCCTATAGTGTCGGAAATCACCTTAAGCTTCCGCAGGTCATCATCCTGTCTCAGCTCAAGAAGCACAGCTATGCCCAATTCCCGGCACCGTTCTATCATTCTGACAGCCAGGCTGTCATCCAGAATCCGGGCTATAAGCAGCACTGCATCGGCCCCGGCCCGGTATGAGACATCTATCTCCTCTGGAAAAATAAGAAAATCCTTCCTGAGGACAGCAGGGGCTTTTTGTCCAGTCTCTGCAGAAAACGAGTCTGCCGCATCACAAGTAGCCATAAGATCTTCCAGGCATCCCTTGAAGTAATTCTTTTCGGTAAGCACAGAGATTGCGGCAGCCCCTGCCTTTGCATATGCCTCTGCAGTACATGGCACATTCAGGTCTAATGCGATGTCACCTTTGCTGGGGGAGGCTTTCTTTATCTCCAGCAGCACCCCTTTGTCAGGGAGGAATGGGGTTACAGGGCGTCTCCGCTCCTTTGGGATGGAGGCCCCCATCTCCGGCCCCGTCTGGGCTAACTCTTTTTTGCGTTTTTCAATTATGCTCTCTAAGATATCTGCTGTCATAAAAGCTCCTGTCACAGGTTGTTGGAGACCTTCTTCACTTCTTCAAGCTTAGCCAGGGCCTTTCCACTCTGGATAGCTTCTTTTGCCTGCTTATAGCCTTCTTTTATGCTTTCAACCTTTCGGGAAACATAAAGGACAGAGCCGGCATTGAGACATATTGCCTCCAGGATTCCCTTGCGGCCATTGCCCTTGAGCACCTCCATGCCAAGCTGTGCATTGTCTCTTCCGGTACCGCCGGAAAGCTCCTCCACAGGAATCTCGGGAATGCCGTAATCAGCTGGATTTATGGTATATTCGCGCTCTGTTCCATTCTCGTCTATCTCGTACACATAGGTCAGTGCACAAGGGGAAATCTCATCAAAACCATCCTGACTGGTGACCACCATGACACGCTTTGCTCCCAAAGACTTTGAGGCTTTAGCCACAGGAACCAGCAGCTCTTTGCCATAGACTCCAAGAAGCTGGTATGCTGCCCCTGCCGGGTTTGAGAGGGGACCGAGGACATTCATGATTGTCTTTATTCCCAAGGTTTTTCTTACTGGGCCCGCAAACCGCATTGCGCTGTGGTAGATAGGAGCCATGAGGAATGCAAAATCTGTCCGTTTCACCAGCTCGGCTGTTTTTTCTGGTGTGTTGTCAATCTTAACTCCGATAGCCTCATAGAAGTCTGCGGAACCAGACTTGCTGGAAACTGCCCTGTTTCCATGTTTTGCCATAGGCTGTCCGCAGCTTGCCGCAACAATCGCAGAAAGAGAAGATATGTTGAAGCTTCCTTTGCCGTCGCCGCCAGTACCCACAATCTCTGCCACCTTGTTTCCATCCACTGCAAGAGGTGTCTTCTTGTGGCAGAGCACAGATGCACAGCCTGCAAGCTCGGAGGCCACCGGTCCTTTTGCCGCAAGGGCGGTAAGGATTGCGGCGGTAATTCTTTCGTCCAGGATGCCGTCGGTAAGGTTTTCCATAAACAGGGCAGCCTGCTCCTGGGTCAGATCCTTGCCTGCGAGAATCTGGTTCAGATAGTCTGCTGCGGCGAAGGCGTTTGACCGGTAGTTAAGGAATGCCTTGAAGACATCATCCCCCTGCGGGGAGGCTATGGATTCGGGATGGAACTGAATGCCCTCGATGAACAGAGACTTATGGCGTATGCCCATGATGTCGCCATCCTTTGACCGGGCAGTGATCTCGAAATCTTCAGAAAGGGAGGCCTCCTCAATTACCAGCGAGTGGTATCTGGTGAAATCGCCCTTCTTTCCCGTGATGCGGAAAAGGCCTCTTCCATCCAGGCTCATCTCCTCAACGACACCGTGGCATATCCGTTTTGCCTGTACAATGTTTGCCCCGAAGGCAGCACCTATGGCCTGGTGACCAAGGCATATTCCCAAGATAGGCAGCTTTCCGGCAAAATGCCGTACTGCGGCTACGCATATTCCTGCGTCGGCAGGGGTTCCTGGACCTGGGCTGAGCACAAGGCGGGAGGGGCTCAGCGCCTCTATCTCCTGGATTGTGATCTCCTTTGAGCGGACAACTTTGACATCTTCGTTTCCAATCCGCTCCAGGGCGTGGACTATGTTATATGTAAAGGAATCATAATTATCGATGACCAGAATCATTTTTTTCCTCCTTCAATTATATCTTTGAGAGCACCCAACTTCTCGTTGGTCTCTTCCCATTCCCTCTCTGGAGTGCTGTCGTATACAATGCCGCCGCCTGCCTGCAGCGTCCAGGTGGAATCCTGCTTCAGGGCACAGCGTATACCGATGCAGAAATCCAGGTCGCCTGACGGCTGCAGGTATCCGATAGCTCCTGCGTAGAAGCGGCGCTTTACCTTTTCCAGCCGGCTCAGAATCTCGATAGCGCTGATCTTTGGGGCGCCGCTTACTGTTCCGGCAGGGAATGCTGCCCGGAGCACCTGGATCGGTTTAATTCCTGCCTTTACAACGCCCTGTACGTCGCTTACCAGATGTATGACATGGCTGAAAAGCTCACAGTCCATATATCTGGAGACCTGGACGCTGCCTGGTCTGCATACTCTGCCCAGGTCGTTTCTGGCCAGGTCCACCAGCATAAGATGCTCGCTTTTTTCCTTAGGATCGTGGAGCAGCTCTCTTTTAAGCTGCTCATCCTCTTCCCTTGTCTTGCCGCGGCGGCGGGTTCCTGCAATAGGCCGTATTGCCGCAAGGCCGTCCCGGACACGCACCAAGCTTTCCGGGGAGCTTCCCAAAAGCTGCCGGTCGCCAAAATCGATGAAGAACAGATATGGAGAAGGGTTGAGTGAACGGAGCCTTCGGTAGACATCCAGGGCAGATATGCTGCACTCAAGCTGCAGCCTTCGGCTTGGAACTGCTTGGAAAATATCCCCGGCTATAATGTGCTTCTTCAGCTCCACAACCTTTTCCTTATACTCTTTTTCTGACTGCTCAAGGTCGGTGATCACCTTGCATGGAGATCCCTCCTCGGGTGGTGCCAGGTAGCTGAAATCAAGGTCTTCAAGCCTATGCTTCAGGGCAATGACAGTTTTCTGCAGATCTATCTGATGTTCCATATAATTGAGGGCAAAGATATGCAGCATCTCTGTGAAATGATCAAAGACAATATAAATGTGTCCCACGATGAATTCGCTCTCCGGTATCTTAAGCTCGTCCTTCTGGGGAGCAAGGGTTATAGTGTCGCATTTTGTGCAGAATTCATAGCCAAGATATCCAATGCCGCTGGCAGGAACTGGGGTATCCTTCACCGCAATCTCGTTCTCTTCTGCCACAGATACAAGGGCATCCAGAATATCGGTTTTTCCTTCCCCTGTGTAAGGGACTCTCCTTCCGTCTATGATATAGGCGACCCCCTCATCATCCTGAAGTATCCTGAAAGCCTCCTCGGCCATCAGTATTGAGTAACGCTCTTTGCCACGGTTGAAACGGGCGCTTTCCAAAATAGCCCTGGCTCCTATCTTTCTGGCCAGGGAAAAGGGTGTATATCTGTCGCTTGGCACCGAAAGATATATGCTGTCTGTCCTTTTCTGCATAAAAAACTCCTTTACACGGCGTTTCTGCAAATAGAAACGCTTCTACAAATGGAAACATACCTTTGATTTTTGTTTCTGTCAATAGAAACGAAAAATTTTTAAAAGATTTTTCAAATTTTCTTCTTCGTGATATAATCTCTGTATGGCAAAGAGCAGAGAAGACAAAGTAAAGTCATTAAGGCTTTTAGAGATTGACAGTTTAATCCGGGAGGGGGGATATCCAAACGCTCCCCAGCTGGAGAAAAAGTTTGAGGTTTCCAGAAGCACAATCATGCGGGACCTGGAGTTTCTCCGGGACCGCTACAACGCCCCACTGGAATACGATGCAGATAAAAACGGCTACTACTACACAGACCCCACCTTCTTTATCAAGAGCGTGATGCTTTCGGAGGGTGAGCTTTTTACTGTATCGGCGATCATTCCTCTTCTGGAGCAGTATAAGAACACACCGCTGGAGGCCTCCTTCAAGAGCATTTTCCAGAAAATCACCGACATGCTGCCCGAGGAGATTTCGGTCAACTCAAGCTTTGCGGCGGGAGGAATCCAGTTTATATCAGATCCTCTTCCAAACATCGACAATGTGGTTTTCAACACCGTGTTCAAGGCTGTCAAGCTTAAGGTGAGCATGGACTTCCAGTACCGCTCTCTGGGCAAGCAGGAATACAGCCCCCGCCGTCTTGATCCATATCAGGTTATCTGCCAGAAAGGAAACTGGTATGTAATCGGCTTCTGTCATAAATCGGGAGAAGTGAGGGTCTATTCCCTTTCCAGGATGAAGAAGATCTCCTGCACAAAAAAACAGTTCAATATACCTGCCGATTTTGATATCAAAAAGCATGTGGATCCAAACTTCGGCGTCTGGAACAACCCTACAGCCCCGGTTAAGGTGGAGCTTCTTTTTGCAAAGGAGATAAGCACATATATCCTGGAGCGCAGCTGGCACGAAGGGCAGAAGATGAAACAGTACAAGGATGGTTCTGTATATCTTTCCTTCAAGTCCAACCAGATGCAGGAGACCCTTTTCTGGGTGCTCCATTTCGGTGGTGCAGTCAAAGTCTTAAGCCCGCCGGAGCTGGCCGAAAGGGTCAAGAAAGAGGCTAAGAAAATAGCAAAGCTGTACTGATCCGGACGGTCAGATCTTCCGGTTCAGGAGGTTCAGGAACTCTTCCCGGGTGGCCAGGTTCTTCCGGAATGTGCCCAGCACAGAGGATGTGGTCATAAGTGAGTTCTGTTTCTCTACACCGCGCATCATCATGCATAGGTGCTGGCACTCCATAACCACGCCTACTCCCTCGGCATCGACTGCCCGCTTTATCTCCTCGGCAATCTGCACAGTAAGCCGCTCCTGAATCTGGAGGCGGCGGGCATACATCTCCACAATCCGGGCAATCTTGCTTACTCCCAGCACCTTGTCCTTGGCTACATAGCCCACATGGCAGCGGCCGAAGAAGGGGAGCATGTGGTGCTCGCACAGGCTGTAGACCTCGATGTCCCGGCAGATGATCATGTTGTTGGCCTCGGAGGAGAAGATTGCGTTGTTAATTATTGTCTCTGGATTCTCGCTATAGCCCTTGGTAAGGAAAGCCATGGCTTTTGCATACCGCTCCGGAGTCCTTATAAGCCCCTCTCTGTCAGGGTCCTCGCCAATCTCTATAAGAAGCTCTCTGATAAGTTCTTCTACTCTTTTCTGATTCATAAATCGCTCTCTTTCCATGTGGCGTTGACCACAAAGCATGGCTGATCATTCTCTTTTCCGGCCATACGGAACTGGTTTTCGTTCTGGGAGAACTCCAGCTTCACTGTTTCGCCGCTCCGGATCTCCCTGGAGTAGCTGACCGATATCTCTGACAGAATCCCCCTGGAAAGAACGTCAAGCGGAATCTGGTCGCAGAACCAGTCGATATATCTTGAGTTGTTCACATGTCTGTTGATATCCAGGTCGGAATATTTTGGGCAGATAGTGCTCTCTGTGATTTCACCCTCGGGAAGCTTGACTTTTCCCGGAAGCTCCAGTTTTAAAGGAGGTTCTGCAGGGGTCGGTACCGAAACATTTTTTGCGGCTGGTATGGCAAGGGATCTGGTTTCTATATCCATAAGGGCCCACAGCGTAGAGGCTGTGCCCAGAAGATTTCCTGCGTCGTCTTTGAAGGTGAAGAACCTTGGGAAGAGCAGTCTGCGTTCCGGTTCCGGCCAGGTGGTGACAGTGACTGGAGTATGGAAATCAGGATACTTGTCCATCTTAAGGGAAGTCCGGATCAGCACCCAGGCGACCCCTTTTTTCTTAAGCTCCTCGTAGCTGGCTCCCAGCTGGGCGGCATGTTTGCCGGCAGCCTCCTGCATGGTCAGGAATATGTCCTCTATCTTCCAAAGCCCCTTGAAATCCAGCTCGTTATATGAAAGCTCTTTTCTCTCGATTAAAATCATAATTGTATTATTTCAGATTTTAAGGGGTGTTTCAATATATTATCATTGACATAAAATATTATAATTTATAAAGTTATTTTGATGCAAAAAGATGAATTATATATAACAGCCAGCCTTGCACGCCTTGAGCTGACAGAAAAAGAGGCCGAGACACTGAGTCAGGCCGTCTCACAGATGATAGAGTACTTTTCCATGATGGAGAAGATAGATGTGACAGGCCTTGAGCCCACAACCCATGTCTCCATTGGCGAGAACAGGGTACGTAAGGACGAGGTGATAGAGAGCACCCTTGCCGAGACTATGATCGAAGCTGCTCCAGAGCGGGACGAGCGGTTCATAACCGTCCCCCACATCCTGTAGGAGGCTGCTATGATTGATGTTCTGGCAAAGGATAAAGATATCCACTCCTTCCTGGAGTATGATGACACCAAGAAAAAATGCAAGAATCCAAACGGACCTCTGGCAAATATTCCCTGCGGAGTTAAAGACAATATTGCGGTAAAGGATTTCCACCTTACCTGCGCCTCCAAGATTCTTGAGAACTTTGTCTCTCCATACAACGCAACAGCTGTGGAGAAACTGGAGGAGGCCGGTGCCGTAGTTGTGGGCAAGACCAACATGGACGAGTTCGGAATGGGCTCCTCCACCGATTTCTCTGCCTTCGGCGGCACCAACAACCCATGGAACAAAGAGTGTGTGACAGGCGGTTCCAGCGGCGGCAGTGCGGCTGCAGTGGCAGCCGGTCTGGTTCCGTTCGCACTGGGATCAGACACTGGCGGATCCATCCGCCAGCCTGCCGCCTTCTGCGGTGTATACGGGCTTAAGCCTACCTATGGCAGCGTCTCCCGGTACGGGCTGGTGGCTTACGCCTCCTCCCTTGATGTAATCGGAGTCCTCTCGAAAGACCTGGATCTGACCGAGAAAGTGTTCAAGGTTATCCGCGGTCAGGACTGGAGAGACCAGACCTCTATTCCATACCCAGAAGAGCCTGCAAAGCCGGTGAACGGCAAGCTCAGTTTCACATACCTTGAGGGCGACCTTGGTTTGAGCCCCGAGATTGAGAAGGGCTACAAGGCCCTGATTCAGGCTATCAAGGACAAAGGTTTCGAGATAAAGGGAGTGCAGGTTCCATCCCTGGAATATGTAATCCCTGTTTACTATACAATCGCAACAGCAGAGGCAAGCGCCAACCTGGCCCGGTACAACGGTATCCGCTACGGTCACCGGAGCAAGGAGGGGGAGACCCCTATGGATCTGATGGAGAAATCGAGGAACGAGGGCTTCGGCGACGAGGTCAAGCTCCGTATCCTTTTGGGCACCTATGTGCTCCGCTCCGGATTCCAGGATCAGTACTACATCAAAGCCCAGAAGATCAGAACCAAGGTTATCGAGGACTTCAAGAAGATCTTCAGCACATCCGATATCTTTGTAGCTCCTGCCTTCCCATCCCAGGCCTTCAAGCATGGAAATGCAGGGCTTACACCGTATCAGCAGAAGGTGGCCGACAAGTTCACAGTAACTGCTAACCTGACCGGTATGCCGGCTCTCAGCATCCCAGTAGGGGTAGAGAACGGACTTCCTGTGGGAATGCAGCTTTTTGCCAACTACTGCAGCGAGAACCTGCTGTTTGATGCAGCCCGCTCACTTGCTGATGTCTTTCCAGTGGCGGATGCTCCGGAGGCACTATGATAGAATCATTCATCGGACTTGAGATACATATCCAGCTTCTTACCAAGACCAAAGTGTTCTGCAACTGCAAGAACGAGTTCACCCATGTGCCCAACAGCCATGTGTGCCCAGTCTGCATGGGCTACCCGGGAGTGCTTCCGGTACTCAACGAAGAGGCTGTGCGCAAAGCATATATCGTATGCCGGGCTATGAAATGCCACCTGAACGAGAAGGCAGTCTTTGACAGGAAGAATTACTTTTACCCCGATATGCCGAAAAACTATCAGATCTCCCAGTTCAACTCCCCGTTCGGAGTGAAGGGGCTTATCGAGATGGAAGGTGTGCCCAAGGTACGGATCCACGATGCACACCTGGAGGAGGATGCCGGAAAGCTGGTGCACGAGGGGATGACATCATACTGCGACTACAACCGGGCAGGAACTCCGCTTCTGGAGATTGTGACCGAGCCTGACTTCAAGAAACCTGAGGAAGCTGAGCTCTTTATGCAGAACTTCCGCAAGATGGTTCGCTATCTCGGTGTATGCGATGGAAACATGGAAGAGGGCTCCATGCGCTGCGATGTAAACGTATCGGTCAACTTCGAGGGCAAAGGCTTGGGCCGCAAGGTGGAGGTAAAGAACCTCAACTCATTCCGCCATGTCAAGCTGGCGCTCCAGTACGAGATCCAGCGGCAGTCCCGGATGATTACCGCGGGCGAGAGCGTAGTGCAGGAGACCCGTCTTTGGAACGACGAGAAGAAGCGGACCGAGGGAATGCGGAGCAAGGAGAATGCCAACGACTACCGCTACTTCCCGGAGCCGGACCTGCCGCCATACTGTCCCACCAAGGAGTTCCTGGCCGAGATTGATGCGGCACAGGTGGAGCTTCCATGGGTGCGGAAGAGAAGGTTCATCGACGAGTATGGCCTTAACGAGGATGGCGCTGAGTTCCTTACCGAAGAGAAGGAGAAGGCAGA
>JAGCGL010000112.1 GCA_017649605.1 Spirochaetia bacterium
ACAGGAGAGAACCAAGAGGGATACATCTACAAGGTCATCTATGGATGTGTTATACCAGAGAATCTGGGTGTTATGGCCTATTACAGGGTGCATGACTATGTGGGATACCTGGCTGGGCTCCACTGCTGGGCCAATGGATACAAGCTGTTCAACATCACCTTTGAGCCAAGAGGGGTGCCAGACTGGATGGACAAGAAGAGTGGTGAGGTACATATGAAACAAGACTCCTGGATGATGAGGATTGGGGAGAAGTGCCTTAAAAAGCTTGACCTGTCCTATGAGGTCTCTTATGGATCCATTGATGATGAGACCCATTCCAAGTATGTAGAGGAGTCTGACCTGATTGTAAGTGAAGAGTTCTTCAATGAATTGAAGGAGCCCACTCTGGGATGAACTCCCTTTCTGAACCAGCCTGCATGAGGATTTGGACATCCACTCTTTGCATTTTGGACATCCACTTTGCCTGTTGTATTTGCTGGAATTATCTGAAAAGAAGGTGGTTGGAGCTGAAAACCCCTACCCCTTTTGAGAAATATACAGGGGTAAGTCAGATGTGTCCTGTGAGTGTGCCAGCAGAGCTGGGATTTCTATTTTGGAGACCATACTTTCCATAAATCATATCATTCATTCATCAGGGACAGACTGGTAAAACAACCTTTCTGTCCCTTCTTTTTTCCCCATCTCCCAGGTCAAAATACCCATAAATATCTTATATAAAATAAGTTAGATAATTATGGGAAGTAAAAGAATAGGGACTTTCAAAAAGTTCCTGAGCCAACAAAGAATGAAGAAAATCAATGAGGCAAATGTCAATATTGAGTGTGACTGGTGGGATGCCTGCATAGTGGAAGTGATACAGGAGATTGATAAGGAGTGTAGTGGTTTTTTTGTCTGGGAGACCATCATCAAGTACTGCAAGGACAAATGGTCTATACTTGGAAGAACTCTTCCACAGCCAGAGTATGATGACAACATCCTGACCCAGCACATAAAAGACCTGATTTTCCAGTTCCATGGGGACTCCTTCTATACAGACTGGAAATGTGATCTGGGCTGGGACAACCAGCAAGTTCATTCAAAAGGACTGGTCATTGAGGAGCTGGCAGCTGTCATCCTGGAAAAGGTCAAGGAGAAGGCAAAACCCCAAGGTGAGCCAGAGACAGGCAACCCTACTGGAACTCTGTCTGACAGGGAGGAGGTTAAGATGGTACCAATGAAAACTGCACCCAGTTATGATGATGAATACTGTGAAGACCTTCCCTATGAGTATGAGAGCCACAGGGTGGAGCATGTCAAGGGGTTCATGGACTACACCAAGCTCAATGAGACTGTTGGAATAATTGAGCTTTCCTGCCAGGAGAAATGCATCCAATATTGTCTGGATAGGATAAGGAAAGAGGTTGGAAACTATGACCCAGATGAGTTATTCAGGGTGGCAGGTCAGGCAGCAGACCCCAAGGTCAAGGCAAGATTGGTTCTTCTCTATGTGAAGGATATGGTTATTGACTACCTGTCCAGTGAGAAAGCTCAACTGGCTGTGGTTGATGTGAATGGCAAGAAGGGAAAGAACATCCCCAAGGATGTTCTGGAACAGGGGCTGGACCAGCTCTACCATGACATTGCTGATGAAGTCCTTGTCAAGATTGCAGAAATAAATGGAGTGAGTTTGAGTGATGGAGAAGTTGAGTAGTATATTGGAGACATACATCAGGGAGGAGCCAGGAAGGGAGATGCCACCCAAGAGTGATCTGGTTCAGCAGTTTGAGAAGTTTGCACACCACAAGG
>JAGCGL010000113.1 GCA_017649605.1 Spirochaetia bacterium
CCAAGGATAAGGAAGTTTATATTTCTTCCGGGCTTAAGGATCGTTTTACCCTTACCGACCGGAATTTTACAATGCGAGGTGCGTTTTGATCTGTGATATCTGCGGCAACGACAATGCCATAATGCATATACGCCAGATTATGAATGGAAAGAATGATATATCCCTGAACCTGTGCGAAAGCTGTGCAGTAAAGAACGGCTTCCAGATAGGGCAGGAGAACTCTGTCCATATTCCTGCTCTTTTAGAGAAGCTCAAGAATTATAAGAAGGGGCTCTCTCAGGAGGATATGAATGTTGTGTGCCACAACTGCAACACCACTCTGGCCGAGGTTAAAAGGCATGGAACTGTAGGATGCAGCCAGTGCTACGACTATTTTGATGAATATCTTTCCACATATTTCAAAAACCCAGGTGAAAACCGGCAGAAAGGGGGACGTACCCGTGGACCTGTCAGGGAGGTCATCTCTCAGGCAGAATATAAGAAAGCTCTTGAGAAAAAGCTGGAGCAGGCAGTCTCTATCGAAGATTACGAATCGGCAGCTGTGCTCCGGGACAAGATAAAGGCACTGGTGGAATAATATGGATCCTTGTACCGATGTGGTACTTCACTCATATGTAAGGCTTGCCCGCAATATAAAGGACTGGAAGTACTTTTCCCGTCTTACAGGAGCCGAAGTCGGCTCTCTGAATCTTCAGCAGGGCGAGGCGATGGACAAGCTCCACGATTTCACATTCCGGGCTCTGGATGAGCTCTCTTTCTCCAAGCGGCAGCTTATGGTGGAGAAGAACATCATCAATCCCGAATCTATTGTAAGCTCCGGCAAATATGTGGCCACATCCCCCGGTGTAAGACCTTTTGTGATCTTCAACGAAGAGGACCATATACGGATAAAATGCTTTGTCCCTGGCCTTGATATATTCTCCGCCTACAACAGCTGCTCAGATGTGGAGAAGAGGCTCCGCACAGTATTTGAGTTCCAGAATCATCCAAAATATGGATATCTTACCTCTGCAGTGGACGACTGCGGCACAGGGCTCCATATATATGCGACTATGTTCCTCCCCGGCCTTGCGCTGGATGGAAAGCTTGACCAGTTCTTCAAAACTGCCGACTCTTCCGGTGTGCAGGTGAAAGGGTATGTGGATACTCTCGATTCAACCCCGAAAGGGTGCATCTTCCTTATAGAGAATCAGATGGCATCCGGCAGCAGCGCAATGGATCTCCTTATCCGCATGAACGACATCTATTCCCACATTGTGGATATGGAGCGGGAATCCAGGAATCATATCATGGAGGTCCGCCGCCTTGACATAGAGGACAAGGTCATGCGCTCTTACGGCGTCATACAGTATTGCAGGAAGCTGACTATCTGGGATGCCCTTGAGCTTATAGCAGACATCAAGCTGGGAGTCTGTGCCGGCATACTTAAGAATATGCCTGAAAATCTTGATTCCCTTTTCATAGAGATGCAGAAATACCATGTTCTGGCCGACGCCATGGTAGGACCTTTTGATAAAGATGATATCGATGTTGATATCCTGCGTGCGGCAGCCCTGCGTAAAAAGCTGGGGATAAAGGAGGCTTCGGTTGGTTAAGGAAGCAGTAAAGAGTAAAACCCCTATGCTGGACAGCTTTGCCAGAGATCTGGTTCTGATGGCATCTGCCGGACAGCTTGATCCTATAGTCGGACGTGAGACCGAGATAAACAGACTTATGCATATTCTGGCCCGCCGCCGGAAGAACAACCCGGTGCTTATCGGAGAGCCTGGTGTGGGAAAGACTGCCATTGTAGAGGGGTTTGCCCACAGGATTGCCCAGGGGACAGCTCCCG
>JAGCGL010000114.1 GCA_017649605.1 Spirochaetia bacterium
ATGAATGAGGCAATTTCTTTCACAGTTTTTTCATTTGCATTGTCTGCCATCGAAGTCCTTCCCTAAAATAATTGTTATAGTTCCCTCGGTACCGTTTTCTGTTGAGATATTCCTGCACTTTATGACACCGGCAACCCGCTCGATGATAGAGAGGTCATTTTTATGTCCGATGATTCGGGTTACCTCCACATCGCCTGATTCGGCATTGTCTACATTTGTAACGTTGTATCCGAAGGTGCGGTAAGTCATGGATGTTCTGTTTGCAAGACCACTGACAGAGGTTCCGTTAAGTATCTCGATATTTATGTTGCTTTCCAGCACATTGGTGTTGCCCAGGGCCTCCACAATCTGTTTGAGCCCTTCCCTAAGAAGGTTGCCGTTGTAGTGAGGGAACAGCATGACCTTGTCGTCCACCATCTTTTTATCTCCAAGCACCCTGTGGAAGATCATGCGTGGGCAGTCGGCCTTGGAGATTTCGGCCAGGAAAGATTTAAGGTCCAGCTGGCTCATGTCGGTGTCCATGTTTTTATAGAGGATGGGGAACACCTCTTTCTTAAGGAGCAGATCCTTCTGTGATCCCAAGGCACTTACAAAGGTCTGGATAAGCTTCTGCCTGCTGGATGAAAGTTCTGAATCGGCAGAATTAAGCTCTTCGTTCAGGATATATTCAAGGACTTTGTCGCCGTCCAGCTTATGCTTTCCACCTGGGAGCAGCACTGTGTCGGCCAGGGTATCGTGGCGCAGGACAGGGGTGCCTATTACAAAGTCAAGGCCGCCCAATAGGTCGACGCAGCTCTTGAACTCCTCAAGCTCAAAGTCGATGTAGAATGGAATCGGAAGCCCGGTCTCGGCCTCTATTTTCTTGATATACTGTTCCGGCCTTCCCTTTTTGTAAAGCACATCAAGCCGGTCCACTCTGGAAAGGGATTTTATAAGGGATCCGTAGTTCACCGGAATATCTATGACTGCAGTCCTACGGGTTCCCGGATGATAGATGAACACCTCGGAGAAAAGGATAGTCTTTTTCTCTGTCATGTTGAATATAACTGCAATGCTCTTTCCCTCGGAAAGCTTTTTCTGAACATTGTCCTCCCGTATGCTCAGGGAGATGAATACAACTGTAGCCAGAATAACCAGGAGAATGATTAAAAGTATGATGTTGCTGGGTGCAAAGATTTTTTTATTCCGCATGCTCAAGCTCCTGCTTAAGTTCCAGCGCCTCCGGGGCTACGCTCTTACCCTTGTCTGCCAGATGGTTCAGGGTGCCCATGAGGACAGCATAGACTTTGCCGTCAAGATCAAGGCCCTCCAGGCTGGATATGAATTCTGGTGTTATATGCTTGCGTTTCGGCTCGATATAATCGGCCACAAAAAGAATCTTGGCAAGTGTCTTCATACCTGCGTTTCCGGTGGTGTGGGAAGAAAGGGCATCTAAAAGATCTTGATCCTGGATGCCGAACTTCTCTTTAAGCACCATAGCCCCGGCTCTGCCGTGCAGCAGCACAGGAGATGCAAGATCCAGTTCCCGCACAGGCCTGCCATCTTTGGCAGCCCACTCCACCAGCTCCTCCTTGGAATACTCCCGGGCTATGTCATGGACCAGCCCTGTAAAGAAGGCACGCTTCTGGTCATAGCCGAACATGGCGGCCAGAGCACTGCTGGTATCGGCTGTGGAGAGAGAATGTTCATACCTCATGGGAGAAAGATGGCTCTTAAGATAGCTGTCTATCTTGGCCACAAATGGATCATCTGTAAAAACTGCGCTGTTCAATTATCTCCCTCACTTTCTCTGGAACCAGGTATTTAATGGGATACCCCTTCTTCACCCGCTCGCGTATCTCTGTAGAAGATATCGGCAACATTTTGTTTTTTATGTAGAAGTCGGGGTACTTTGACTCTATGCATTCCTCAGCATTACGGTGTACCACTATAAGATCAACCAGCTTCTTTATCTCATCCGGCTTCTTCCATGTCCCGAAGCCTGGGAGCAGGTCGTCCCCTATTATAAAGCCCAGTTTTCCGGTGATATCGTAGTGTTCAAGAATGTAGTGGATGGTGTCGATGCTGTAGGTTATCCCGCCTCTCTTTATGTCGCATTCCTCCACAATGCAGCCGGGGATATCGTCCACTGCCGCATGGAGCATCTCAAGCCGCTCCTGGGGGGTGATCGTGGTATGGTTTTCTTTATGGGATGCTATGTTGGCCGGAACCAGGATGGCACGTTCGTAGCCCAGCTGATACATAACCTCCTGGACTATGAAAAGATGTCCTGTATGGACCGGGTTGAAGCTGCCGCCGAAAATAAAGGTTCTCATTCTTCCTGCAGCACCAGCCTGGAGAAAATATCTTTGATCTTATCCATACCGAAGCCGGAGAAGACAGATATTCCATGAATCTCCTCGTCCGGATATTTCTTTATAAGTTCTGCAAGGTGCTCATCGCTTTCCTCTGTATCCATCTTGGTGGCCAGTATCACACGCCTGCGCTCTGCCAGCTCTGGGGAGAATGCCGCTAGCTCGCCTAAAAGGATCTCGAAGGAATCCAGGTAGTTCTCCTGGGAGACATCGATCAGGAAAAGAAGGCCGCGGGTGCGGGCTATATGCTTGAGGAACCTGATTCCAAGCCCTGCCCCCTGAGATGCCCCCTCTATGATTCCCGGAATGTCGGCAAGGACAATGTCCTGGTCATCCAGCGCATAGACACCAAGGTTTGGAATCTTGGTTGTGAATGGGTAGCTGCCTACCCTCGGGTTTGCATTGGTCAGGCGGCCCAGCAGTGTCGATTTGCCTGCGTTGGGGAACCCTACAAAGCCTATATCAGCGATGATATTGATCTCTATGATTATCTTGCGGCTCTGCCCTGGAAGACCAGGCTGTGCAAACCGCGGAGTCTGGTGCCTGGATGTGGCAAAGTTCATGTTGCCAAGGCCACCCTTGCCCCCTTTAAGGAAAACCCAGTCAGACTCGTCCTGGGCAAAGTCGTGGAGCACCTCGCCTGTATCAAAATCCTTGATCAGAGCACCGGGAGGAAGCAGGATTACAGCATCCTCGCCATCGGCACCATGCTTCTTGCGCCCCTCGCCAGGACGCCCGTTGCCGGCATTGATGACCCGCTTGAATCTGAGATGTGCTAATGTCCTAAGATTTCTTTTGATCTGGAATACGACATCACCGCCCTTTCCGCCATCACCGCCGTCAGGACCGCCCTTGGGAATGTACTTTTCCCTCCTTAAAGAAACACAGCCGGCTCCGCCTTTACCGGAGCCGACTTCTAGTGATGTCTCGTCTACAAAACCACGCACAACAGTATAATAAAAATTATTCTGCTACTTCTACTTTTTCGATACTGATGAATTTTCTGCCCTGTCTCTGATGGAATTTAACAGTTCCAGTCTCTTTGGCAAAAATAGTATGGTCTTTTCCAAGGCCAGCGTTCTCGCCAGGATGGAATTCAGTACCTTTCTGTCTTACAATGATGGAACCTGCAGAAACAAGCTCGCCACCAAATCTCTTGACGCCAAGTCTCTGTGCATTTGAGTCTCTTCCGTTTCTTGAGCTTCCGCCACCTTTCTTATGTGCCATATCCTATTACCCCTCGATAATGTCTGTTACTTTTACGATTGTATACTGAGCTCTGTGACCTCTGGTCCGCTTGTAATTCTTTCTTCTCTTGTACTTCATTACAACGACCTTTGTGTCCTTGATCTGATCCTCTACAGTTCCGGTAACCTTTGCTCCTGCAATGTAAGGAGTTCCAATCTTCTGGGTTCCGTCGCCGCTGATGAGCATGATAGAGTCAAAATCAAGAGATGCGCCTTTCTCAGCGTCAATCTTGTCCATTCTGAGAAGCGCTCCTTTCTCAGCCTTGTACTGTTTGCCTTTCATATCAATAAGAGCGTACATTTTTCTTACCTACTAATAATAAAATTTCGTTCTATATTTATAAAATAAAACCTTGCATAAGGTCAAGTGGGTATTTTCACTTACTCTATAATAAATGTCCTGCCGCTGTAGAAGAAGATGCTGTGGGAGAGATAACGCCGCACCGACTCATAGAGAACCCGACGCTCAACATCCTTGCCCATGCGGGTGAACTCCTCCACCGAACAGGTGTCTGCAACCCTAATCACATCCTGGAAGATTATAGGACCCTGATCCAGGTCTGCTGTGGCGAAATGACCGGTAGCACCGATGATCTTGACACCCTTCTGCCATGCCTGATGGTAAGGCTTTGCCCCTTTGAATGCCGGGAGGAACCCGTGGTGGATATTTATGATCCGGTTGTTCCAGCGGCTGCAGAAATCGGCGCTTAGCACCTGCATGTACCGGGCCAGGATAACCAGCTCTATGTTGTACTGCCTTAAGATCTTCTCAAGATCTTTCTCGTATTCCTCCTTCCCCTTGGCTGTATCCACCTGGAAGAACGGAATATGGAAAGATGTGGCTATATGGGCCAGCTCGGAATGGTTTGAGATTATGACAGGAATCTCGCAGTCCAGCTCGCCGTCGGCATGCTTCAGAAGAAGCTCGTAGAGGCAGTGGCTGGTCTTGGAGACCAGTATGGCAACCCGTTTCTTGATGCTGCGGTTGAAGATATGCCATTTCATGGAGAAATGCTCCCCCACCTTGCCGAACTCCTTATGGAAATCAGATTCGGAGAAGCCCTCCTGTGCCACAAAGACAATACGGCAGAAGAACATGCCGATATCGGTGGCAGTATGCTGTGCCAAGTTGAGAATATTGCCTTTGTTAGAGGCTATGCAGTTGGTTATGGCGGCTATGATACCGCTCTGGTCTGGACATGTAACAGTAAGAATATACGAGTTCATACTTCAACTATATATTAAAAACGGAGTGTTATTCCAGTACCCAGCAGGAATCCGCCGTAGTTTGGATAATCGTTGTCGTGGTCGGCCAGCCATTTGGAGAAACCGGTCTCAAGCCCAATCTTAAGCCAGTCTATCGGGGTGAACTCTGCCAGAACCTTGATGCTGCCGCCTGTGTAGCGCCAGTCGCTGTCTGCATAGCCCCGTCCTAAATAGATCAGGCTGGAGAGATCCACATACCCCAGGTGCCACATGGTCTTAAGTCCGCCGTAGATGTTCCAGCAGTTGTCATCCAATCCCGATATATGCTCGGTGCCGACAAGGAAGCGGAATGATCGGAAGAAGCGGAAGAACTCAAGGTAGGCCCCGAAGCAGTTAAGGTCGTCTCCGAAAATCCTGTCGTAGTAGAAGTTGGCGCCGAAGCCCAGAAGCTTTACCCTCTCCACGCTGTCGCCTGCTATCACCTGGTCCTTGAGATGTATCGGCTGGGCAAAGGTTATATCATCCTTCACATTCACAGCATAAAGCTTACCGATATCCTGTCCGTTCCGCTTGGAATAGACATGGAATTCATCTCCCTTGTAAACCTTGTCCTTTTTACCGCATGAGAGGACATACTCGCTGGAAACCATGCTGGCCACAGTGAACTCGGCCGGATGAATCGAAATAGAGCCGGCTATGTCCGAAACATGGATAGCCGCATTCCTGAAACATTTATCCAGAGCCTCTTCATCTCTAGTTCCGTTTCCTACAGTGCTGAATGTATATACTTTTGGCTCTGCCCCCTCCTGGCAGATTGTGTACTGGAAGTAAGCTGTGAAGAATACAGTGCCTATGCTCTCGGTCTTTTCCACTTTGATGACTTTCTTGAAAACTGTGGCACCGCCACTGCTGTCCAAAGGATAATCAGCTATATCAGCCGAGGTGAATGGGGCAAACTTGGCCGAAAAGCCATCCCCCATAAATGGACGGTCCATCTCCACAAAGGAACGGTACTCGCCTATCTGATAAGTCCGGGCAGAATCTGGAAGGGGAAACTCAACTATTGTAACAGGAATCACATCCTCCTGTGCAAAAGCAAGGCCGGAGAGGATAATCAGCATGGTCAGAAGCAGAAAGAGTTTTCTCACTGTTTTATCCCCGTGCACACCAGATTTATGATCACCTGGACAGAGCGCTCCATTGCCGGTACTGCTGCCCACTCAAGCCTGCCGTGGAAGTTCTGGCCGCCGGTGAAGATATTGGGACATGGATGCCCCAACTCGCTGAGCCTTGAGCCGTCGGTGCCGCCGCGGATAAGCTTATGGACAGGCTTTATGCCGGTCTTCTCCACCGCCTGTTCCAGGTAAGAGAGACATTTTTTATTCTTATCCACATATTCCTTCATATTGGAATAGCTGTGGGCAATCTCAAGCTCGAACTGGGCAGCAGGCCAGTTTTTCTTAAGGGTTTCAGCAGCCTGCTCCACCATCTTAATGCGCCGCTCCATCCCAGCCGCATCAAAATCCCGCAGGATCAGCGAGACCTGGCACTCCTCGATAGTGCCTGTTATGCCTACCGGGCAGAAGAAGCCTTCCCTCCCCTCTGTTGTCTCCGGCATCTCGCTTTTCGGGAGCATGGAGAGGAATTCGGAGCCCAGAAGAGTGGCGTTCACAAGCTTTCCCTTGCCGGAGCCGGGATGGATGGATACACCTTTTATTTTAAGCTTGGCGCTGTAGGCATTGAAACATTCCGACTCTATGCACCCTTCGGCATCGCCGTCAACAGTGTAGAGATAGTGGGCCTTGATCTTATCCAGTGGAAAGTGGTCGGTTCCCTGCCCTATCTCCTCGTCGGGGGTTATGAAAATCTCCATGGAGTTTCGCTTGATCTCAGGGTGGGACAGAAGGTAAGAGGCTGCGGTGACAATCTCGGCTATACCAGCTTTGTCATCGGCTCCAAGCAGTGTGGTCCCGTCCGAAGTTATGATTGTCTTTCCCCTGTACTGGGCAAGGAGCGGATACTCTGCCGGAGAAAGGAGAAGATCTTTTGAAAGCTTTATAGGTTTGCCATCATATTTTTTATGGATCAAAGGCTTGACGTTTTTGCCGCTCACCTCTGGGGATGTGTCGGCATGAGAGATGAATCCGAAAACTTTCTTTCTGGGTACATTGCCGGGGATAAAAGCCCTCAGGTAGCCGTTCCCGTCCACTGAAACATCTTTGACACCAATAGCCTCAAGCTCTTCTGCAACCAGGTTTATCAGGGTCAGCTGGCCGTCGGTTGTGGGACATCTATCCTTAACATTCTCATCCGATGTGGTCTCTATCTGGACATAGCGGCAGAACCTTTCAATCAGTTCCTTCTGGATCTTCTTATCTGCCATCTTTCTTTCCTGTCCTGCCCATCATGTCGTAAAAGCCCTTGATGATGTAACGGATTCCAAAGAAAAGCACTGCAAAGCTGAGCATTATTCCCATAAAGCCAAGGCGTCCGGTAAACCGGGCCAGAAGCACAGCCGCAATAAAGATGCATATACCCCTGGCAACTGCATTCCACCCCTCCACAGGGACCTTTTCCTTGGGCTTGATATTATGGACCCAGGCATTGCGCCTTGCACGGTTGGCATTGAAATAATAGTTGAAGGCACCGATAAAGTCGGCTGCTGTATAGTTTTCGTACGGATTGTGCCATGTGCTGTCATACCCTTCCACCCGGCTCCTGAACATCTGGCCATCATACTCTGCCCTCTGGTCGGCATCGCTGAGGACAGCATAGGCGCTGCTGATCTTCTTGAAACGGTATTCCGCTTCAGGATCGCCGGGATTGAAGTCTGGATGATACCGCATGGCGAGGTCATGATAAGCCCTCTTTATCTCGTCCAAAGTGGCACTGCGGTTAACTCCAAGAATTTTGTACAGATCTTCCATAGCACATCTTCCTATATTAAAGATACCACATTCTGGAGCGAAAATATAGACGATTATCCCTTTTTTATTGTAAAATGATGTGGGAATGGAGAAAAAGATGGCAAAAATCAACTATAGAATCTGGGAAAAACTCACTGAGAAACAGAAGGAGAAAATCTTTTCCAGAAGCGAGATCAATATAAATGAGATCCGCGAGACTGTTGAGAAAATTATTGCACATGTAAAAAAATATAAGGATAAAGCCCTGAGGGAATATGCCCTCAAGTTCGACAAGGCAGACCTGTCAAAGCTCCCTATAAAAGTACAGAAGAAGGAGTTTGACCAGGCCGAGAGAAGCCTCAGTCCAGAGCTAAAGAAAGCCCTCGGGTTCTGCATAGAGAATGTGCGGAAATTCCATGTGGCAAACAAGCCTGCAGAAGGAAGGATGGTCACAATCCGAGCGGGCCTGAAAGCCTACGAGAAAATGACACCCATTGAATCGGTGGGACTTTATATTCCAAGGGGCCGCGGAAGCTTCCCCTCAATGCTCTATATGCTGGGAGTTCCGGCTGTAGAGGCAGGGGTAAAGAGAGTGTGCGTAGTTACCCCTCCAAACCCTGATGGCACTGTGGATGCGGCATGCCTCTACGCTGCCAGGCTGTGCGGTATAACCGAGGTTTACCGCACAGGGGGCGCCCAGGCAGTGGCCGCCCTGGCCTACGGGACAGAGAGCATCAAGCCTGTGGTCAAGGTCGTAGGCCCTGGCAGCAAGTTTGTCTCAGCCGCAAAACGTATACTTTATGGCAAGATTGATGTAGGCCTCCCAGCCGGCCCATCTGAATCCATTCTGTTGGCAGATGAGAGCGCAGACCCATACCTTGCAGCCCTAGATCTGATGGTAGAGGCAGAGCACGGCTCAGACTCCTCCGCCCTCCTTATAACCCCATCCAAGGCTACAGCCGACGGAGTTCTCAAGCATCTTAAGAAGATGATTCCTCAGATTCCAGAGCCTCGCCGCACATTCTTAAGCGACGTGATGTCGGGCTACGGCGGCATCATCCTTACCAAGAATATGGATGAGGCATGTGAGATAGTGAATAACTTTGCTCCGGAGCACCTTGAGATTATGACCAAGGATCCTGCTGCCACTGCAGACAAGATTGTGAATGCAGGCGAGATTCTCCTGGGCAGCTATACACCGTTCTCTGCCGCCAACTACTCCATAGGGCCGAACGCGGTGCTTCCTACCGGCGGCACTGCCAAGACTTTCTCTGCTGTCTCTATCCGGGATTTCGTAAAATACATCTCGGTCATCCAGGCAGACAAGAAAGGGTATAAGAGCGTGGAGCCCCATGTCATCGCACTTGCAGACTATGAAGGATTCATCACCCATGGTAATGCATTCAAGCAGCGCCGCTTTTAAGTATATAGAAAGCTTTGCAAACATAGAGCGGAACCCGGCCTGTTCCAGAACCGAATACAAGCTTGAGCGGATGGCCTATATGCTTGAGGTGTGCGGCCACCCGGAGCGCTCCTTCAAGGCGGTTCACATAGCAGGGAGCAAGGGAAAAGGTTCCACCGCCGCCATCACTGCCCGGATTCTCAAGGAGCTGGGCTATAAGACAGGCATGTTCACATCCCCTCACCTTATCTCCTACAAAGAGCGGATAACTCTGGCAGGAATCCCTTTTGAGGATGAAGTCTATGTGCGGAGTATACAGGCGCTGAAAGATAAGATTGATGACGGAACCCTGACCGGGAATCTTGGATTCCCTACCACCTTTGAGCTTCTGACACTGCTTGCTTTTCTTATCTTAAAGGAGCAGAAATGCCAGTGGGCAGTGCTGGAGACAGGCCTTGGCGGACGGCTCGATGCCACCAACCTGGTGGTGCCGGAGGTTTCCATCATAACCCCGATAGAGCTTGAGCACTGTGACATTCTGGGGGACACCCTTGAGAAGATTGCCTTTGAGAAGGCAGGAATAATAAAGCCTGGTGTGCCGGTTGCAGTGCAGCATCAGAAGCCAGAAGCCCTGGACGTGCTCCGCAAAAGGGCTGAAGAATTTAAAAGCCCATTCTTCTATGCCGATGACCTTGTGACTCTTTCGGAGAGGAAGATGAGGCCTGACGGCAGTTCTTTCACCTTGACTTTAAATGGGGGAAAATACAGCATCGCAACAAATCTGACCGGAGACTTTCAGTGTGATAATATAGCATCATCGCTGTTGGCGCTGAGTCAGATTATGCCTGATCTTGATATGTACAAAACCACTAATGCCCTGCAGGATGTACCTCTTGAGGGAAGAATGGAGATTATAGGTACAGGGCCATCCATTGTGGTGGATGGCTCCCATACTGCCTACAGTATACAGCGGCTTGTCGCTTCCTGTAAAGAAATTTTTGGAGCAGGCGGCATACTGGTGTTCGGCAGCGTCAAGGGAAAGAACTACCAGGCCATGCTGGATCTGCTGGTCCCCTGCTTTGATGAGGTGATTATCTCGGAGCCGCAGGGGTTCAAGGAGACCGATATCAGCGCAGTCTACGAGTATGCAAAAAGTCTGTGCAGAACCGGGCAGCAATCTGAAAAACCTTTGTATTTAGTGTCTGCCCCTGAAGAAGCCCTGAGGCTGGCTGTTTCAAAAATGGCAAAACTGGGTGGGAAAAAGCCTGTGGTTGTCACCGGTTCCTTCTATCTGGCGGGGGCAATCAAAAAAGTGCTTAAGGATAAGAGACTATGAGCCTGAATGCATCTGAAATAAACCTGATCATAGAAGAGCTGGATGTCGAGGGCTCCTATATCCAGAAGATAATACAGCCCGACTTCCACACCCTTATCTTCGCAG
>JAGCGL010000115.1 GCA_017649605.1 Spirochaetia bacterium
AAAAATAAAATATCATTTATATCTTGACCGTGTAAAGTTAAATCTTTATACTATGCTCTGTATCGGAATGTGGCCCAGTGGCTAGGGCACCTGGTTTGGGACCAGGGTATCGTGAGTTCGAGTCTCACCATTCCGATATTTTTTTTTGCCGCAACGAGTTATAAAAAACTTTCAAAATAATCAAAAAATTTTTCAAAAAATTGAAGCAAAAACGTTTTTTTTGGAGTTAACACCAGTGGAGGTGTTTTATGAGAAAATCTGTTTTTGCGGTTATTATGCTTATCTGCTGTACCTGCCTTGCTGCAGGACAGAATGATGAACTTTTCCGTAGAGCTCTGTCGGAGCGGAGCGAGAACCGGTGGCACGAAATTTCTGACCGGTTTGGGAAAAAGGAAGAGGAGACCTGGGACAGGATGTATTCCACCTGGGTGTGGCAGCAGATTGAGACCAGGATAGCTTCTCCAGATATCCAGCGTTTCTCCGACCAGCTGTCAGACCAGGCAGTAAGACTGGCCTACGGAGCAGGAGGCCAGGATAATATGGCAGACAGCCTTGCAAACTGGAGGAGTTTTGGGCAGGAGATGCTTCAGAACTTGTACCAGGACTGGGAGGAGGCTGCCAGAGCAGTCTATGAGCAGCTGTCATCAGCCTTGCCGGAATCTGGGCAGGATCAGGTTGCTGCTCTTTTTGAGGACTATAAAAACAAGGTTCATAAAGAGCTTGAGACCCTTTTCCTTGCAGGTGAAAGACGATTCCTTTCATCCCAGCTCCGCACGGAAGATTCCAGTATTAACGATGAGAAGACTGGTAAGAAGAAAATAGAGAAACTCTTTGGTGATGTCGCCGCTGTTTCCGATTCCAGCCTGCAGTCCCTTGCAGAAAGTCTTAGCAGCACTTTTGACTCCGGGATGTCCCAGTGGAATACATATACAGAGCAGACATTGGCTTCTTATGTCGACTGGGGCAGGCTGACATCTTTCCAGAACCTGGAGGGGGAGTCGGATCTGAACAATGCAATGGCTGAGTTTGCGGAGAACAGGGCATTATGGTTTGCCGAACTGCAGTCTGTCATCCAGGCGGGCAAGGAAGCCTTGGATGGAAGGGCCTCTTCTTTTTTCAATGTAATGGAAGAGACTTTGGAACAGACCCGGGTGGCCTTTGAGCAGAATGCTCAGCTGCTTCAGAACAGGCTGGATGCTGTGTTTGCCCAGTTTTCCACAGTCAAGGGAATAAAGGAACAGGCTTCAGCTAACAGACAGAGCTGTCTGAATGAAAAATCAAGGCTTGAAAGCTATATTGCAGAGCTTCAGGGCAGCATCGGCAGTTACAATAATTCAATCTCATCTTTGGACAAGAAGATTAAGAACAATCAGGATCAGATTGCAAACTGGGAAAGAAGAATAAAGCTTATCGGTTCAACTAATTCAGATGAGAATGGTCATGTCAATCAGCAGGAGGTGGAAAATTATCGTAGACTGATTGCCAATGCCCAGGCAGAGATTCAGAGCTGGGAGACAGAAAAGGCCAGGATTGTCAGTCAGAAAAATGCATTGAATGCCCTTGTTGCTCAGCAGAATGACAAGATAACAGCCTACATCCAGCAGGCTGCTTTTTGGGCTGATGCTGTTTCCCTCTGCAGTTCCCGGGAGGCGGAGATAAGGGGAAGCATGGCTGGCATAGAGAACGAGATAAGGGGTGCAGGCTGGCCAGACAGTGCAGATATCCAACTCTATCAGCTTAAGGCAGAGATGGATATTCTGGCCCAGAATGCAGAAATAGCCAGGAAGGTATACGAATTTACCCTTGATATCTCGAATGGAAATGCAGTCCGAGAAGATATTTATGACGCCTATGCCGAGGCCGAGATAGCAATGACAGAATCAGATGCTGCTTATAGAGAATCGGTCGCTTCCCTTAAAGAGCTGGCAGATAAGATGAATGCCGATGCTGATATAGATCAGGAGACATATCTGGCTCTTTCCAACGAATACAACAGGAAAGCTGCAGAAAGCAAGGAACTCTATGAAAAATATTCCGAAGCAGTCATGAACTTCAAAGTGCAGGACAGAAAACGGGAATATCTTCTTTCTCCCCGAAGTACTCCTGAAGATGCCCTCGATATATTGAACGAAGCAGAGAGAGCATTGGCAGAGGCGGCTGAAAAATATGAGTATGCCCTTTCTTTGGCAAAGCAGAATACTTTGGAGCAGGGTACAGACACAAGTGTGGTTCAGACAGGCCTTTATCTGAACAAGGTGAGCGAGGTGGTGCAGACCGAGTCAGAGGATTATTATGCCAGGGCAATACTTGCCGATTATAATGCGAACCAGTATCTTTCTGACCGGCTTTTTAACGATGAGAGCAGCTTAGCCCTTGAGTTTGTTCAAAAAATGAACAACTCTCTTTTGAGGGATTTTTCACTTGCCTACTACTGGAGAAGCCTGCAGAATTCAAATTTCAAAACTATTGATGTGGCACTTTTCAGCGACCAGAACTTTCAGAAGCTTAAAAGCTACGGCTATGCTTTCAGCCATCCGGAGGATTACACATCCAGCCAGGCCCAGGCCGCTTATAACAGCATAGCCAGGGATCCTGAGAAATTAAGGCTTTATACCTATTTTGAGAACTCAATCAACAGCGGAAGTGCCCAGTTTGATATCTCCTTTATCGGGAAGGATGTGAGCGATGTTGCCCACGATTATCTGTGGGATGTGTCGGTGGAAAAAGAGAGGAATTACGAGAAAAATCACAGCATCTACAATTTCTTCACCAGAAAATCCAAGAAGATGGGCAGTATGCGCAAGGCTATGGCAGACATAGATGGCGGTCAGGAGCGGTCTGCAATTATGGATACTGTCAGCTATATCAAGGGAGAGCTGGAGGCAAAAGCAAGGTATGAGGCTTTAGGTGATACGATGCTGGATAAAGATGCTGTTTACACTTTCGATGAGTTTGTCGCAAAATGCAGGGAGTGTACAGGCTTGACCTTAGATGATGATGCTGATCTTGAGACGCTGTTCAGCCAATTGAATCAAGATGAGAGAAAGGGCTTTCTATCTGTTCTTTCAAATCTTTCATCATTGATCTCATGCAGGAATATCTCTATCAGCTTTGGACAGCTTAGTGAGCTTGATGATTATGGCAGCTCGTCAAACCGCCTTATGATAATGAATCTGACAGGTATTGAGCTTGTTGATAAGTATCAGAAGATGGCAGAGTATTATGTGAAAAAGATGGCGGCAGATCTAGGAATAACGTATAGAGAACTGTCAGATAATGCGGCATCCTGGGGCACATTGATGGAGAATTATCTGAATCTGGCTGAGGATAAATGGGAAATTGCCCTTGAAGAGCTTAAGGCCAGCATGATGAATAATCTGCCTGAAAATAATAAGAAAGCTTCAGCTGATGATGAATTCATAGAAGAAATTATCCGGAAAAACACATACCTTGTGGCTCTGAGGATGTCTACATCAGTTGATGATCTTGAGCATCAGATGTTCTCCCATATCGAGAAAGCCAATCAGACCGCCGACAGAAGGATAACTGATCTTCTTGAGGGGAAGGGGTATGTCAGGCATGGTGCCAATTTTAAGCGCAAGGTTATTACTGGCGAAACCCTTCTGGGGGGCATTGAGCACGAGAATCAGAGTATAGAAGGATACAGATGGTTCTGTGCTCCTGGCTTTGATCTTGGGGTCAATCTTTCTGCATCTTATATCGAGGGGCTTGATCTGGCTCAGCTGAAGGCGCTGATTGAACAGGCCGAAACTGCCATAGACCGCTATACAAAAGTTGTGTTCGGCAGGAGCGACAGCATTGAGGCCGCCTCTTGGAACGGCTTTGATCAGGATATGCTTGCATATCTGCAGCAGGCAGAATCGGGCTTCCGTTCCTCTGCCCAGTATTCAGATTACTCTGGAGTTAAAGGTCTTTTTGCAATGCACATTGGTTATGTGCCTATTATGTCCAGCTCAAACCCAGATAAGGTTGTAAAAGAGGGGTACGGCGAATATGGCAGGATTTTTGAGCTTTTCTATAAGAACGAAGGAAAGCTGGGCCGAGGACTTGCTGCCATTGATGTTCCTTTCTATATGCAGAAGCTGTGGGACGAGGACAGCAATAATGATGGCAGGACCGACACCATCCTTTTTTCCCTTCCAAGCATAAGAGAAGGGGGCCAGATTGTCTGCAATATATTCAGTTCCATAAATCCTGCGCTGGGTGTTATGGTGAATGGCTTTGACAGCACCACTTTTGCTGCCTTGGATATGGTGTTTGCCGGAAAAAGTTTTGAAGATGCATTCAAGGATGTGAACAAAAGGATGGCTGCATCCCTTTCCAGCTGGGGAACCGGTTCTCTTGCAAATGCTCTTCAGCCAGCCCAGTCTGCGTCGGCTGGAACCAGGATTCTGCAAAGTGCAGCTGTCTCTGCAGCTAAAAGTTATGCTGATCAGGTGGCTCTCTCTGCCGCAGATGGGGATCCTTTTGACAAACCTTTGGAAACAGATGCAAAGAGAGGATTGGGCAACCTGGTGCGCAACTGGATAAGCAGCAGGCTCTCCGGATTTCTGGGAGAAGACAGGATTGCGGCAGAGCAGGTTGCAAGCTTTGCTGGTACCCTTGCCGATGCTGGTTATGACCTTGCCACCACAGGAAGGGCTAAATTCAATGTGCTCAAGATCAATGACCATATTGTAATCCTGGAGATGAATATAGGAGGCGAAGGGCCAATCTTTGAAATAGGAACTGGTGGCTATGACATAAGTAAAAATACTGTGGAATCTGCCATTGCATCAGCCTATGTCTTGAAGGAGGACAACAGGATCCGTCACAGCTCCGATTTCTCCAAAGACAACAAGATAACAATGCGGGCCCTTTTCTCCGAGGGAAAAATCCAGAGTCAGGTGGAGCATCTCTATAACCTGCTTCTGAACGATGAAGCGGCAGTAGAGTATGGAGATCTCAAGGGTGCTCTGGCCTATACTTCTGAAGATGAATGGGGTGTAAGAAACATCATACTCAATCTGATTCCATCCAGCTCGATATCAGATCAGCTTAAGGCCGCTGTCATACTGGCCCATGAGGCATTCCGCAACGGAAAAGATGACGGCTTATTCCAGATTCTTGAGACAGCAGATGCAGTTCTGGGGCATGCAAAGATGGCCTATGACATTGTCAATTCCGGCTTCAATTATCCCGATATCACACTTATCAAAAACGAAGTGGAATCCTTGGTCGGAGGTAACATGGCCGATCTTTTTGTGAATGCCCTGGTCAACTATACCTCAAGCGGCGACTACTGGCGGCTGATTGGGGATGGCAAGGCTGTGTGGGATGGCCACATGAACCTGTATCAGGAGAATGGTAATCTTCTTTACAACTATCAGCTGTTAAAGGCAGCTTTGGAGTCTGGTGTTGAGAGTATAGCGGGAGTTCCTCAGGAAAGGCTTTCTGATATTGTGTGGAAGAACTCTCTTCTGGAGGCTGCAGGGACAAAGGCTGATGGTACCTACACATCAAAAGCGGCAGAAGCGCTTCTTTCCGACGGGTATATGAGCTATGATGAGGCAGTCGATTCTCTTTCTGGTGCAGCAGGCAGGATATTTGCAGTTCCAGATTTGTTCCAGCATTACAGCGCGCGGATTATAGCCAATGATACAGCTATGCTCGAAAAATATTTCTCCGATCCCGATATGCTTAAAAAATGGAGCGACAGAAACCAGCCGGTTCAGTATCTGAATGGAGTCAAGGCAACTCTGCTTCCCGACAGCAAGTCGGTTTTCCATATAGCTCCAGAGGACAGAGCCACCTACAAGTGGGTGCTTGATGATGGCAGAGAGCTTGTGATAGGGGAGAGAAAAGATGGGACAAAGTATGTGCAGACCGACGACCGTTATCTTGGAACATACAATATGGCAAACCCAGATAACCCGTTGGAGCACGCGGTCAAGGATGTCTTCCCTTATATCATTCTAGGCAACACACCCGATGACAGCTCTATTGCGAATTTCCTCTTTTCTTTGTAAGATTGAACAGAAGGTGACCTATGAAGATACAAGAGAAAGGCGTTGTAATCTCTAATCAAGAAGTGGCTTGCAATCTCCATTTTATGGAAATCCAGGTGCCAAAGATCTCAGCTCAGATCAAGCCTGGCAACTTTGTGAGCCTTCTTCCCCCGGCTTCTTCCGGTACCTTCCTCCGCCGTCCTTTCTCTGTTGCAGGGGTGCATGATAGAGCTCTGCAGCTTGTGATCCGTGATATCGGCAAGGCGACCCATGCCATCACTTCGCTGAGAGAGAATGAAACAATCGAGGTGCTGGGACCGCTGGGCAACAGCTATCCGACCTTTGAGCCTGATAAAAAGCTCTGGCTTCTGGGCGGCGGCACCGGAATCGCCTCCCTTCTGTTCCTTCACGAAGCGCATAATAATCCAAAAGATAGAATCCTGTGGGGTGGAAAGTGTTCCTGTGAGCTGCCGGAACCTGCTGCGCTTCCTTCCAGTTGCACTCTGGCCACCGATGACGGTTCATGCGGAGAGTGCGGAAATGTGGTTGAGGTGGCCCGGCGCTGGCTTGCCTCTGATAAGCCCGATTACATCGCAGCCTGCGGCCCCAAAGGGCTTCTGAAGGGTGTGCAGCAGGTTGCATCTGAATACAATATTCCGGCATGGATATCCTGCGAGGAGTTCATGGCATGCGGCGTGGGAGCCTGTGCCGGGTGCGCAATCCCGCTGGCTGCCGGTGGTTATGCCCGGGTATGTGCCGACGGCCCTGTGTTCAAGGCAGAGGAGGTTGTGTTATGAACCTTTCCACAAAAGTAGGAGGCTTTGAGCTTTCAAATCCTTTTATCGCAGCCAGCGGAACCTATGGCTACGGCACCGAGTACAGCGACCTTTCTCCTGCGAAGGAGTGGGGTGCGGTGATACTGAAGTCTGTATCCAAGAATCCCCGGCCAGGCAATGTGCCGCCCCGGTGCTGCGAGACAGACAGCGGCATGATCAACTCCATCGGCCTTGCCAATGTGGGCCTTGAAAAATTCGTGGCCGAGAAGCTTCCAGCCTTTGTTGCAGCAAATCCAGATGCAGTATGTATTGCAAGCCTGGCAGGGGAGACCTTGGATGAGTTCCTCTATCTGGCGGAAAAGCTTTCCGGCATCGGCACCATAAAAGCATTTGAGCTTAATATCTCCTGCCCCAATGTGGCCAAAGGGGGAATGCACTTCGGCGCAGACTGCAATGCATCCCGCAAGCTGGTGGAGGAGATGAAGAAGATAAGCAGTGTGCCTGTGTGGGTAAAGGTGACCCCTTCCACCACAGACCCGGTGGGCGTGGCAACAGTATGCGCCGAAGCCGGCGCTGATGCAGTGGTGGCTACCAACACTATCCCTGCTATGAAGATCGATATCACAAGGTGCCGCCCAGTGCTGGGCAACACCTTCGGCGGCCTGTCTGGCCCTGCCATTTTCCCCGCATCGCTCCGAATAGCATATATGATACACCGGGCTCTGCCCGAGCTGCCTCTTGTGGGGTGCGGTGGTGTGGACTGCGGTGAAAAGGCAGTCCAGTACATCCTTGCAGGATGCAGTGCCGTCGAGATCGGCACCGCCACATTCCGCCGGCCCGATACACTGGCAGAGGTAAAGCAGTTCCTTTCCGACTACATGGAAAAGATGGGCTTTAACAGCATCGAGGAGTTCAGAGGACTGGCTGCCCGTTAATTTGCTTGCGTGGCAACCCTTTTTACTGTATCATTAAAAAAGGAGGCAATCTGTGGATAAGCTTATCACCCTTCTTAAAGAAGCAAAACACTGCGTAGTTTTCACCGGCGCAGGAGTCTCTACCCTGGCTGGAATCAAGGATTTCCGGGGCAAGGATGGTCTGTACAGGACAGCCGGCGAGGATGCGGAGAAGATTTTCGACATAGACTATTTCCATAAGAAGCCGTCCTTCTACTATAAGGCGGCCAAGGATTTCATATACAATCTGGACCAGAAGGAGCCTGCCATTGTCCATACCGAGCTGGCAAGGCTTGAGAAGATGGGGATTGTCAAGGCTGTGATCACCCAGAATATCGACCTGCTGCATCAGAAGGCTGGTTCCAAGAAAGTGATCGAGGTTCACGGCTCGCCCGAGATCCACCGCTGCCTTGCCTGCGGAAAGATATACAAATTTGATGAGATTGCAAAGATTGTACAGGAGGGCAAAGTGCCCCAGTGCAGCTGTGGCGGCATCATCAAGCCAGACATCACATTCTTTGGCGAATCGCTCCCGGCACTGGCTGTGGAGGAGGCTATTTCAGAGGCTTCCAAGGCAGACCTTATGCTGATCCTGGGCTCCACTTTGGTTGTGTACCCTGCCGCATCATTCCCGCTCTATACTGCACGGAACGGTGGAAAGTTGGTTATTGTGAACAACATGGAGACTCCGCTGGATTATATGGCTGCGGCCAAGTATGACGACCTTGAGAAGGTCTTCACTTATATCTCCGAACATCTGAAGTGATATGGATACATTCAAGCGAATTTATGTCTTAGGTTCCGGCTTCTCCAAATCTATCTCCAAAGATATGCCTTCTATGAAAGGACTCACCGAGGAACTTCGGAAGGCAGAGGACAACAAATATCCGGAGCTAATGGAGTTCATACAGAATCTGAAGAAAAAGACCAATTACAGCAGGGAGCTCACCTCCATGGAGGCAGTCTGTTCCCTTATCCTGGGACGGGATATCTTCTACAACAGTACAGTCAATCTCCATTATCAGATTCTTCAGAATCAGCTGGTGCACTGGCTTTATGACAAGATAGACAACGCTGCAAAGACGGTGGACCCCGATAAGGAAGAGGCCATCAAACAGTTTATTACCGGCTGTGTCTATCCAAAGGATGGAAGAAAGGCTCTGGTTATAACATTCAACTACGATCTCCTGCTGGAGCGTCTTTTTGCAAGCATGCCGGATTTCCCTTTCTGCCTTGATTATGTGGTTCAGTTGAACAGTTATTTCAACGAGAAGAAGAGTCATGTGGGCAAGGATCCTTTCCCATATCTCAAGCTCCATGGCTCCTTCAACTGGTTCCGTTCTCCTGGGAGCCTTGTGTGCGACATCGATAACGTCTACCTCTCCGAGGAGCATGGCTACAGCCGGAACCTGATACATCATAATGATATTCCAGTCTTTGTCCCGATGGCTTTCTCAAAGCAGAGCTATCTGGAGGGAAGCTTTTTCAATGTGCTGTGGAATATTGCCCAGCGGTATCTGGAGATGGCAGAAGAGATCACTTTCATCGGATACGGATTCCCAATCACCGACCTTATAAACCTGGCATTCTTCCTCAACTTCAAGGATAAGATTAAGCATGTTGTGATAAAAGGGGAGGAGGAGAAAAAACAGTCGCGCCTTGAGGCTCTTTTCGGAAAAGAGCGGATTGTGGATCAGGATGCGATTGAATATATCTCCTGCTGATTATTTTTCGTTAACCTACCACTGACACTGGTTAACGAAATCTCCCATATAGATTGCAAGATTTTTATTTGATGCTGCATCGAAATGGATTCCGTCGGTGCCATCGCATGTGGCATATTTCCCCGCCTCGATAAATGTGCACCCTTTTCTCTCTGCAACTTCTTTAACTGCACCGGCAAGCCGCTGGGACTTGTTCACCTGGCTCTCGAAGAATGAGGCAAAGAGATTATCTTCGTCGCACTTGGTGGAGATAGGCACCGCAGAGGCTAAGAACACACGTGCATCTGGATTCGAGGCCCACACGATGTCGGCCATCTCTCCCATCCCCTCTGCAATCCTGTTTATAGTGATATCTGGTACTGCCATTATATCGTTGTTCCCCAAAAGGATGATGACTCCGTCGAAAATCTCCTGGCTCACAGCTCTTTCAAGAGACTGCTTTCCGTTGGTGGGGCTCTTCATAGGAAGGTAGTTCAGCACTGTGCGGCCGTTCACTCCGTTCTCTGTTATCTCAAAGCATTCTGGGATATACTTTTTAATCACGCAGGGCCACCGGGTCTCCTCGTCCAGCCGGCCCCCGTCGCGCCAGTCGTATCCCCATGTGCTGGAGCTGCCAAAGCAGAGTATCTTTTTCTTCTCTTTGAAAATCTGGAGCCGGCTCTCCCGCATGGAGTCGCCATCGAATGTGAAGTATCCCGAGAAACAACTGCCTTCCAGGAGGGCAGGGATCCAAAGCTTATCATCCTCCCACATCTGGTCGTAGGGCATCTCTGAGACAGGGCACCAGAAAGGTTCAGCCTCGTCACAAGATTTCAGCTCGCCGAAGAACTCATCTGCGTAGAAGACATAACCTTTAAGATCAAGCCCATCGGTAAAGGGAAAATCCAGAACACCTCTCAGCACAGGATTCACTGGGACAATGCCGGTCTCCTCCATGCATTCCCGTACTGCTGCCTGCACCGGAGTCTCGCCCGGCTCTATATGCCCGCCCGGAGCATTCACCTTGCCAGCCCCATGTCCTTTCTTCTTGTGGATCAGGAGGATATCATCCCCCGACCTTATATATGTTATGACTGCCCTTTCTTCCATATGGACATTATAACCCCTTTTCAATAAAATAAAAATATGGGACTTAATTGCGGTATAGTAGGACTCCCCAACGTGGGAAAATCAACAATATTCTCGGCGGTGACCTCGGCTCCGGCAGAGGCTGCCAATTATCCATTCTGCACCATCGAACCCAATGTCGGCATCGTAAGTGTGCCTGACAAGCGGCTTGACAACCTTTCAGCTCTTTTCAAGCCGAAGAAGACAGTTCCCGCCATCGTGGAGTTTGTCGATATAGCAGGTCTTGTAGGAGGTGCATCCAAAGGTGAAGGACTTGGCAACAAGTTCTTGTCCCACATACGGCAGGTGGGTGTGATTGCCCATGTAGTTCGCTGTTTTGACGACAAGGATATCATCCATGTGAGCAACAAGGTGGATCCTGCTTCTGATATTGAGACCATAAATATAGAGCTTGCACTCTCTGACCTGGAGACAGTAGAGAAGCGTAAAGCTAAGACCGAGAAACTGCTCCACGCAGGAAAAGATGCTGCAAAAGCAGCCCAGGCTGAGCTTGAGGTTCTGAATATGCTGAACACTGCTTTAAGCGATGGCAAACCGGCCCGCTCTATCGAGTTCACCGACGACCAGTTGGCTATAGTAAAAGATCTGCAGCTTATAACTATGAAAAAGCAGCTCTATGTCTGCAATGTGGATGAGGATTCAGCCAAGGATGGCAACCAGTATTCCAAGATAGTGGAGGAAATTGCCGCCAAGGAGGGCTCTGCCGCAATTGTTGTATGCGGAAAGCTGGAGGCTGAGATTGCGATGCTGGAGACCCAGGAGGAGCGCGCTGAGTTCCTGGAGATGGCCGGCCTTGAGGAATCGGGACTGGTACGTCTTATTCATGCTGCATACAACCTGCTTGGACTTCGCACTTTCTTCACTGCAGGAGAGGATGAGTGCCGTGCCTGGACATTCCACGAGGGGGACAAGGCGCCGCAGGCCGCAGGTGTAATCCACACCGATTTCGAGAAGGGATTCATCAAAGCCGAGGTCTACAGCTATGACGATATAATGGAATTAAAGACCGAGCAGCAGATAAAGCTGGCAGGCAAGCTCCGCATCGAAGGAAAGGACTATGTGGTCCAGGACGGCGATGTGATGCACTTCCGTTTCAACGTGTAATTTGTAAAGATTTAATTGACAGATTTATTTTCCTCAAGTATAGTGATTATAGAGTCCAGGTCTAAATAAGTAACGTCGGCGAGATTGGTTCGCCGTTTGCTTATTATGTCCTGGATTTTTTTAATGTCCAGATATAATCCTTTACCTTGGTTTATCCAGTTAAGCCATTCGGCTGTATCTTTCGGGAATATACCCCTTATACTTGAAACAATTGAATTACCATGTTTTTGGTTGAAATGAATCCCTATAAGAAAATTTTTGTCTTCATGCATCAAATCAATAATCACATTCTGAGCCTTTTCTGCATCACCATATGAGAATACTGCAACTGGATTTTTTATTGAATTAACAAGACCATTCATATCTTTGATATCAAATCCATGTTGTTTAGCTTTTCTTACTAATTGTCCTGATGCAAGTTCTATATAATCAGTTACAGGAAAACCAGTTTTTGACATTATTTCAGAGGGTTTACCTAGATTAAATACATGACGATAGTCTAGAATTCCATCCGCTAATTGTTTTAGTTCTTTGTTGAAGTGATTATCATAATTTACATCCATACCCTATATACACAAAAAATTTTCATTTTGCTTCAATTTTTGCACCATTAATTTCAAAAACTTTATAATTGCTTACATACCCAGCAAATAAAACACACTTGCTTGTAATATAATCCACAATGGTTCATGTGGGCATTAGCGTAGGAGACTATTGAAGTTTGAT
>JAGCGL010000116.1 GCA_017649605.1 Spirochaetia bacterium
AGACTTCCTTCCACCGAGATGAGAATGGTATTCAAGAAATGCATGGCTACCATCGGCGAGGTTGGAAACGAAGACTACATGAACATTTCCCTTGGAAAAGCTGGAAGAAGCAGATGGCTTGGCAGAAGACCAAAGGTCAGAGGTGTTGTTATGAACCCAATCGACCATCCACATGGTGGTGGTGAAGGTAAGACAGCAGCCGGACGTAACCCTGTAACACCTTGGGGTCTTCCTACTAAAGGTTATAAGACCCGGAAGAAGAGAAAGCTTTCCGGTAAATTTATCGTTAACAGACGTAAGTAGGAGTAAGTTGTGTCTAGATCAATAAAAAAAGGACCATTCATCGAGAAGAAACTCTATAAGAGAATTGTTGAGGCTGGCAAGGGAGCAGACAAGAAGATGCTCAAGACCTATTCCCGGACATCCACAATCATTCCTGAGATGGTTGGTTATACAGTTTCAGTTTACAACGGAAAGACATGGGTTCCTGTATATGTTACAGAAAACCTGGTCGGTCATAAGCTGGGAGAATTTGCTCCTACAAGAATCTTTCGGGGACATTCTTCCGATAGTAAAGCAAAGAAATAAGCGGCTGTGGAGTTAGAATATGGAAGAGAAAAAAGGATACAGAGCTGTAGGTAAATACCTTATGGTTTCACCTAAGAAGGTTCGCCCTATTGCAGATCTGATCAGAAGAAAACCTTATACAGAAGCAGTGGCTCAGCTTGAGGCTATTCCAAATGGCGGAGCAGCTATGCTCAAGAAGGTGCTTCAGTCTGCAGCAGCTAATGCACTGTCACAGAATAAGCAGCTTGACGAAGAGATGCTCTATGTCAAGGAATTGCAGATCAATGAAGGTCCACGGCTTAAGAGAGTATGGGCAAGAGCCAAAGGCAAGCGCGATATTCTCTTGAGAAGAATGAGCCATATTACTGTTATAGTTGATGAATTAGCGAAGGTGGGGGAATAAGTTGGGACAGAAAGTTAATCCAATAGGCCTGAGACTTGGAGTAAATAAAACCTGGAAGTCTAAATGGTATGTTGATCCTCGTGAATATGCAGCAACACTTCATGAAGATCTTAAATTGAGAGAAGAGCTTGACAAGTGTCCTGAGACTAAGGGAGCTGAAATATCAGAAGTTGAAATTATCAGACAGCCACAGAGAATTACTGTGGTTATCGAAACTTCAAAACCTGGTGTTCTGATTGGTGCCAAAGGAGCTACAATCGAGAAGATCGGGGAACGGCTTCAGAAGGTAACAGGAAAGAAGATCCAGCTCAAGATTAAGGAGCTTAAGAAGCCTGAAGTCAATGCACAGCTTATTGCCCTCAACGTGGCAAGACAGCTTAAGTCAAAGAGCTCATTCAGAAAAGTTCTTAAGCAGTGTGTTTCAAGCGCCATGAGAGGCGGTGCTCAGGGTATCAAGATCAGAATTTCCGGACGTCTTGCCGGAGCTGAGATGGCCAGAGTGCAGCAGCATAAGGAAGGCCGGATTCCACTGCATACTTTCCGTGCAGATATCGACTATGGATTTGCTGAGGCAAACACAACCTTCGGCCTTATCGGTGTAAAGGTATGGGTGTTCAACGGCGAGATTCTTAAGAAAGATATGAAAGAAGATGCCGGACAGCTTCTGGTTAAGAAAAGACCAAAGAAAGCTGTGGGACAAGGAGAGTAAGTCATGCTTAGTCCAAAACGTACTAAATATAGAAAAAGAAATCGTAGCAGCGCAAGCTTGACTGGAAATGCACATAGAGGCAATACAATCGCATTCGGCGATTTCGGACTGGTTGCTTTGGAGCCTAAGTGGATCACAAACAGACAGATCGAGGCTGCCCGTGTTGCAATGACAAGAACCATCAAGAGAGGCGGTAAGGTATGGATCCGGATTTTCCCCGATATGCCTTATACAAAGAAACCTGCCGAAACCAGAATGGGTAAAGGTAAGGGAGCCCCTGAGTACTGGGTAGCTGTAGTAAAGCCTGGAATGGTTATGTTTGAGATGGGTGGTATTTCTTCCGAACTGGCTAGAGATGCTATGGAACTTGCCGGCGACAAGCTGCCTATCAAGACTAAATTTGTAGAAAGAAGGGACATGGAGTAATTTATGAAAAACAGCTTTAAAGAACTTACACATGAAGAACTTCTTGCAAAATACGAAGAACTGATTAAGAAGTATATGGATTTGAGATTCAAGACAGTTCTTGGCCATGTGGAGAATCCTCTTGAAAAGAGAACTCTCAGAAGACAGATTGCCAGAGTCAAGACACTTATCCATGCTAAGAATCTTGGAATTAGGTAAGGGAGACTGACATGGAAGAAAAAACTATAGGCAAGAAAATTTATACAGGTCTTGTAGTCAGCGACAAAATGGAAAAGACAATCGTAGTTTCTATTGTCAACAAAACACTTCACAGACTGTACAAGAAATATGTTGTCAGGACCAAGAAGGTTAAGGCTCATGATGAGAACAACGAAGCTCACATCGGTGACACTGTAAGAGTAATCCAGTCACGGCCGATCAGCAAGGAAAAATGCTGGAGACTTCTTGAGATTGTAGAGCGGGCTAAATAATTAAGGTGGTTAAGTTATGATACAGATGCAGACATATCTGAATGTAGCAGATAACAGCGGCGCAAAGATTGTACAGTGTATCAAGGTTCTTGGCGGAAGCCACAAGAATACCGCAGGAATCGGAGAGATCATTGTAGTAGCAGTTAAAGATGCTATTCCTAATGCACCGGTTAAGAAAGGTGATGTTCAGAAAGCAGTTATTGTCAGAACAACCAGTAAGATCAGAAGAACTGATGGAACTTACATCAGATTCGACGACAATGCCTGCGTAATCCTGGATGCAAGTCTCGCCCCAAAAGGCAAGAGAATTTTTGGACCAGTTGCCAGAGAATTGAGAGATGTTGATCAGATGAAGATTATTTCTCTTGCTCCGGAAGTACTTTGAGGGATTTGTATATGGAAGTTGTAAAATATAAACTGAAGAAAGACGATCTGGTTCAGGTTATCGCTGGAAAGGAAAAAGGAAAGTCCGGCAAGATCCTGAAGATAGACCGCGAGAAGGGAAAAGTTCTTGTTGCAGGGCTCAACATGGTTAAAAAGGCCAGAAAGCCAAGAAGACAGGGCGAGAAGGGCGGTATTGTAGATATCGAGGCTCCAATCGCTATTTCCAATGTTATGATCGTTTGTAAGAAGTGCGGACCTACCAGAATCGGTATCGAAGGCACCGGGGACAAGAAAGTCCGCAAATGCAAGAAGTGTGGAGAAGTACTGTAATGAGCAATAAAGAACCGAATCTTAAGATTAAATATAAAAAGGTTGCAGAAGAGCTTAACAAAGAATTCGGCTATAAGACTGTTATGCAGATTCCTAGAATCGAAAAAGTGATTGTAAGCGTAGGCTGTGGCGATGCTATCGAGAACAAGAAGCTTCTTGATGCTGCAGTAGGCGAGCTTGCACTTATCACCGGACAGAAACCTCTTAGAACCCGGGCTCGGAAGTCTATTGCAAACTTTAAGCTGAGAGAAGGCGCCGAAATCGGAGCAAAGGTTACCCTTAGAAGCAACATGATGTGGGAGTTCCTGGACAGACTTATCAATGTGGCTCTTCCACGTGTAAAGGACTTCAGAGGTGTTAACGCCAACGCATTCGACGGACGCGGAAACTACTCTTTGGGTATCAAGGAACAGATTATCTTCCCCGAGATTGACTTTGACAAGATTGAGCGGGTGAGCGGAATGAACATTGCAATTGTTACAACATGCAATACAGATCAGGAAGCTAAGAGTCTTTTGGCAAAACTTGGTATGCCTTTTAGGAAGTAGAGGTAATAGATGGCAAAGAAATCAATGATCATCAAGGCTTTAAGAGAGCCTAAGTTCATGACTAGAAGAGTTAACAGATGCAAGATCTGCGGAAGACCGCGGGGCTACATGAGAGATTTCCAGATGTGTAGAATTTGCTTCAGAAAACTGGCAAGCAAAGGCTTGATACCTGGTGTAACAAAATCGAGTTGGTAAGGGAGATAATAATGGCAGTATCAGATCCTGTTGCAGATATGCTTACAAAAATAAGAAACGCAAGCCGCGCTGGTTTTGAGAAGGTGGACATTACTCCTTCAAAATTGAAACTTGAGATTGTCAAAGTTTTGAAGAACGAAGGATATGTGAAGAACTTCAAGAAAATTCAGCTGGACGGCAAGAATTTCATCAGACTTTTCCTTAAGTATGATGAGATGGAGAATCCGATCATCCACGATATTGAGAAGATATCAACACCTGGTAGAAGAATCTATTCAGGCTATAAGAAAATGCCTCGGATTAAGAATGGCTACGGAACAATTGTAGTTTCCACATCCGCTGGTGTGACCACCGGAAAGAAAGCTACAGAGAACAAGGTCGGCGGAGAGCTGATCTGCTCAATTTGGTAGGAGTTGGAATATGTCACGTATTGGAAAATTACCGATTCAGATACCTGCAGGAGTCAAAGTAGCAGTTGCAGACAACACTGTCACTGTAGAAGGCCCTAAGGGAAAATTGAGCCAGACAGTATCCCCTCTTATCACCGTAGAGGTAAAGGATAACGAGGTTGTTCTCCAGCGCCAGAATGACGAGCGGGAGAGCAGAGCATTCCACGGACTTTACCGCAGCCTGGTTAAGAACATGGTTGAAGGTGTATCCAATGGATATAAGAAGACTCTGGTTATAACCGGTGTAGGTTACAAAGCTGAAGTTCAGGGCAAGATCCTTCTCCTCAGCCTTGGATACTCAACACAGATTATGTATCAGATTGCTGACGATCTCAAGATCTCCTGCGACGGTCCTAACAAGATTATCGTAGAAGGCATCGACAAGCAGCGCGTTGGCCAGACCTGTATCGAGATCAAGAACTTAAGACCTGTAGAGCCATATAAGGGCAAGGGAATCAAGTTCGACGGTGAGTATGTACGGCGCAAGGTCGGAAAATCAGGTACAAAATAGGATAGGTTGATATGAAGAAGTTAGTTGAAGGAAATAAAAGACGCATTAGACGCAGAAAAAGCATCCGTGCTAAAGTAAGCGGAACTTCAGAAAGACCAAGACTTTCAATTTTCAAGAGCAACTGTCACCTGTACATCCAGGCTATCGACGACATCGAGGGAAAGACACTGTGCGCAGTATCCAACCTTGAGAAAGAGCTGCGGGATGTAAAGACAAACATTGAAGGCGCTAAGAAACTTGGTCAGATTGCCGGAGAGCGGCTTAAAGAGCTTAAGATTGATACAGTGGTATTTGACAGAGGCGGTTACCTCTATCACGGAAAGATCAAAGCTATTGCAGATGGCGCTAGAGAAGCCGGCATAAAGTTCTAGGGGGACGACGTGGATCAGGAAAAAGAATATGTTGAAAAACTTATAAAGCTCAACAGAGTTGCCAAAGTAGTAAAAGGTGGTAGAAGATTCTCATTCTCTGCACTGGTTGTAGTGGGAGACAAGCAGGGATCTGTCGGCTACGGCTTCGGAAAGGCAAACGATGTTACAGAAGCTATAAGAAAAGGTGTAGACAAGGCAAAGAAGAGCCTTATCACAGTTCCTCTCAAGAACAACACCATTCCTCATGCAGAGCTCTGCGAGTTCAAGAGTGCAAAGGTTATACTCAAGCCGGCTGCTCCTGGTACTGGAGTTATTGCAGGTGGTCCAGTCAGGGCTGTTATGGAAGCTGTGGGAGTTACCGATATTCTCAGTAAGTCTCTGGGCACAAAGAACAGCATTAACATTGTTAAGGCAGTTTTCTCCGGATTTGAGAACATCATGGATGCAAAGAAAATTGCTTCCGACAGAGGCAAGACTCTGAAAGATATATGGGGTTGAAAATGGCTGGAAAGATCAAAATTCAATTGATTAAAAGCACAATCGGCAGAAAGCCCGACCAGATCAAGACTGCACATGCTCTGGGACTTAATAAGATCAGCTCTTATGTGATCCTGGACAGCAATCCTGCTATCCTTGGCATGGTCCGGAAAATAAGTCACCTTGTAAAAGTTGAGGAGATGTAATCATGTCTGATATCATACTTAAAGCCCCTTATGGAGCAAATAAAAACAGAAAGAAAGTCGGACGTGGTATGGGTTCCGGCCTTGGAAAGACTTCTGGAAAAGGTCACAAGGGACAGAATGCCAGATCTGGCGGCGGTGTACGCCCAGGATTCGAGGGCGGTCAGATGCCACTGTTCAGAAGAGTGTCCAGGAGAGGATTCAAAAACTATCCTTTCAAGACAACATTTGCTGTAGTGAACGTAGCAGATCTCGAGAACAAGTTCGAGAACGACGAGATAGTAACCTGGGAAGCTCTGGTTGAGAGAAACCTTATCAAGGCAAAGGATGTCCTGGTAAAGATTCTTGGCGACGGCGAGCTTACCAAGAAGCTTACAGTCGAAATGCTTGACATGTCAGCATCTGCAAAAGAGAAAATCGAGAAAGCTGGTGGCAAGATCGTAGACGAAGAGATAGGTAGGTAACATGGCTGGCAACGCACTTGTTGATATATTCAGAATTAAAGATTTACGGCAGAGACTCATCTTCACCTTTGCTGTTCTGATGGTTTTCAGAATCGGTGCTACAATTCCTATCCCAGGAATCAATATCAATGCACTTAAGTTGTACTATCTGACAGCCCAGAGCTCATCAAGTGGTGCGATCGGTCTTGCTGATTATATCGATTTCTTTGCCGGTGGTGGTTTCAAGAATTTCTCCGTATTCATGCTTGGAATTATGCCTTATATTTCCATGTCCATCATCATGCAGCTTCTTATTCTTGTCTTCCCTAAGCTGAAGAAAATCTCACAGGAAGACGGCGGCAGAAAGAAGATTGCACGGTACACCAGATACGGAACAGTTTTAGTTTGTCTTATCCAGTCCTATGCGGCAGCTGTATATGCCAGACAGATTCCAGATGCGATTACAATGAGTCCGCTTTCATATTTCCTGATTGCTATTGTCACTGTAACCACTGGAAGTATGCTTCTGGTATGGATGGGTGAACAGATCACCCAGCGGGGCGTGGGAAATGGAGTTTCACTTATCATTTTTGCCGGTATTGTGGCAAGGATGCCCGAGGCGTTCATCCTTATGTTCGGAAGAATCAAGTCCAAGGACATCAACCCTGTATTCCTGATTATCGTGCTTGCACTCTTTGTAGTGGTTATAGCACTGGTTATCTACGAACAGCAGGGACAGCGGAAAATTCCGGTACACTATGCTAAGAGAGTGGTAGGAAGAAAAATGTATGGCGGACAGAATACTTACATTCCATTTAAGATCAATCCGTCAGGCGTTATTCCTGTTATTTTTGCATCTTCAGTAATGACATTCCCTCTCCAGATTCTCGGTGGCATGGGTGTCAAGGTTCGGTGGATGGGTACACTGGCTTACTGGTTCAGACCATCAGGCTGGCTCTATCTCACAACCTACACACTGCTCATCATCTTCTTTGCATATTTCTACACTCAGGTAACACTGAATCCGCAGGAAATCTCAAAGCAGATCAGAGAGAACGGAGGTTCTATCCCAGGAATCAGATCTGAGAAGATGGAAGCCTATCTTATGAGAATCCTTAACAGAATAGTTCTGGCAGGATCCTTGTTCCTGGCATTTATCGCACTTATCCCTACACTGGTGCAGATAATATTCCACTTCCCAAGTCAGGTTGCAATGCTTATGGGTGGAACATCATTGTTGATTATGGTTGGAGTTGACCTTGACTTTATGTCTCAGATCGAGGGGCACATGAAAATGCACCATCACGAGGGACTGGTAAAGAAAGGCAGGATCAGATCCAGGAATTTATAAAGAGGAGTGATATGAAAGTCAGAGTGAGTGTAAAACCTTTGTGTGAGAAATGCAAAGTCATCAGAAGAAAAGGTGTTCTGAGAATTGTTTGTCAGAATCCAAAGCATAAACAAAGACAGCGGTAAGGGGAGAGAGAAGAGTTATGGCAAGAATTGCGGGTATTGACCTTCCCAACAAAAGTGCAAAAATAGCACTTACATATATCTATGGTATCGGCAGAACTTCTGCAGTTAAAATCTGCGAGGCAACTGGAATCGATGCAGACAAGAAGATCAACGATCTTACACCAGAAGAGGTTAACAGCCTGAGAAAGGTCATCGAGACCGAGTATAAGGTTGAAGGCCGGCTCAGATCCGAGATTGCTCTTAACATCAAGCGTCTTATGGATATTGGATGCTACAGGGGACTCAGACACAGAAAGGGACTTCCTGTACGCGGTCAGAGAACCAAGACCAATGCACGTACCAGAAAAGGCAAGAAGAAGACTGTTGCCGGAAAGAAGAAGTAAGGTTGGAGGACATAAGTGGCTACTGTAAAAAAGAAAAAAGAAAAGATTTCAGTTTTCAGCGGAAATGTTTATATCAAGGCTAGCTTCAATAATACTATTGTTACTGTGACCGATTTGATGGGCAACGCTTTAGCTTGGGCAAGCTCCGGCGAGCTTTCCTTCAGAGGAGCTAAGAAATCCACTCCTTTTGCTGCACAGTCTGTATGCGAGACTGCTGCTAAGAAAGCTATGGACTACGGCCTGAAAGAAGTGAATGTTTATGTCAGCGGACCTGGTGTCGGCAGAGAATCAGCTATCAGATCCCTGGGCGGACTTGGACTTAAAGTGCTCTCCATCCGGGATGTAACTCCGATTCCACACAACGGATGTCGGCCTAAGAAAACAAGAAGAGTGTGAGTTCTAAGGAGAGTACAGTATGGGAAAAAGTATGCAGCCCCTCTTAAAGCGGTGCAAAGCTTTAGGAATCAACCCTGTTGTGATGGGGTATACAAAAGAGTCAAAGAGAAAGGGCAAGGAAGTCAGAAAAAAGAAATCTGGATATGGCCTCCAGCTTGCTGAGAAGCAGAAAGTGCGCTTTATCTATGGCCTTCTTGAGAAGCAGTTCAAGCTTACCTTTGAAAAGGCAAACAGAATGAAAGGTAAGACAGGTGAAAACCTTATCACCCTTCTGGAGCGCCGCCTTGACAACATGGTGTTCAGAATGAGATTTGCCGCAACAAGAAAGCAGGCAAGACAGCTGGTTAACCATGGTCATATTCTGGTTAACGGCGAGAAAGTGACAATTCCTTCCTACCTGGTAAAAGCAGGGGATGTCATCGAGATCAAAGAAGGAAGCAAGAACTTTGTTATCATCAAAGAGAGTCTTAAGGAATTTACAAAGTCCGGCGTTATGCCTTGGCTTGAAGTCGATCCAGATGCTATGAAGGGAACTGTTAAGGCACTGCCGCTGAGAAGCGAAGTCACAGACTTGGCTGATATCAACGAGCAGCTGATTGTAGAATTCTACTCGAGGTAATTAGATGGCAAGAAAAAACCTTTTAAAAGGGTTTAAGAAACCTTCGGGACTTTCCTTTGAACAGAAAGATCTTACCCAGGATTATGGAAAGTTTGAGGCTTATCCATTCGAAAGAGGCTTTGGAACAACTATCGGCAACACCATGCGCCGTGTGCTCCTTTCCTCCATCCAGGGGTTTGCTGTTGTTGCTGTTCGTTTCACCAGCTATGATGCTGATGGAAAACCACATGTCATCAGAAGCGAATTTGACACAATTCCAGGGGTAGTGGAAGATACACCGGAGATTATCAGCAACCTTAAAGCACTCTGTGTTGCTCTTTCGGGCGATGTGGAGGACCGGGTAATTCTCCTGGAGAACAAGTCAGGCTGTGTTATCACTGGAAAAGATTTCGAGGTGGATACCAACATCAAGATTATGAACCCAGATCTTAAGATTGCTACTCTTATGAAGAATGCAAACCTGGATATGGAAGTTCAGATTTCTCTTGGAAGAGGATATATCCCTGCAGAGGTCAACGACCAGTATAAAGATGATATTGATGCAATTGCAGTTGATGGAATTTTCTCTCCTGTCAAGAAGGTTAAGTATTCAATCGAAAACACACGCGTCGGCGACAGAAGCGACTACGACAAGCTTATCCTTGAGGTATGGACCGATGGTACAGTACGCCCCGAGGATGCAGTCGGAGAAGCTGCCAAGATAGCTAAGGAGCATTTCACTATCTTCATCAACTTTGACGAGAAAGAGATCAACAGCGAAGAAGAGAAGGATAAGACCGACAAGCATATTCTTGAGGTCAAGAATACTCCTGTAAGCCAGCTTGAGCTTTCGGTGCGGGCAAGCAACTGCCTTAACAAGGCAAAGATTGCAACACTTGGCGACTTGACTGCAAAAACCGAGGAAGATATCCTTAAGACCAGAAACTTTGGTAAGAAGTCTTTGGCAGAGATCAAGGGCAAGCTTGAAGAGTGGGGTCTTACTCTGGGTATGACAGAGGCAGACTACGCAAATAGAAAAATAGGACCAAAAACTATACAGAAGGAAAACAAAGATGAAGCATAAATCAGGTTTTAATGCGCTCAATATGAGAAGCGACCGCAGAAAAGCGGTAAAAAGAAGCATGGTTACCTCTGTCTTTAAATACGAAAGAATTAAGACAACCAAAGCAAGAGCTCTTGAAATCAGAAGAATGGCTGAGAAGATGATTACCCGGGCAAAAGAGGATTCTGTACATAACCGCAGAGTTGTTGCCGAGGATATCAAGGACGAAGCAGTTCTGGCAAAGCTCTTTACTGATATTGCTCCAAGATTTGCCACCAGAAACGGCGGATACACAAGAATCCTTAAGCTGGGCAGACGGAACAACGATGCTGCCGAGATTGTTATTCTTGAGCTTGTAGACAGAAAGGTAAAAGAGAAAAAGGAAAAGAAGGACAAGAAAGAGAAGAAGGCTGAGGCAGCAGCTCCAGCTGAAAAGGCTTGACCTTCATTAGATTTCAGCATCAGGGGGAAGTTTCTACTTCCCCTTATTTTTATCAGAGGGACTGATGGAACGGGAAGGTTACATAGCAAGACGGCGTAAGAAGCTTGACGAGCTCAAGGGTAAATATAACCCGGCTCCTGTGCTGTGCGATGTAAAGCCACATGACTATGTTGGAATGAGCTTTGCAGAAAAGCTTATCAACATGGAGGATGACGGCATTGCAAGCATAATCGAGCTTGAGGACCTGATGCAGGGGACCGATACTGTCATAGACTTTTCCGACGGTGTGTACGAGATAAACTCAAGCGTTTACCAGAATGCCACCACCCCGGCCGACGAAGAGCTCCGCCGCCTGATTGCCGATGCCATAGGCTCAGATAACAGCCCTTCTGACAACACCCCAAAAAATGAGTCACCAGAGGTTCCCGAAAGCATTATTCCTGCCGACCGGATTGGTATGGTGAAAGAGCTTTCAGCGCTCCTAAGCGGCACCGGAAGCCCCTATGCCGCCATCATAGCCAGGGAGGGGAGTGCATTTTCCGATCTCTTTGCCCCCGGTTTTGCATGCAAGCCTGGCAGCATATTCAACTTCCCGGTGGATGGGGATGTCTACAGCCATCTTATCTCTATGCGGCGCACCCTTATAATAAACTCATCCTTCTGCGAGCTGCCCGAGCTTGCCGGCCTTATTCCACCCCAGCATCTTGCCCATATACCAGGCTGCTGTTTTGCCCCTTTAGGGCCAGATCCCGACGGCCGCTATATCTTCTTTGCATTCGACAGTTCAGTCATCACATTAGATAATGTGAAAAAAATCATAAAAAAAATCAATAATATCCAAGTTATTGCTTGACCCATAAAATAAATACATATATTATAATTAACTGGAATACTATGTATTAGGAGGAAGTATGATTTACATTTGGTTTTGTATTCTTCCTCTCTTAGGTTTGATAATAGGTTGGACTGTACGTTGGGTATATGCCAAGTTTCAGCTTTCATCCTCTGAGCAGAAAGCAGAGCGCATCAAGCAGGATGCTGTGAAAGAGGCGGAAGCGATAAAGAAGGAGCTTGTCCTTGAGACAAAGGATCAGCTCTTGAGGGAGCGCAACCAGCAGGAACGGGAATTCCGCGACAGACGTGCTGAGCTTCAGAAGCAGGAAAGACGACTTATACAGAAAGAAGATAACCTGGACAATAAGTTAGGTATCTTGGAGAAGCAGACACAAGAGATTGCTGACCGTGAGAGAGGTTTAAAGGAAAGAGATACTGCCCTTACAGAGCAGGAGAATATCTGGCGCAAGAAGCTGGAGGAGGTTTCCCAGCTTACAGCAGACCAGGCAAAACAGCTTATCATCCAGTCTATGGAGAACGAGGCAAAGCATGATGCCCAGGTTCTTCTGAACAAGATTGAGCAGGAAGCGCAGCTGAGTGCCGAGAAAAAAGCCAGGGAGATTCTTGTAACCACAATCCAGAGAGTTGCCACCGAAGTTACCGGCGATGTGACTGTGACTTCTGTATCGCTCCCGACAGACGAGATGAAGGGGCGTATCATCGGCCGCGAGGGAAGAAACATCAGGACATTGGAGACTCTTACCGGTGTAGATATCATTATCGACGATACCCCGGAGGCAGTTGTACTCTCCTGTTTCGACCCAGTTAAGAAAGAGATTGCTAAGGAGGCCCTGGAGCGGCTGGTTATGGATGGCCGTATCCACCCTGCCCGCATCGAGGATGTGGTTCAGAAGGTCACCAAGGATATAAATCAGGTTATCTATGACGAAGGAGAGAAAGTTCTCTTTGATGTAGGTATCCACAACATGCCTCAGGAGGGAATAAGAGCTCTTGGACGGCTCCACTTCAGGACCAGCTACGGCCAGAATGTGCTGCAGCACTCCAAGGAAGTTGCTATCATAGCAGGCCTTATTGCCGCCGAGCTGGGTGCAAACCGTGCTCTGGCACACCGGGCAGCACTGCTGCACGATATAGGCAAGGGTGTGGAGTCGGACGGCGAAGGAAACCACGCAGAGGTAGGTATGGAGATTGCCCGGAAGATGGGCGAGGATCCACGTGTGGTAAACGCTATCGGTGCTCACCACAACGATATCGAGCCTACAACTCTGGAAGCCATAATTGTGCAGATCGCAGACGCAATCTCTGCCGCACGTCCTGGCGCCCGGAAAGAGACTATCGACAACTATATCAAACGGCTTGAGAATCTGGAGAATGTTGCACTCCAGTTCGATGGCATTGAGAAAGCATATGCAATCCAGGCTGGCCGTGAGCTGCGTATCCTGGTGAACAGCGACCAGATCAACGACGAGAAGGCTGCAGAGCTGTGCCGCCAGATCACCAAGAAGATCGAGACAGATCTGAGGTATCCTGGAAGAATCAGGGTCACAATAATCCGCGAGACCCGGATAGTGGAATATGCCCGCTGATACAATCAACATCCTGTTCCTTGGAGACATCATAGGTCAACCCGGGAACAGGGCTGTTTTCTTCAATCTTAAAAGTCTCATCAAAAAATATAATGCAGATTTCACTGTTATAAACGGCGAGAATTCGGCCGAGGGTTTCGGCATTCTCCCTGCCGCAGCCGACCAGTTTTTCCAAAGCGGCGCCGATGTCATAACCACCGGCAACCATGTGTGGCAGAAGACCGAGATTTATCCATACCTGGACGAGAAAGAGGCTATCCTGCGCCCTGCAAACTTCCCGGCCGGAGTCCCTGGCCACGGCAGCTGCATTGTAGAGAAGCACGGGATAAAGCTGGCTGTGATGAACCTGCAGGGGCGTGAGAACATGAGCACCATAGAGTGCCCGTTCCGGTGCGGCAGGGAACTGGCAAAAAAGCTTAGAAAGGAAACACCTCTTGTGCTGGTGGATTTCCATGCCGAATCAAGCTCCGAGAAAGAGGCCCTGGGCTGCTGGCTGGATGGCCAGGTGAGTGCCCTGGTAGGAACCCACACCCATGTGCAGACAGCAGATGAGCGTATCCTGAAAGGGGGCACAGCATACATAACCGATGTCGGTATGACTGGCCCGGAAGAGTCGGTAATAGGGACTATAAAGGAGATCTCCATAGAGCGTTCCCTTACCCAGATGCCCCTTAAGATGGAGATTGCGGATCTGCCTGTTACAATTTGCGGTGTCCTGCTGAAACTGGACCTCCAGAGCGGAAAAGCCCTTTCCATAGAACGCCTTGCAGAGCAAGTCTGAAAGCCTATGAAAAAGGTTAACCTTTTAACCCTTCTTAAGAAAAACTACCCGGAGTATTCAAGCGATAAACTCTATTCACATATCCTGTGCGGCGAAGTCATAGTGGATGGGGGAGTGATCAGGAATCCAAAGGAGCTTTTCCCCGAGGATACCCCGGTGGTGCTTACCGATAAAAAGTATGTCTCCAGGGGCGGCTTTAAGCTTGAGAAAGCCCTTGATGCTTGGCATATTGATGTTAAAGGAAAAGTAGTGCTGGATGCAGGAAGCTCCACCGGGGGCTTTACCGACTGTCTCCTGCAGCATGGTGCAAAACTGGTCCACGCAGTGGACTCAGGGTCCAACCAGCTGGACTTTAAACTGCGCCAGAACCCGGCGGTGCTGGTCAGGGAAAAGACCAACATAATGGATGTAACAGCACTGGATCCACAGCCCGATATCGCGGTCTGCGACCTCTCTTTCCGCTCCATAGTGCATGCGGCATCCCACATCCTTTCCCTGACCAGGGAGAAAAAGCTTATTGCATTGGTTAAGCCGCAGTTCGAGGAACGGGGGCTGGTGCCTGGTTTTGACGGTGTCATAAAGAAAGAAGAGGATCTCCGCCGGGTTCTGGCCGAGACTGAGCGCCTTTTAGCCGAGGACAACACCTACATAGCCGAAATGATAGAGTCTCCGATCCTGGGAACCAAGGGTAACCGGGAATTTTTATGCATAATCACTAATTCTGTTCAATAAGATCAGGTATTTCCAAAAGGTTTTTCACCACCGGGCGTCCTGTGGCCTTGAGCCGGGACAGAGTCTGGTGTCCCCCTGAGAAGAGTATGCAGTCTGCCCCAATGGCATCGGCAGTCTCGGCATCGTGTGCAGTATCTCCGATTACCAGCATCTTTTCTTTGGATAAATTTTCATTTTTTGCATACTCCATGGCCCAGCTTATTTTGGAGCCTCCCTGAAGATCTCCCGAGCCCAGAATCGCATCAAAGTAGTTTTTTATACCAAATTTGCATAAATATTCAATCACATCGGGGGTGTGTGCGGCTGTAATTATAATCTGCCGGCATCCTTTCTCCTTGAAATACTCAAGAAGCTGGGGCGCCTCGGGAATCAGCCTGGCCTCCTTCATATACTTAGGGTAGCTTTCGTAGAACTCTTTGACAATAGTGTCAAAGGTCACCACCTTAAGGTCAAATATATGCTCGTAGGCTTTATGATAGGATTCTCCACATAGCTTCGGTAGGTCTCAAGATCCAGGATCGGCATATTTCTCTTCCTGAGCATATCGTTGACACATTCTGAGCAAATACGTGCGTCATCCAGAAGTGTGCCGTTCCAGTCCCAGGCTATAGTGGTGTATTTCATAATCTTACTGTAACGGTTTATAAATTCTTCTGCAAGGCAAAAAAATTGAAAACTCTATTGACTTTCCTGTGCAGTTTTAATATTCTAATCAAAGCTGATGCCACCTTAGCTCAGCTGGCCAGAGCACGTGACTTGTAATCTCGGGGTCGTCCGTTCGAATCGGACAGGTGGCTGAAAAACTGGGGAGATTCCCGAGCGGTCAAAGGGGGCAGACTGTAAATCTGTTGACTCAGTCTTCATAGGTCCGAATCCTATTCTCCCCATTGCCTCCTGATTTTTCAGGAGGCATTTTTTTTGCTGAGGGTTTTTATGGAAGAGCCTTTTTACAAAGATGGTCTCTGCTTCGAATGTCAGCGCTGCTCCGGCTGCTGCCGGTTTGACAGCGGTTATGTCTTCCTCTCCCACGAGGACCTGGAAAAACTGGCTGCAAAGCTTTCCCTGACTCAGGATGAATTTTTAGAAAAATACTGTGTAAAGGTGGACATAGGGGGAACTTTCCGTATAAGCTTGATAGAGAAGGAGAACTTTGACTGTATCTTCTGGCGGGACGGCGGCTGTGCTGTGTACGATGCCCGTCCGCTCCAATGCCGCAGCTATCCCTTCTGGGCCCCATACCTTGAGTCCAAAGAGGACTGGGAATGTCTTGCCTCATCATGCCCGGGAGTGAACAAGGGAAAGCTCCATTCCAGACAGGAGATTGAGGAATGGCTTGCCAGACGGAAGATGGAGAAACTTATCACAATATGACAGAGATAGACCAGAACTTATGCAACGAGCTCTATTTCCTCCTTTCGGCTGTGGACAACAGCCTCTCGCCATCCCTGTATGCCTTTAAGTGTCAGCTGGAGAAACAGGTGTACCGGCATTTCTCAATCCAGGAGATAGAACGGCTTAAGGCTCAGGCAAAAGAGAATTATTTGCCGGCCAAGGATAAAAAAGTATGAAAGTCCTGGTAGCTCTTCTCCTTATAGCCGGCATTGCGGCCGGAGGTATCTTGTATGCTTTCAGCTACTACAGCCAGTGTGCAGACCCGGCAGGGGAGACTGTTGTGTTTACAGTGGAGAACGGAGAACACCTGCCGCATATAGCAGGGCGCCTTGAGGAACAGCACCTTATTAGATCTGCCCTTTTTCTCCGTATACTTGCAAAGCTGGACAAGACAGAGAACCTCTTCAAGTCGGGGCAGTACAGCCTGAGTGCGGCCATGACACCCCGCCAGATCCAGAACCTGCTTGTCTCGGGTTCAGGAATCAACATAAAGGTGACAATTCCGGAAGGAATCACCCTGAACCGTATAGCTGCTATCCTGGAGGAGGCCGATCTGGCCAAGGCCGATGAGTTCATAGCGGCAGCCCATGACAAGGAGTTTCTTTCACAGTACTTTATTACAGCCGACAGTGCCCAGGGGTATATCTTCCCCGATTCCTACCTGTTCCAGAAAGGGCTTAGTGCCAAGACTGTCCTTTCGGCTCTGCTTGACACCTTCTATTATAAGCTGGAATCCTTCTGCCCAGGCTGGAAGAGCCTGACTCCGGAAGAAGTCTATAACAAGGTTATCCTTGCCTCCATAGTTGAGCGGGAATACAGGCTGCCCCAGGAGGCTCCCCTTATTGCATCGGTGTTCTACAACAGGCTTGAGCATAATATAGCTCTCTCTTCCTGTGCCACTGTGGAATATATCATCACCGAGATCCAGGGGAAAAAGCATCCCGAATATATAACCTACGACGACCTTAGGATAGACTCTCCCTACAACACCTACTTAAACCGCGGGCTCCCCCCGACCCCTATCTGCAACCCAGGTGCTGTCTCCCTGGAGGCTGCATTCAATCCGCCCGAGACAGATTATCTCTATTTCCTGCTGAAGGACCCTGAGACAGGGGAACACTACTTCTCCAAGCGCTTCTCGGAGCATAACAACGCCCGGGTTCTTTACCTTAAGAAACGGTGACTTGCATTCTGTAGATTATTATAGTAAAATAAAAAAAGAGGGTTAATTTTATGGCTTTTTTCGGCATGATGGTATGCCTTGCTGCAATTATTGCAATTATTATTTTAGCTGGACTCAAGATCAAGTCAAAATGGCTGGCCATTATAGCCGCCGTTGTATTGAGCTGTGTAATCATGATGCCTTTCTCCTGCTGCGCTGGCAAGTGGTATAAGAAGCACAAGGAGCAGGTGAAGATTGAGCGGGCTGCCGAAAAGAAGGCGGCGGAGCAGACAAAGCAGCCTGATAAAAGCAACCTTTAAATAAATTTTTGTTATTATTGTTATTTTTTTAATTAAATATTGACGATATAATATATAAAGTTTATTATTACTATATATTTTTGTTTTATGGAGTTCCATAATGAAAACTAAAGTATTATTGGGACTTGCGTGTGTTCTTCTTGTTTTTACTTTCTTTGCTTGCACAGCAAGCGGCAGTGATGAAGCTACAGCAGAAAAAGAAGGGGTTGTGAAAATCTCTTTTGCTGTTGAATCCGAAGATGCTTCTGAGAAGTCAATCGGAGTTGATAACCCTGATCTCACAAGTAATTTGACATACCAGTATAAGGCTGTCGCAAACTTTAAGCTTTCAGATGGCAGTACCCCTGTCGGCTCAACTGGCGATGTATGGACTGATATTAAAGAAGAGATGTCCTTCTCTGTAGGAAACTACTGGACCTTTGATGTCCGTATTATCCAGAAGGGAGCAAAATATGATACTGATAAAGATGATTTTATAGTTATTTATCAGACCGAAGCTCCTGTAAATGCAGCTATCACTCCTACTTCAGCTAAATATGTTACTTTCACAGTAAAGAAAATAGTTGAGGGAACCGGTATTGTCCACTTTAACATTGCTGCAACCAATGCAGAAGAAGGAACGCTGGAAGTTCATCTTTATGGAGTTCCGGGCGGAGAGCGCGCTGGCGATAAGATTTTAGGCAAATATGACGAAAAAGCTAAAAAGCTTTATTTCGTAAAGGATCTTAAGGTTGCCAGCGGCTTCTATAGAATGACCCTCGTTTATAATGATGGCTTCGAGAAGCATGATTATTATGAAGACCTTATTGAAGTTTCACACGGCAAGGAAACAGCAGTATATGGTGATTTTGAGGTTGTTGCTCAAGGTGATCCTAATGATGAGCCTCTTGTTGCTCCTTTCTTCGGCTCAAACGGTAATAAGGAATTGAGCGGCGAAGTCAGGCTTGAGAAGACATCATTCACTGCAAAAGAAGGTGTTACACTTTCAATAAAATACAAGATTGAAAACCTTATCGAGAAAAAGAAAGAGGTTCTGAAAGAGGCTGCCAAGAAGGTTGACCTGAATGCAGAAAAGAAGAACGCTGTTGAGGAAAAGAAGGTAAAGATTGATCCTAATCAGCAGAAGGAGAAAGTTGAACTTAAGCCTATCCAGCAGCTTGTTAAAGAAGGTGTTGATTTTACCTTCTATGTAGATCAAAAAGAATTTAAAGATTTCACATCTAAAGGGAGTCAGTACACTTTAAACTTGAAACCAGGAGAATATACGCTTGGTGTCAAAGCAACAAGTACTCTTGACAAAAACCTGGTAGCAAAGATTGATGTTATTAAAATAAAAGTTACTGAGTAAATTTCAACTTCTTGAAATAGTGGCAGACTGTTTACAGTCTGCCATTTTTTTGGTATATTAAATAGAATGTTCCTTCCAGACGAAATTATTAAAGAAATCGCCGACAGAACCGATATCGAGCAGCTTATCGGGCGGTATGTGACTCTCCAGCGGGCCGGCAGCCGGCTTAAGGGGCTGTGTCCATTCCACCACGAGAAGACTCCATCCTTCACTGTCTCCCCTGACAAGGGGGTTTTCCACTGTTTCGGCTGCAAGAAAGGGGGCAACGCCTTCACATTCCTTATGGATATGGAGAAGATGACTTTCCCCGAGGCGGCAGAGTATCTGGCAAAAGAGGCTGGGATATCGCTGGAAGAATATAAGAACGCAGGAACATATCAGGGCTCGTCGGAGCGGCAGCAGCTTACCGACCTGTATGACAAAGTGGTAAATGCCCTCCATTATATATTGCTCTCCACCGCCGAAGGGAAACCTGCCCTGGAGTATCTCCTTGGACGGGGAGTGACACAGGAGATGATAGAGAAGTTCAAGCTTGGGTTTATGCCGGCTGACCGGACCTGGCTCTACAACTTCCTTGTCAAAAAGAACTATACGCCCGATTTTCTGGCCAAGACCGGCCTCTTCTCGGCACGGTATCCCAAGATATCCATATTTGCCGGCCGGGTTATATACCCAGTGTTCTCAAAGCATGGGAATGCCATAGCGTTCGGCGGCCGCACCATGAAAAAGGACGAGCAGCCCAAGTACATAAACTCGCCAGAGACCTTGGTGTTCAAGAAGCACGAGGAGCTCTACGGTCTCAACTATGCTATGCTTGCCATGCGCAAAGAGGGGTTCTGCTACATTGTCGAGGGCTACATGGATGTCATTGCGATGCATCAGGCCGGCATAGAGAACGTGGTGGCACCGCTGGGAACCGCCCTTACCGAGACCCAGGCTGCCATAATAAAGCGCAACGCTCCACGGGTGGTGCTGCTCTTCGATGGAGATGCGGCCGGAGTCAAAGCTGCAGAGCGCGGTACCTTTATCTGCGAGAAAGAAGGTCTTATCTGCGACATAGTAAAACTGCCCGGCGACAACGATCCTCAGGAAATTCTTAAGAAAAATGGGGCCGAGGCGTTGCATAATTGTTTAAAATATCCTATAAATTGCTTTGATTTTATATTGGAAAACTGTCTGCGGAATCTTGACCTTTCCCGCTCCCAGGGAATCATGGCTCTCTACAGCCGGGTATTCCCCCTGATTGATCTTTCAGATTCCGAGGTCCGCAAAGAACAGCGTCTTAAGGCACTTGCCGATAAGATAAATGCCGATTATAAGTCGGTTTATAACGACTACAACAAGAGAAAAGGGGGTGTAGGTCAGGATTTTAACAGTGTCACCGCTGTGCAGGAGAACAGGATTTCTTCGGAGCTTTTCCTGCTCCTTGCAGTAATGGCCAACAGCCAGTATTTTGAGCTTGTCAGAGACGAACTTACTGCCGATGATTTTTATGACAGCAGGGCACGGGATTTGTTTATAACAATGGAAGAATGCTTTAGAAACGGAGTTTTCTCAGAGGATGTGATATTGAATCACCTGGAGAACGAAAAACTCAAAGAGATTATTATACAGAAGCTCTCTTCCGACGAATTCAAGTTAAATGCTGAATCTATAATCAAGGACAGTATACGGAACGTCCAGATGAACAACCTGATGATAAAGAGGCTTCGGGTGGAAAGGATGATCCGCAAGGCAGCTTCGGAACAGGGGTCTGTACCGGAGGATCTTATTGGGGACAAGCAGTATTTTGACGATGAAATTGAAAAATTAAAAGGGATGAGAAGTTAATGACAGAGTTGCAGAATGATCCTGCTGTTAAGAAGATTATCGAGTATGGCAAAAGCAAAAAACACCTCACTTATGATGAGCTGAACGACCTTTTGCCCAGCGCGCTTAACTCTTCCGACAAAATTGATGAGATTATCGAACTTCTGGAGAAAAATGATATTTCTCTGGAGGAATCGGAAGATGATTTTGATGGAGATGTGGAGGACGATGATGAGAACGAGAAGTCCTCTGGCATGTCGGCTGATGATAAAGATAGCATCATAGATGATCCTATCCGGCTCTACCTTAGGGAGATTGGAAGAGAGACCCTGCTTACAGCCGAGCAGGAGGTTGTCCTTTCCAAGCAGATGGAAGAGGGGGGCAATATCCTTAAACGGGTTATCAGCCATTCGGGAATTATTATTCCGGAAGCCTATAGACTCTCTCAGAAAGTTTTCTCCAAAGCCGATGCCAACGAGCAGAGCATGTCCAAGAAAGAGATTTCCGACCTTATGGCCGAGCGGCGCAGGCTGAACCAGTTCTATAAAGAGCCTCTTAAGGATGTCCTCTCATCCCTTAAATCTTATATGGAACAGAAAAACAAGATTTTAAGCCTGGGAGGCAATATTCTAGAGGATGATGCCTTAAGACGGAAAGCCAAGAACATCATGAACCACCTTAAGAATATGGAGCTTCAGCAGGAGGAGATCACCCGGCTTTCTGAAAAATTCATCGAGACATCTCAGAAAATCGAAAGGTATATTACAGAGCAGCAGAGGATAGAGAAAAGCCTCGATGTCTCAACTCCTGCCGAGCTGAGGACTCTGGGGCGCAGCCTTGCCACTGCATCCAAGCGGCGTGCCATAGAGGAGAAACTGGGGCTTCCGGCCGAGGATATAAAGGAGAAAATCCGTATTATCCAGCTTAACGATAAGAAGCTGCGGGGTATAGAGACCGATTTCGAGAACTCTATTGACGAGATCATGGCTATGTCCAAAGAGATAGAAAGCGGCCTTGATATGATGAAAAATGCAAAAAACAAGCTTATAAAATCCAACTTACGGCTTGTAGTAAGCATTGCAAAGAAATATACTAATAGAGGACTGCAGTTCTTCGACCTTGTCCAGGAAGGAAACATAGGACTTATTAAGGCAGTTGAGAAGTTTGAGTACCGCAAGGGCTACAAGTTCTCCACCTATGCTACCTGGTGGATCCGGCAGGCCATAACCAGGTCTATCTCGGACCAGGCCCGGACTATCAGAGTTCCTGTGCACATGATCGAGCAGATCAACAAGGTTGTGCGTGAATCGCGCCAGATGATGCAGCTTCTGGGACGCGAGCCGACCGATGAAGAGGTTGCAGAACGGCTGGGCTGGGAGGTCAGACGGGTCAAGTCTGTAAAGAATGTGGCCCGGGAGCCGATATCCCTGGAGACCCCGATTGGAGAGGAAGAGGATTCCCTTCTTGGGGACTTTATCGAAGACAAGGATGTGGAGAACCCTGCCACAAGCACTGAGTACAAGCTTCTGCAGGAACATGTGCGGGAAGTTCTTGAGACTATTCCTCCACGCGAGCAGGAAGTGCTCAAGATGAGGTTTGGACTTGAGGGAGGTTATCCTCTGACATTGGAGGAGGTAGGTCTCTATTTCAATGTCACCCGTGAGCGTATCAGGCAGATTGAGGCTAAGGCGCTTAGAAGACTGCGGCATCCTAAACGGAGATGCAAGCTGGAAGATTATACTGAGTAAGGAGTAGTTACATGGCTAAGAAAGTATCAGAAAAGAAAGAGATGACAGACAAGCAGAAAAGAGTTAAAGCTGTTTTGGAAAAGCTGCAGAATCTGCAGGGTCTGCTTGTTCAGCGCTATAAGATAGAAGAGAATCTTGAGACAATTCCAAGAGATATCATAAAAGATAAAGAAGTCCTTGCAAGGATTAAGAAACAGTTTGAGGAATTAACCGAAACTTTGGAGAAAAAGAAGCTCAAGGTAAAAGATCTCAGGTTCCAGCTTCAGGATGCCGAGGATAAGCGTCTCCACTACGAGAAGAATATGGAGGATGCCAAGACTCAGAAAGAGTATGAGGTTCTTGATAAAGCCATAAAAGAGGCTACTCAGGAGGAACAGCAGCTTCGCAAAGACCTGGTAAAGGAAGAGAAAGAGTGTGCAGAACAGAGCATTAAGGTAGAAAACCAGCAGAATCTTATTGACGCCCAGATCGAAGATATCCGTGTTAAAGAGGAAGATATCCAGAGCAAGATGGATGAAAAGAACCAGGAGCTTGGAGTTGTAAAGGCCAAGATTCAGGAAGTCCTTGACAGCGAGAATAAAAAAGGTGCTGCCACTATCGGCGAGGAGCTTCTTTTCAAGTTCGAGCGTATCATCAAGAGCCGTGGAAAGGGTATTGTCTCTGTAGGTGTTCTGGTTGATAAAGATAAGAAGGATAAAGAAGATGAATCTGAGGACGGCAAGGGAAGAGAGAAGATTAAAGCATTCATCTGCTCCGAATGCCACATGGTGCTTCCGATTCAGTTTGTGAACGATGTCCACCGGATGGATTCCATAATGTTCTGTCCGTATTGCAGCAGAATCCTGTTCTTCGATGATAAGATCAACGATCAGTTCAAGAATGCAGATATTTCCGAAGGCGAATCCTTTGGTGTATTTGCCGATTCCGGCGACGACGAAGATGATATCAGCGCAGTTGATGAGTTCGGCGAAAACACCGAGAATATCCAGCCAGAGGATAATCCGGTATTTGGCGATGATGACGATGCAGTATTCGACGATGAAGAGGCAGAAGAAGAAAATGAGCTTCTGAACGAAGAGGGTGCTGAATTCGGCGAGACTCCGGATGAATTTGACGAGAATTCCGAGGATGACGAAGAAATGTCTTATGGCGATGACCATGAAGATGACTCAATGTCATCCGACGAAGATGACGACGAAGACGATGATGAAGATGATTTATCATCGGATGATGACGAAGACGACGAATAATCAGTGTGATTTCGGCAGGTCTTGTTACCGCCTGCGCCTTATAAGTGCAGGAGGAAAGTCCGGGCTCCATAGAGCATGATGCCAGCTAACGGCTGGAAGCGCAGTTTTTCTGCGCTATAGAAAGTGCCACAGAAAATAGACTGCCTGTCTGGTCTCCAGGCAGGTGATGGTGAAAAGGCGGGGTAAGAGCCCACCGGGCATCTGGCAACAGGTGCCGCATGGCAAACCTCATCAGGAGCAAAGCCAAAGAGCAGAGAGTGGCTCGCTCTTATCTGCGGGTAGGCTGCTATAGAAATCTGGCGACAGGTTTCATAGACAGATGGTGACACACGACAGAACTCGGCTTATAGACCTGCTTTTTTATTTTTTTGGAGCATAGGGTTTGAAGAAAAAGATTTTTATTGCGCTTGCAATAGTCATCGGTCTTTTGATTTTCTTTGCAGGACTGCAGAACCGGAAAGTTCATCTTCCTTTCTCGGATGAGGAAGTCTCCTATTCCGAGATGTGGGAGAAAAAGCAGTATTCAAAGATCATTGAGTATGGCAACACTGTGCTTGATAAGAATCCTATGGATCGCAACACCCTTATCTTCACCGGTTATTCCTACTTCTTCCAGGGAATATCAATCCTGGACATGGAAGAGCGCAATGCATGCATGGAAAAATCTGTGGTCATGCTGCGCAAAGTCCTCCTTACCGATGGCAGAGAGAACACCGATGTCATGTATATTCTTGGCAAGGCCTATTATCATCTGGGCTACTATTATTGCGACCTTGCAATCAAATATCTTAATGGAGCATTGAGCAGAGGGTGCGACAGCAAGGATATCTACGAATATCTGGGCCTTGCTTATTCCAAGCTGGATATGTCTGACCATGCTGTGGAGAACTTCGAGAAATCGCTGGAGGTCAATCCATCGGATATCCTTACCCTTACCCTTGCCCAGGAGTATATAAAGGCGGGCAACTTTGACAAGGCTGGCTTCTATCTGGAGAAGGCTGGCACCGACAATGCAGTTCTTAAGGAAAAAAAGCTTATTCTTCAGGGTCAGCGCTATATCGGGCTTGCAGAATATGATAAGGCTATAGAGAGTTTTGACAAGGTGCTGAATCTTAACCCAGGCTCTGCAGATGCCTATTACTACATGGGCGAAGTGTACGAGGCCAAAGGGGAGATGCAGAAGGCCAAGGCACAGTGGCGGAAAGCCTATAACCTGAACCCGGACCATCATAAGTCCAAGCTCAAGCTGTTCAGTTAATCCATATTTCTTAATTTAAGGGGAATCCCTGCTTCCTTCACAATGTCTGCCATCTGGTGCAGCTCCTGGTCTGTGTATGTCTCCTGTGTAAAGTTTGGATCCAAAGTGTGGCCCGGCACATAGCCTGCCAGGACGTAACACTGGGCCCCAGAGAGCAGCTGGCAGATATTCTGGATATCTTTCCTGTCCACTATGCCTGGCGCGACTGTTGTGCGGAATTCATGCTCTATGCCCGATTTTTTTATTATCTCTATGGAAGTCCTTATTTTGTCAGGCAGCAGAGGATCCTTAACAGGGGAGAGCATAGGGTATTTTTCCGGCACTGTCTTTATATCCATGGCTATAAAGTCTGGCTCAAGGCTTAGGATGCGGTCCGGGAATGTGCCGTTTGTATCTATTTTGAGCAGGTAGCCCATCCCCTTTATCGCCTTAGCCAGCTCGCCCAGGTCGTCGTGCACAAGGGGCTCGCCACCAGATATGCAGACCCCCTGCAGAAGGCCGCGTCTCTTCTTAAGGTATGCAAGTATCTCGTCCATGTCCACAAGGTCATCGGCTGTGTTCAGCACCAGCTCCGGGTTATGGCAGTAGGGGCAGCGTAAATCACATCCCGGCAGGAACAGGGCTGCTGCCACCTTGCCGGGATAGTTTATAAGAGTTGTTTTTATAAAGCCTGCGCTTTTGATCACGTCAGACAGCCTGAGCTACAGGAGCCTCCAGTTTTGCCTTGATCTCCTTTACGCTGTAGGCTCTGTAAAGCTCTTTTCCATCAGCGCCAAAGAAGATTACAGTAGGAACTGCGAATACGTTGTATTCCCGTGCCTTCTCAAGGCCTTCTGCAGTGTCCACCACATATCCGGTGTGCTTGATCTCAAGCTTCTCCACATACTCTTTTACTGCAGGGCAGTTAGGGCATGTCTTCTTTGTGAAGTAGATGAAGGATGCAGGGGAGTCTGCGGAAGCAGGGGCAGCTGCTTTAACCTCTTCCTTTGCAGTCTCTGCAAAATCTGGCTCAAAGCATACTCTCTGCTTGAACTCAGACTTCTTTCCCTTGTTCCAGTTCTTGACTGCTCTGTAGTATCCTACGATTCTTGTATATACCTCGGTCTCCCGGCCCTTTACATTTGCCAGTTCTTCCTTGTATTCCTCAATCTCTCTGTCAATTGCTTCTACAGTTCTTTTTGCCATTTTATATATCTCCTCTTAATTACGCATTTACGGCCAGAAGTTCGGCCTTCTCTTTTTCCAGATCTGCAATTCTCTTCTTCAGCATATCCTCCTGCTCCTTCTTGCACTTGTCGCAGGTAAAGTGCTCGCCCTGCAGGTAGCCGTGAACCGGACATACAGAGAAAGTAGGGGTGATGGTGAAGTATGGCAGCTTATAGTTATATGCAATGGACTTGACCAGGTTCTTGCATGAATTCCAGTCGTCTATTGCCTCGCCGATAAAGCCGTGGAATACAGTACCGCCAGTGTAGAGCACCTGCAGTGAATCCTGGTGGTCCAGAGCCTCGAAAATATCGGTTGTATAGTTTACAGGCAGCTGTGTGGAGTTGGTGTAGTACGGATCATCCTCGCCAGATGTTATGATGTCTGGGAAGGTCTCCTTGTCGTGCTTTGCCAGCCTGTAGCTTGTGCTCTCTGCCGGTGTTGCCTCCAGGTTGAACAGGTCGCCTGTCTTCTCCTGATACTCAGACAGCTTGTTCCGCATGAAGTTCAGGATCTCCACAGCAAACTCCTTGCCTTCTTTTGTTGTTATATCCTTGCCCATGAAGTTCAGAAGACATTCGTTCATACCGCAGATACCGATGGTGGAGAAGTGGTTGTTCAGGTGGTGCAGGTAGCGTCTTGTGTATGGGAAAAGTCCTGTGTTCATAAGGCGGTTGATTACCTTTCTCTTGATAACCAGTGACTGGGCTGCCAGATCCATAAGGTTTGCAAGGCGGTTGAAGAATTCTGTCCTGTCGCCGGAGAGGTATCCGATTCTCGGCAGGTTGATTGTTACAACGCCGATAGAACCTGTGAACTCGTCGGAACCGAAGAGACCGCCGCCGCGCTTTCTGAGCTCCCGCTTGTCCAGCTGGAGACGGCAGCACATGGAGCGTACATCGCCAGGGTTGAGGCTGCTGTTGATAAAGTTCTGGAAGTATGGTGTACCGTACTTTGCAGTCATCTCAAAGAGCAGCTTTGCATTAGGAGAATCCCAGTCGAAGCTCCGGGTGATGTTGTAGGTAGGAATAGGATACTGGAAGCCTCTTCCGTTGGCATCGCCGTCCAGCATAAGCTCGATGAAGCACTTGTTCACCATGTCCATCTCTTTCTGACAGTCGCCGTAGGTGAAGTCCATCTCCTTGCCGCCTACTACAGCAGGCTTGTCCTTAAGGTCGTCAGGGCATACCCAGTCCAGTGTGATGTTTGTGAACGGTGCCTGAGAACCCCATCTGGATGGTGTGTTCAC
>JAGCGL010000117.1 GCA_017649605.1 Spirochaetia bacterium
GCCTTGTTCTTATGAGAAGAAGACAGAAGGGAAGAAAAAAGCTGTCAGTTGCAGATGAGAAAAAGCCTTACTAAGGTGGAGATAAAGCAGATTTTTCGTGAAGCGGCGGCAATAAAAAATTCCGGGTTTAAGCTTCTGTACAAAGAGAACGGCACAGGCTTAAGCCGGATGGCAGTGACTACTCCGAGAAATTACGGAAATGCGGTAGAAAGAAACAGGACGAAACGGATTATAAGAGAAGTATTCAGGAAGATAAAAGAACAGCTTAAAAGCAATGGATACGACATTCTCTTTGTTGTCTATAAAAAAGATCTGGAATACAAAGATACAATTTTAGAGCTTTTCTCTATCTGCGGCCAAGCAGGTATTTTAAATGTTTCTGAATAAGATTATAAAAAAATTTTTTTTATTTTTAATCTGGGTATACCGGAAAACAATATCACCACTATTTCCACCGTGCTGCAGGTTTACACCGACCTGTTCTGCCTATGCCTACAAAGCGATTGAAAAATATGGTCCTTGGAAGGGGCTCTATCTTGCGGCGAGAAGGATTCTGAAATGTCATCCTTTCCATGCCGGCGGATACGATCCTGTTCCTTAAGATAAGGAGTTTTTTATGGAAAAAAATACCCTTGTAGCAGTCATTCTATGCGTAATAGTTATTTCTGCAGGATATTTTGTTCAGGCAATCTTCTTCCCAGTAGAGGAACCGCAGGTGGTTCGGCAGGAGAAGGCAGAACCTGCCCCTGAGGCAGCAGCTGCGCCCGAAGAGAGCAGTGAGCCGGTCCAGGTTCAGGTCAATATTCCACCCGACTCTGGAAGCTACCAGGATGTGAGCGTGGAGACCGATGTCTTCAGCGCACTCCTGACAACCAAGGGTGGCGCAGTAAAATCGATCAAGCTTAAAGGTCATGCGGAGAGAGAGGGCCAGTCCCTTGAGATGATCTACCGGAAAGAGAGCCAGATGAATGCGTTTGAGCTCTACTTCGGCGATATAAACGGCCAGCCTTTGAGCGGCAATTTTGCTGTAAACAAATACACACAGGGAAAAGATACTGTAGTTGAGTTCAAGAAAGATGTGAATCTGACTGTAGGAAGCGGAAACTCTGTTCCTGTGGAGATTAAAAAGACATATACATTCAAGAGCGACGAGTTCATGGTTGAGCTTGCCATAGAGTTCACCAGCAAGACAGGAAAGGCAATCAACTTCAACTCCAACGGCTATGCCTATTCCCTTGGTTTCGGACCTCAGATCGGCCCACAGTTCACCAAGCTGGACAACAGGGAGGACTTCCGCCGGTATGTGACTTTGAACGGCGACAAGAAGAAAAAGATGGTCAAGCTGACCAAGTCTGATATGACCAAATCGGTGGAAGGACGGACAGTATGGTCTGCAATAAGCGGAAAATACTTTGCAGTCATCGGTATCACCGATGCAACCGAGTATGTGACCACCTTCAGCCAGCTGCCTGTATCAGGCCAGGAGAATGCATCGCGCATGTTCTTCTCGCGCCCGGTTGTAAAGAGCACAAACTTCATAGATACATTCAAGTTCTACATCGGACCTAAGAGCAGCAGCGAGCTCCGCCGCTACGACAGTGCCGACACCAACGGCTTCGGCATGACCAAGATGGAGCTGGACAGAGTGCTGGATTCCGGCGCTATCCTCGGATGGCTGCAGGCTATCCTGAAGTGGCTGCTGGTATCGTTCCACAAGCTTATTCCTAACTATGGTGTGGCAATCATCCTTCTTACCATTGTAGTAAAGATTGTCCTCTACCCGCTTACCAAAAAGAGCTTTGAGTCATCTGCAAAGATGAGCGCCCTCTCTCCTAAGATGAAGGAGATTCAGGACAAATATAAGAACAACCCGCAGAAGCTTAATGCAGAGCTTGCGGCGCTGTACAAGAGAGAGGGAGTGAGCCCGCTTTCAGGCTGTTTCCCGATCCTTCTGCAGATGCCTATTTTCTTTGCTCTATACCGCCTTTTGAACAGCTTCTTCGAGCTGCGCGGCGCAGGATTCCTGGAGCCATGGATCACAGACCTCTCACAGCCTGATTCGATCTGGAATTTTGCCCCTACTTCCATTTTATTTATTGGAAGCGATATAAGACTGCTGCCTATCCTTATGGCAGTATCACAGATTATTTCTTCTAAGCTTATGCAGCCGGCAGGATCTTCCGGTGGAAGCAGCCAGCAGCAGAGCCAGATGAAGATGATGACA
>JAGCGL010000118.1 GCA_017649605.1 Spirochaetia bacterium
CCTTGTCAGTTCCTTTATAGGTTCCGCCAGGGATTGTGGTGAGTGTGTAGTAGTTATATTTAGCCATGATCTTCTCGGCCTCAGCTCCGGACACAGGAACAAGCTGGAGTCCTGCTGTGAATGCAAGCTCCTGGAGTGCTGCGTTTGGAACTCCTGCTGTGATGAAACAGCCATCGAGAGTACCGTTCTGGATACCATCGGAAGATTCCTTGAATGAAAGGTTGTTCTTCTTGATGTCGTTGAATGTGATTCCATAGCCCTCAAGAATCTGTTTTGCGTTGAACTCTACGCCGGAACCTGCATCGCCTACAGATATTCTCTTTCCGCCCATGCCTGTTATAGACTGGATGCCGCTTGTCTTGGATACAGCGATCTGAACAACTTCTGGATAGAGAGTTCCGATAGTCTGGATATTGGCAAGCTTCTCACCTGCAAACAGGTCGGTTCCATTGTATGCATAGTCCATTACGTCGTTCTGAACAATTGCGAATTCAGCATCGCCCTTGTTGATAAGCCGCAGGTTCTCGGCAGATGCACCGGTTGCCTGTGCAGTGACATTCATGTTTGCAACTTTTGTGTTCCAGATGTTGGCAATAGCGCCACCGAATGGATAGTAGGTACCGGATGTACCGCCGGTAGCCAGGATGTAATCCTTCTTCTCGTTTGACTTGCAGCCTGCGAGGCAGAGCATAGCCAGGGTCAGAATAAGAACTGCAGTGATGATTCTTTTCATAGAAATCCTCCAAAAATAAAATAAAAACAAAAAAATTCTACTATATATTGTTGGTTTTTTCAATTATTTTTTTCAACTTGACGGTAGAAAAAAGCTCATATTATACTGAAATTTGGAGGATGATTATGGCAGAAATCGATAGAAGCAAACTTACAAAACAGCAGCTGGAGAAGGCGCTGGAGTGCAAGACAGCAGATGAACTGATAGCACTGGCAAAAGCAGAGGGCTATGAGATAACCAAAGAAGAGGCAGAAGCATATCTTGCCGAGATGGCTAACTTAGAAATGGACAGCAAGGATCTGGAAAAAGTTGCCGGCGGCTCACAGGGACCATGTTGGAGTAACTGTCCTTTCGCCAGACCTTTTTAAGAATTTCTTGATCTCGCGCTTTACTCCAAAGGCTAATTCATTTTTTTTAATATCGCTTATTGGAATAAACTTCATCTCGGAGAATTCATGAATTTCTTCAGGATCAGGCACTGGAAAATCAAAAGGAACTTCATACATATAAGTTTTCCATTTAAAGAAAGGTAATTTTATATAGTCGTAAACAGTTTCTCCGATCTGAACAACTTTTACATCGTAGCATAAATCTAATCCAGTTTCTTCTCTTAATTCCCGCCTTGCTGCTGTAAAAAAGGTTAAATCCTTTAATTCGTATTTACCTCCAGGAATAGACCATTTGCCTGCATACGGCCGATATTTGCGCTTGCCCAGCAGAACCTGATATTCTCCATCCACTTTTTTGAACAGTGCAACACCTGCACCTTTGTATGAAATTTTCATTCTTTACCTCCCTTTTTAATCAACCACCCAGCCGGCGGCAACCAGGTCTTCCACCAACAGATATTTTTCAACAGTGCCGTCTTCAGTCACCACATCCCAATGGCCGGTGATGATGCCTTTGACAACAGAAACCACACCATACCTGTTCTCTTCTCGCCAGTGCTTGACATGGCAGGGCTCCATGCATCTGCCGTTGTAAAGTATATCGATCGACGATTCTATCCGTTCTTTGCGCCAATGATTTTCAGCCATATACCTCTCCTTTTTTCAATTTACTTAAATATACAGCTGCCGGTGTATCAAATAATGATACAGGAACGAAAAAAATTATTTAAATAACTTTTTCCTAAGAGCCTTGATTTTTTCAGCCTTGTCAGGATAATCATCTTCCAGCAATGATTTTAAGCTTCCAGCCAGGGCATCCAAGGCAATTTCAATATTTTCCCTGTTCAGTTTCACCATGTCGCCTGCCATCTGTGTGTTTGAGAGGGCAAGCCTTGTCGTATCCCTGAACCCCGAAGAGGCAAGGGTCTGGGCCAGCTGATTATCCTTGATATTCTCGCACAGTGCCTGAGCAATCACCAGAGGCATATGAGAGATGAGTGCGGCAGCCTTATCGTGCTCTTCCGGTGTCGTAATGACAATGTTGGCTCCCAATTCCTCAATCAAGGTCTCAAGTTCTTTCTGTTCGTCGTTGATACTGTCGTTGAGCGGAGTTATGACCCAATTTGCCCCTTCAAAAAGCTCTGGGAATGAGCTTTCCCAGCCGCTGTTCTCGGTTCCTGCCATGGGGTGGGATGGAATAAAATGGTATTTATACGATTTCTTTGATACAAAGCCTTTCAGGCTGCAGACATCTGTGACTATTGTCTCTTTATCGACAAAGCTCTCCAGCCTGTCCAGAATTTCAAGGGTCACGCTCATCGGGGTGCAGACAAAGACTATATCGCAGCCGCGGAGGGCAGTGTAGTCGTCTTCTCTTGAGATGCCCACGACCTCGTATTTACCAAGCGTTCGTAATTTCTTAAAGATAGAACCGCCGATAAGGCCTAATCCTACAACTCCGATCTTCATATAAAAATTGATACTCCTCTTTTTTGTTTATGTCAAATTATTTTATTTGATAACAGATTCAAAATGTAGTAAAATGATTGGAAGGGGAGATTCACCATGAAGCAGTTTATCGAGGTTCATTATTATCTTAAGGATGGAAAGCGGGATGAATTCTACCGCGCAATTATGGAAAGCGGTGTTGCAGATGCATCCAGAAAAGAGGTTGGGAACGAGAAATACGATTACTTCTACAGCCCTGACAACAAGAATGAACTTCTGCTCATTGAGCTGTGGGCATCCGAGGAGGTGCTTAAGCAACATTGGGAAACAGAGCATTTTAAGGCTTTAGGTGATCTTAAGAAAAAATATGTGGTTGATACCGTGATCAGCCGGTATGGGGTTGAGAAATGAAGAAAACAGCAGGAATCATTATTTTAATTTTATGTGCAATACTTATGACAGGCCTTGCATCATGCAATAAAAAAGAGCTTGCCGAAGATAAGCCGGCTCAGGTGGCAGCCTCAGTCAAGAGCGGCAATAAGGTCTATTTTGCAGCACCGCTGTTCAACCAGAGCGAGAAGGACTACAACCTTAAGATAACAAATATACTGGAAAGCTATGGCTATGAGGTTTTCCTGCCCCAGCGCGACGGTTATCTGGCCCCGGAAATACAAGGGATGACTCAGGAAGAGGCCATGAACAAGATCTTCCAGAAGGATTTGGAAGAAGTACTGAAGGCAGATATTGTATTTATAATGCTTGACGGCAGGGTACCTGATGAGGGGGCCTGTGTCGAGCTGGGCATCGGCTATGCCAACGGCAAGAGATGCTATGGCTTCAAGACCGAAGCCAGATCGGTGGAGTTCGGTCTGGACCTGAATCCTATGATAACAGGATGCTTCGAGAAGTTGTTCTACAACCTGGATGGTGACAAGCTGATTGAGGAATTGAAGCAGTATCTGTCAGAGAATAAGCTGTAAGCTTTTATTTTGTAGATATGTGGATGAATTAATGAAAAAGTTATTTATAATCATTTTTTTGGTTGCAGTATTTATTTTTATAGGCTGCGACATCGGTTCATCCGGCAGCTCCGGCTCATCAAAAGGGGGCCAGTTTATCAGTGCAGAAGAGATTGGCACAGTTTCCCTGGATAAACTTATCGAGGATAGGAAAAAGGGAGGTGGTGACGCAACAGAGCTGGAGAAACTTAGAAGCGAGAGCATTGAAAAATATAAGGCAGAGATGAAGAAAGCCTTTTCAAAGGGAAAACTTAAGTTTAAAAGTGTAAATTCAGCATCTGATATTGACAATCTCTTTGAGAGTAATCAGCAGTTCAAGGACAGCCTCTGCTGTGAGGTTGCGGCGTTTAAGCTGGAGTATACCACAACTGACCCATTTGGTAAGGAAGTTAAGGCTTCTATGAGAGTCCTTGTGAATTATCTGTCATATTTTGATATATGGGACTGGAGCTGGCATAGATTTTATGCCTGCTCCGATATTGCGGTTCTTCACTGCCACGCCACACAGCTTAAAGACACCGATGTTCCTTCAAAGAAATCAGGATTTGAGTTTTCTGAATGTGGTCTTCTGTATGAGACATGCTTCCATGACTATATGGTCATTTCTCCGGACTATCTGGGCTATGGCTCTTCAAAGGATATTGTTCATCCTTACCTGATTCAGGAGAATACTGGCAAGCAGTGCTGGGATGCCGCCTGTGCCGCTATATACTGGAAGAACACAAAAAGTGATTCAAACGGTGACTCATTCCGAGGTCTGGAAAATGATTATTACACTGTTGCCATCGGCTATTCGCAGGGCGGGGCTGCGGCGCTCGCCACTCAGAACTACATAGAAAAATATGATGACAGTGACCGTACCCATTTTAGAGGCACTGTATGCGGAGACGGCCCCTATGATCCAATGGCTACATACAGATTTTACACAGAAAATGGAATGTATCTTCCAAGTGTTATAACGCTGATTCTCCGTTCTTATCTTTACTATTACAAGGATTCCTACCTCAAGGGCTTCACAGCCAGCGACTTCTTGAAGGATGAAGTTGTAAAGGCTTTGAAAAACGGCACAGACAGGGAATGGGATATGATTGATTCAAAAGATAAATCGACCGACCAGATTGATAATGCGATTAAAACTGCGCTGAAAGTCTCTATTCCAGTCAAAGCGACAGATATGTTTAAAGCCGAAGCTATGAACCCCTCGTCAGCTGCATATAAGGCTCTGTCAAAAGCATTTGACGCCAACAATTTAGCGGATTCAAGAAATTGGGCCTATGGAACAAATGATCATAAATCACAATTCATCCACTTTGACTGCGATGAGGTTGTTCCATTTGAAAACTATGGGAATGTGGCTAATGTGCTCATCAATAAGAAATATATCAACTGGAGAGAACCTTCAATTTTTATGGGTATTGTTAAAGCTATCAATGAACTGAAAACTCTTATTGATCTTCCGGACGTACTCAGCGATCTTGAGAAAGTTGCGTCCGAAACTACCCCATATGATGGTGCACATGTTGACGGAGGAGAACTTTTCTTTGCAGGAAATATCGTCTACTACAAAGATTACAAATCCTGGTGATTTCTCAGCTCTTTATTGTCTCTGAGAGACTGGAGACCAGACCTGTCATGCTCTGAATCTCCGAAGGAATTATGATCTTAGTGGACTTGCCGTCTGCCACCTTCTCAAATGCCTCCAGGCTCCTCAGCTTTATAACTGCCTCATCCAGCTGCGCATCTTTGAGCATCTTGATTCCCTCGGCCTTTGCATTCTGTACTTCCAGAATAGCCTTGGCTTCTCCTTCTGCCTTTCTGATTGCTGCCTCTTTCTCTGCTTCGGCATTCAGAATCATAGATGCTTTCTCGGCCTCTGCTTCCAGAATCATGGCCTGCTTCTTTCCTTCGGCCTCGAGGATTGCACTCTGCTTGTGGCCTTCGGCTATAAGGATCTGCTCGCGGCGCTCACGCTCTGCCCTCATCTGCTTTTCCAGCGCATCGCTTATAGCATCTGGTGGTATGATGTTCTTCACCTCCACACGGTTAACCTTGATTCCCCATGGGTCGGTAGCTTCGTCCAGGATGCTCCTCATCTTATTGTTTATCACATCGCGGCTGGTGAGGGTCTGGTCCAGCTCAAGCTCTCCGATTATGTTACGCAGAGTGGTGGCCGAGAGGTTCTCCAGCGCATTTATAGGCTGCTCGACGCCGTATGTATAAAGCTTAGGGTCGGAAATCTGGAAATAAACCACTGTGTCGATCTTCATTGTCACATTATCCCGTGTTATTACTGGCTGCGGTGGGAAATCCAGCACCTTCTCCTTAAGGGAGAGCGGGGCCAGACAGCTGTCTATGAATGGAACTTTTACATGGATTCCCACGGTCCAGGTCTTGAGATATGTTCCCAGCCGCTCAATTACAACAGCATTGGACTGCTGTACAATCCTGATATTTGTTAAAATTAAGATAATTGCTACTAAAAGCAGTGCAATCCATACATAGAAAAAACCGAAAGAAGCGTCCATATGTCAATCCTCCTTAACTTTCTGAACTACAAGGGTGTTACCCTTTACACTTTTAACAACGCAGATCTCTCCGGAGGAAAGGGATTCCTCATCGGCCGATTCCGCATTCCAGACAACTCCGTTCTGAGCCTTGACAGTCCCTTTCTGGAACTGGCTTATAGGCTCCAAAACCTTCATTTTAGTCCCTTCGATGGCATCGGTATTCATCTTGTTTTTACCCAGCTTAAGCTTTTTGACGAAGAAGGGGCGGGTGAACAGCATGAGCACCGCACTTACCAAGAGGAAGATCAGAAGCTGCCACTTGAAAGGCATCTCTGTCCTTGAGAGGAATATCATTATAAAAGCGCTGACACCGCACCAGATAGAAACCAAGGCAACAGTCATGGCCTCGATCACCACCATGATGACAAATACTGCCAGCCAGAACCAGAATAGATTGCTCATGATAAAATCAATCATATCTGTCCTCCTTTTAATATATTATATCACATTTCCACCAGTTCAGCTCAGCTGTCTCCCTGAACTGGAATGTAGATTGCGTTGGCCAGGATAAAAAGGTTCTCCAGTGTGGCATTCTGGTTCATGCTTACAGAGTAGGTGAGGCCTGGCACTATGTCCTGCCAGATGCAGATTCCCAGGGTGCTGCCATCAATCTCGAGCCAGCGTGCTGTTGCAGTGTTGTATCCCACAGGCAGCTCAACTTCCTTGTTCCACTCGTAATAGAATCCCGATATATCCTCAAGCTCTGTAGATGTGCTGGGCTTGATCCGGGCTGTGCACTCGGCTCCCTGCCAGTTGAATTCCATCTGAGCCAGCTTTTCTGCAATTATTGAATAGTAGATATTCTCTGCATCCTTTGGGATTCCGAATGTTATTCCCATCTTCTGCTGTATCTCTTCGGAGGAGGATTCCACCACCGGATTCCGGACCTCAATCTGGTTCTTCCTGCAGCCGGTAAAGAGGAGCAGTGGTAACAGTAATAAAATGAAAAGACGCCTCATATTTTAATTATACCATCTCAAAATGCATTAAGCAAATCTTTATCATATGTTTTCAGTGATGATGGTGATGATGCTCTGAATGAAAGGGCTCTATATGACATTCCTGGTCCTGGCAGATCTCGGGTTCGGTCTCCAG
>JAGCGL010000119.1 GCA_017649605.1 Spirochaetia bacterium
GGAGAACATTCAAGCCATCCTATGACGCAACCAGATACTACAACTGGGATTCCCGCAAGTTCGCTGAGTACGGCGAGATCCTGAGCACCATCATCGACCCTGTGGAAAGAAAGGCTGCTCTCAAGGCTATGATTATCGAATGGGACGAGAACCCACCAGCAGTTATGCTGTATAACACACCTATGTTCTATGGAAAGGCAAAGAACATCCAGTGGAAGTCATATCCTTGCTACTTCATGGACTTTGGCCCACGGAACGTAAAAAAGTGATTTAGACCGCAGTTATTGTGAATCGGGGAACAGAATAAAATCTGTTCCCCTTTTTTTATCTGCTTTTAGGGAAAATTCGTGGTTGCGTACTATATAATAAAGATGTACAATATATAGTAGAGAGGGTATGCATGAATAATAACCTTACTGGCTTACGTTTTGTAATTGCTTATAACACCTCTGGCATGGTAGGTGCTAAAAAATCAGTTGAAGAAATAATTGACATCTGTAAGTTCTCTGGCTTTTATGGCCTTGAGGGGGATGACGAGGGCATTTTCGCAGGAAAATCTGTGGATGAGCTTGCCAAGATGGGGGACCAGTTCAAGGCAGCCGGTCTGTCAATAGGCACATTCCATCTTCCTTATAAGGATCCGGTGCTGGATGATATTGCCACATTATACGAGGTTGACCGACGCAAGATGGTGGACAAGATGAAGTTCTGGATGGAGAGGGCTGTGGCTGTGGGAAGCACCATAGGTATCCTGCATCCGACCACCAGAAAAGGCTACAACGTGGATATCGAGGGGCTGGACAAGATCTGCAGCCAGGCGGGCAAGACCCTGCAGGAGCTTTTAAAGTTCGGCGAGCAGTTCGGCTTCAAGATTGCCCTTGAGAACATGCTGCCATACTCAGGTGGCCGGCTTGGGTGCAAGAACGAGCACATGACCAAGCTTTACGAGGAGAACAAGCACCCGAACCTGGGGTTCTGCCTCGATACAGGGCATTCTCTGGTGGCCCATGCCGAGAACGCAATGAGCGCCTACGAGGCTATGAAGGAACATCTGATCGCATTCCATATGCAGGACAACGCAGGGGATAAGGATTCCCATCTGCAGCCTGGAAAAGGAAACTACTTCTGGAAGGAGCTGTTCACCCGGCTTAATAAGACTGGTTTTACTGGCAATGTCTGTGTAGAGGCGCCTCCTTTCACATACGGCCCCAACTATTCAAAGGAAGCTTGGAAGAAGATGTTTGCCGAGCTGAATGAGCTGGTAGAAAATAGTTTGAGATAATGCAAAGTCATACTGAACTGGTTTCAGTGTGACAGAGTAATAAAGGAGAGAAAAATGAAGAAATTTTTACTGACATGCTTGATGCTGTTTGTTGCATTGAGTCTGTTTGCTGGCGCAAGTGCCGAGAAAAAAGGCAAAGCTGTTGAAGAGATAGTTATTGCAGTTCCAGCACTTCCTGCAACAATGGAGCCTGGTGATATTTCAAACCAGACTGTAGCTATGTATAAGGTGTTCATGAACATGTATGATACCCTTATCAAGATTGACTACAAGAACAACACTGGTACAGAGCCAGGTCTTGCTGAATCCTGGAAGCGGATTGACGACACCACACTGGAGCTCTATCTCCGCAAGGGTGCAAAGTTCCACGACGGTTCAGAGTTCACAGCAGATGACGTACTTGCTCTGTTCGGACCAAGAAGACCATTCTCTGCAGATTCTGTAATGGGAAAGGACAAGAACTTCCCTAACTTCAAGGAAGTACAGAAGATTGATGATTACACAGTAAGAATCATCACAAAGAAACCAGATCCAGCTGTAGAGCAGATCCTTTCTCTTCCTTCCTATTCAATCGTAAGCGGCAAGGGATTCAACTCCACCGATTTCAAGGAATGGCAGTTCAAGCCTATCGGAACCGGTCCATACAAGATTGTTGAGTTTGTGGACGCAGAGTCTCTGACCCTTGAGGCCAACGAGGACTACTGGGGAGGCAAGCCAGCTTATAAGAAGATCACATTCAAGGTTGTTCCAGAAGTTGCAGCCAGAATCGCAGGTCTTGCAGCAGGCGACTTCAATATTATCACCGATGTTCCACCAGACATGTTCTCTACTGTGACATCAAATCTTGATGTAGAGATCGTAGGCGGCGCTATCACCACAGCAAGAACAATCTACTACAACATGCACAAGCCATACATGGATGTTCATCTGAGACATGCTATGACATATGCTATCGACAGAGAGCTTCTTGTAAAGACACTGTGGAACGGAATGGTAGAGGTTCCTAACGGAATCCAGTGGCCAGTTTACGGCGATATGTACATCAAAGAGCATCCAAAGGCTATCTATGATGTAGAGCTTGCAAAGAAAGAGCTTGCACAGTCTGAGTATGTGAAGATGGGTTCACCTGTAATGGTTTACAGAGTTCTGAAAGACTACTACACCGGCGAGCTTGACACAGCACAGGCTTGTATCGAGATGTGGAAGAAGATCGGAATCAACGTGGAGATCCAGGTATGCGAGAACTGGTCACAGGTTAACGCACAGGATGCCGACGGAATCAGAACCTACGACCTTAGAAACACATCCCACAACGGACTGTTCCCAGACCCAGTTTCCGGACTCTGGAGAACCTATAAGCCAAGCTACGATGCAACCAAGTGGAACAACTGGAAAGCTCCTGACTTCCACGAGCAGGGTGGTATCCTTGAATCTTCAACCGACCCAGCAGTACGCCGGGCAGCATTCAAGAAGATGCTTGAGATCTGGGACGAGAACCCACCGGCAGTTATGCTGTACAGCAACGCTGTATTCTTCGGAAAGCAGAAGAATGTAGATTGGACACCATACGGATGCCAGTTCATGGACTTTGGACCGGACAACGTAAAGGCAAAATAATTGTATTTTACAAGGCGGGAATAAATTGCTTCATGTAAAAAATCTTAAAGTTGATTTTGAGGTGGACGGACGGAGAATCCGTATACTTCATGGAGTTGACTTGGATCTTGAAGAAGGCGAGACTCTCGGCCTGGTAGGTGAGAGCGGGTGTGGCAAAAGCGTCACCTGATCTGCCATTCTCCGTATCCTTGCCGATAACGCAACAGTTACCGGCGAGGTTATGTATGACGGGACCGACCTTCTTAAACTGCCTGCATCTAAGATGGAGCAGATCCGGGGAAAGGATATCACAATGATCTTCCAGGATCCTGTGGTCTACATGAACCCGGTCAAGACTATCGGAAATCAGATTACCGAGGTTATCCATCTTCACGAGAAATGCTCCCAGGCAGAGGCTGATAAGAAAGCTATCGACCTTCTGACCCAGGTGGGCATACCTCATCCGGAGACACGGCTTAAATACTATCCCCACCAGCTGTCGGGAGGACTCTGCCAGAGAGTCATGATTGCCATGGCGCTGGCCTGCAAGCCTAAGCTGCTTATGGCAGACGAGCCTACAACTGCGCTGGATGTGACAGTACAGGCACAGATTCTGGATCTTCTCCGGAGTCTGAACAAGAAGCTGGGCATGGCCACAATCCTGGTTACCCATGATCTGGGCGTAATAGCAGAGAATGTTAAGCGTGTAATGGTTATGTATGCAGGTGTGGTTGTAGAGGAAGGCCCTGTAGATGTCATCTTCAAGAAACCAGCACATCCTTATACCGAGGGACTTTTGAATTCCCTGCCTAAAATGGATGGCCAGGATGGGGACCTGATTCCTATAGAGGGTTCGGTTCCTGCTCCTGACAAACGGCCTCAGGGCTGCTGCTTCGGACCGCGGTGCAAATATATGACCGATGAATGCCTCAAGGGGCAGCCGAAGCTTACCACTATCAATGGAATACACAGATGTGCCTGCTTCCATCCAGTGCACGGAACCTTCGGAGGCCAGGCATGAGAGAAAAACTTGTAGAAGCAAAGGGTCTGTACAAGCAGTACGCCCTTAAGTCGGATAAGCTGTTTGCAAAGCGGCGTTATCTGAAGGCTGTTGACGGTGTCACCTTTGACATTTATAAAGGAGAGTTCTTTGGAGTTGTAGGGGAGAGCGGCTGCGGTAAGTCGACCACTGCCAAGCTTATTCTTGATATGGAGCATCCTACCAAGGGAACTGTCCTGTTCAAAGGGCGCGATATGTCAACTCTAAAGCCTAAGGAGTGGAGAGCCCTCCGCCTGGATATGCAGATGATATTCCAGGATCCGTTGGGAGCTCTTGACCCTTATATGTGTGTCGGCAAGCAGATTATGGAGCCGCTTGAGATCCACAATATCGGCGACCCTAAAGAGCGGAAGCAGATGGTGCTGGATATGCTGGCAGCTGTAAGCCTTAAGCCTATTTTCTACGACCGGTACCCCCATGAGCTTTCGGGTGGCCAGCGGCAGAGAATAGTACTTGCCCGGGCTCTTATAGTAAAGCCGCAGCTTCTAGTCTGCGACGAGCCTATATCTGCTCTGGATGTCTCTATCCAGGCTCAAGTTGTAAACCTTTTCAAGCGGATTCATAAAGAATTAAACCTGACATTTATGTTCATAAGTCACGACCTGCGAATTGTCAAGCATGTGTGTGACAGAATAATAGTTATGTATCTTGGAAGAGTAGTGGAGGAGGCAGAGAGCGACGAGCTCTTTACAAACACACTTCATCCATACTCTCAGGCGCTGATCTCCGCAGTACCGTCCCTGACCCCTGATGCCCAGGCAAAGCGGATTATGCTGCACGGAGATCCTCCAAACCCCATCGACCTGCCCAAAGGGTGCAGATTTGCATCCCGGTGCTCAAAATGCACTCAGCGGTGCCTTGAGTCGGAGCCGGAACTGGTGGATGTGGGCAATGGGCACAAGGTTGCCTGTTTCTTGGTTACAGAGAGGTAAGGAAGGAATATATGCATGTTAAATACTTTTTAGTTAAGACCCTGAGGGCGTTTATCACAACATTCCTTCTTGTTGTATTTGTATTCTTTGTTCTTAGAATCACCGGCGACCCGGCTCAGGCTATGCTCCCCGATGATGCCACCGAAGAGGACTACATCGAGTTCAGGCAGCTGTGGGGACTCGACAAGCCGCTTATGGAGCAGTTCTTTGTATACTGCAAGAACTTTATCCACGGAGATTTCGGCCAGTCGTATAAGGATGGACGGGATGTGTTTGAGATTATAAGCCAGCGGCTGCCGAAGTCGGTATGGCTTATGGGAATGTCTATCATCTTCTCCATTGTGGTGGGACTGCCGCTTGGAATATACGCAGCCTTGCACAGGAACTCCTTCGGCGACCGATTCATTATGGGAACGGCAGTGTTCGGCTTCTCTATGCCGAACTTCTTCCTGGGTATCATGTTCATCCTGATATTCTCCATGAAACTGCACTGGCTTCCAAGCGCAGGCAGCGACACCTGGCTCCATCTTCTTATGCCTATGATCACCATAGGTATGACCAGAATGGGATCCTATGCCCGTTATACCCGGTCAGCCATGCTGAACGTCCTTTCAAAGCCGTATATCATCACAGCCAAGGCAAAGGGTGCCAACCGGAACCGGATGGTTTACCTCCATGCCCTGCCTAATGCAGCAATTCCTATTGTTACAGTAATAGGAACCAGTATCGGACACATGGTTGGCGGCAGTGTGGTTATAGAGAATGTATTCGCATGGCCTGGAATCGGACGGCTTTTAGTTTCTTCAGTTGCTGTCCGGGACCTCCCGGTAGTGCAGGCGATTGTTATTATCATGGGCTTGGCAATGGTTCTTGCAAACCTTCTTGTAGACTTTACTTACGGACTTCTTGACCCACGGATCAGAGTTACAGCAGGAGACAAATGATGAGCGACAATGTTAAAAATGAAAAAGTAAAGTTTGAAGTTTTAAGCGGCGTTGTCGGTCAGGAGACAAAGCTCCAGAAAGTCTTCAGAAAAGTGCCTCCTATGATCATGCTCTGCATGGCATGGCTTCTGTTCATGTTCATCGTAGCTGTGTTCTGGGAGCAGTTTGCACCTTTTGACTACGAGACACAGGATCTGGCTAACCGCCTTTCTATCCCGAAGATTTTCGGTGGTACCGATACTGTGCACATTTTAGGTACCGACTCTCTGGGGCGCGACTTCCTCAGCCGTCTGATAAGATCCATACGTACCAGCCTTCTGGTTGCCTTCTGTGGAACTATCATCACAGCTATATTGGGAACTGCCCTTGGATTTGTGGCTGCCCATTTCCGCGGCTGGGTGGACGAGGCTATCATGATGATGGTGGACTTCCAGTATTCACTGCCGTTCATGATTCTGGCCCTTCTGGTAATCGCATTCTTCGGAAACAACCTGGTGTTCTTCGTATTCCTCCTTGGTATCGAGGGGTGGAACAAGTATGCCAGAATGTCCCGAGGTATGGCGCTGTCGGCCCAGAACAACGGATATGCAGTTGCCATAAGGCAGCTGGGAGCAAGCCCGGTGCGGCTCTACACCAAGCATATTCTTCCTAACGTATCCAACATCCTTATTGTAGAGCTTACCCTGAACTTCCCTGCAAAGATCCTTGCAGAGACCTCCTTGAGCTTCCTGGGCCTTGGAATCCAGCCTCCTGACACATCGTTGGGAAGCCTCCTCTCCTTTGGAAGAGCCTATATGATGACCAACTGGTGGCTTGCAGTAATCCCTGGCCTTACCATCTTCCTGACTACACTGAGCATGTGTCTTCTGGGAGACTGGGTGCGGGATACTATAGACCCGACTATCCGGAAATAAGTAGAAGGGTGCAGGCAGAACCTGCACCCCTTTTTTTACGCCATAACCATCTCTTTCTGAGCTTTCTTCTGGCGCGCCGGCTTTGCTTCCTGCTTTGTCTCGGCTTCTGCAACCGCCTCAGATGTTGCTGTCTTTTCGGCTGCAGTCACAGGCTTTGCCTCGATGTGCTCTGCCACAATCTTGACCCGGCTTCTTGCCTTGCCATCCTCGCTGTTCCATCTGTCCTGCTTGAGCCGTCCTACGACCCGCACGCCAGAGCCCTTCACCAGCAGTCCGTGGCAGCTGTCTGCCAGTTTTCCCCATGCCTCCACATCAAAGTAGGAAACTTCGTGCTGGATCTCCTCGCCAGATTTGAAATACCTGTTTGTAGCTACCGAGAAGGTGCAGAATCCTGTCCCCTTCTGTGTTGAATCAAAGTCGGCGTTCTTTGTGAGGTTGCCCTCCACAATCACAGAGTTTAAATTGTTTGTCATATACATCCTCCTGACAAGTTTTACTTGTATTACTCAAAAAAAATTCATTTTGCTTCAATTTTTTGAAAAAAATTTAAAATTTTTTAAAAATTTTTCTCCCTTTACAAAATAGTCAATAATATATAAAATTATTAACATGAAAAAATTATTGCTTATTTTAATTGTGTGTATAAGTTTTTCCAGCTGTCTTTCCACCAAGAAGTACCATGTGGCAGAGAATAATAAAAAACAGGTTCAGGAGAAAAATGACATAACTGTAATCTGTGAGTATCTGGATGAAGGCGACCTTGCGAAGCGTCATGGCCGCGATGACAACCCGTATATCGATAGGGAATGGGCTCTTACTCCGGTTTATTCCCTGGTGTTTGAGGTTGAGGTAAAGAATAAGACCAGTATGGTTGTAAAATATGACTCCCGGGAGACAGAGCTTTTCTATGGAGAGAAGTCTACACGTGCCGCTGTAATAGGGGATATAGAGACCAGGATGGAGGATGAGAAGAATACCAAGGGAGCTTCAAAGCTGGCTCAGATCCGTCTGGCAAAGAAGACTATGTATCGGAACATTGTCAGGATTAAACCTGGTGAGAGTTATAAGGGATATGTGGTGTTCATAAACAACTTCCGCCAGCGTGGTGACTGTGTACTGAATTTCCCTCTGATGTTCAGCAGCGGAAATGTGGCAGAAGAGTTTGAATTTAATTATCAGCTTGCTAAAATGAAAAAATAAAGGAGAAATATATGGCAGTAGTCAATCTGATCGAAGAAGATATAATTAAGATTCCACTGGAAGCAAAGACTAAACCAGATGTAATCAAAGAGCTGGTTGATGTCCTTAAGAAAGCAGGAAAGATTGAGGATGCAGAGAGTGTATTCAGAGCTGTCATGCTCCGTGAGAATATGGGAAGCACAGGCCTTGAGAAAGGTATTGCTGTTCCTCACGCAAAGACCCACAAGGTGAGCAACCTGGTTCTGGCTATCGGTATTTCTCCAGAAGGTGTAGATTTTGATTCTCTGGATGGAGAGCCTTCCAAGCTGTTCTTCCTCCTTATCGCGACACCTCAGCAGGCTGGTCCGCATATCGAGGCTCTTTCCGAGATTGCACGCCTTACACGGTCAAGCAATTTCTGCAAGCTGCTTCTGAATGCAAAGACACCTAAAGAGATTGTTGATATTTTCACAGCTCAGTGATTTATTTCTTATTTCTGGAAATTATTTTTCTCAGTAGATAAGCGATAAGAAATCCAGCGGCGAAAAGAAGAAGTCCAGTCTGTAAATTCATATATTATCCAACAATAAAAAAGGCAGAGTTTCCTCTGCCTTTTATTTTTACATATTCTTAAGATTCTTCTCCAGGATATCCAGCTGTTCTGCCAGCTCCTTCGGCAGGTGCTTTCCGAACTTAGGATAGTGGTTCTCCCTTATATCCTTGATCTCCTTGAGCCAGCCCTCCTTATCGACAGAGGTGATAGCCGGGATATTGGCCTTGTCGGCATCAGAAAGCCCCTCGGTGTTCAGGGCCCCTGGCTTAGGCATATAGCCTATAGCTGTCTCCACAGCATTGTCCTTGCCATCGCAGCGGTCGAAGATCCATGCCAGAACTCTTGAGTTGTCGCCGTAGCCTGGCCACATGAAGTTGCCTTCATCGTCCTTGCGGAACCAGTTTACATAGAATATCTTAGGCAGCTTGTCGGCTGTTGACTTCTTGCCGATGTTGATCCAGTGCTGGAAGTAGTCGCCCATGTTGTAGCCGCAGAATGGCAGCATTGCAAATGGGTCGCGGCGCACCTGGCCCACCTGATCGGAAATTACAGCTGCAGTCACCTCGGAGCCTACTATGGAGCCAAGGAACACACCGTGGTTCCAGTCCCGTGCCTGGTGTACCAGCGGTACAGTAGAAGGTCTTCTTCCTCCGAAGAGGAATGCAGAGATTGGTACTCCCTTTGGATCCTCCCACTCTGGTGCAATGCATGGACACTGGTTTGCAGGTGCTGTGAACCGGGCATTCGGATGTGCAAACTCCTCGCCCTTAGGAGATTTATCCTTAGGCAGGGCAGGGCGCTTTACCCCTTTCCAGTCTATAAGGTCGCCTTTTGCAGGGTAGCCTATTCCTTCCCACCAGATATCGCCATCCTCGGTGAGTGCGCAGTTGGTGAATATAGAATTTGCTCTGGCTGCTTCCAGTGCATTCTTGTTGGATTTCTCTGAAGTACCAGGGGCAACGCCGAAGAAGCCTGCCTCCGGGTTTATGGCATAGAGCCGGCCATCGTCGCCGAACTTCATCCATGCGATATCGTCGCCGATTGTCTCAACCTTCCAGCCTGGAATCTTAGGGATAAGCATAGCCAGGTTTGTCTTTCCGCAAGCCGACGGGAAAGCGCCGGTCACATATTTAACCTCTCCTTTAGGATTGGTCAGTTTGAGGATAAGCATATGCTCTGCAAGCCAGCCCTCGTCCCTTGCCAGAACTGTAGCTATACGGAGCGCAAAGCACTTCTTGCCCAGGAGTGCGTTTCCGCCGTAGCCTGAGCCATAGGACCATATAGTGTGTTCCTCTGGGAACTGTGATATATACTTGTTCTCCATGTCGGCGCAAGGCCAGATTCCATTGTCGCTCTCTCCTTCTGCAAGAGGCTTTCCTACAGAGTGGAGACATGGAACAAACTCGCCGTCAGTTCCGATTGCATCAAGCACTTTCTTGCCCACACGGGTCATTATTATCATGTTGCAGACAACATATTCCGAGTCGGTTATCTCGATTCCGTTCTTGGAGATAGGGGAGCCTACAGGACCCATGCTGTAAGGAATCACATACATTGTGCGCCCCTTCATACAGCCGGTGTACAGCTTGGTCATGGTCTTCTTGAGCTCTACCGGGTCAATCCAATGGTTGGTAGGACCTGCATCCTCCTCCTTCCTGGAGGCGATGAATGTGCGTGCCTCAACCCGTGCTACATCGGATGGGAGGGACCGGAACAGGAAGCTGTTTGGCTTCTTCTTAAGCGGAGTGGCAAGGCCTGAGGCCACCATCTTCTGCATAAGAGTGTCGTACTCCTCCTTGGTGCCGTCGCAGATATGGACTGCATCTGGTGTACACATATTCTTGATCTCTTCAATCCAAGCTTTTATTTTTGCATGCTTGATGTCATTTATGGTCATATATGCTCCTTTAACTTATACAAACTGAGAAACTAAGATAATGAAGATACAAACTGGGGCAAAGAACTTGATGGAGAGCTCGAACAGCTTTTTCTTCTTGAATGTGTTGGAGAGCTCCACCTCTTCTACAATTGCCTGCGGCTTGATCACATATCCTACAAATACACAGGTGAGCACTGCTACAACAGGCATCATTATGTTGTTGCTGATGTAGTCGCAGAATGAGAGGAAGTCCATTCCCATGATAAGGAAACCGGACCATGCGCCGTTGCCCATGGATGAAGGAACGCCCAGAACAACACAGATAATCAGTGTTGCGATGATAGCTTTTGTCCTTGAGAAGTTGAACTCGTCCTGGAAGCTGGCTACAACTGCCTCCATAAGAGAGATTGCAGATGTAAGGGCTGCAAAGAATACCAGAATGAAGAAAACTGCTCCGATAAAGTCGCCTCCTGTCATGCTGTTGAATACCTTAGGCAATGTGATGAACATAAGGCCAGGGCCTGCATTGAGAGCCTCGGGACCCATGAAAGAGAATACAGCCGGTATAATCATAAGTCCTGCCAGGAATGCGATTGCTGTGTCGAACAGAGCGATATGTGTCACTGCAGTCTCGATATTCTCCTTCTTCTGAACATAGGAACCATAGGTGATCATGATACCCATAGCAAGCGAGAGGGAGTAGAACATCTGGCTCATGGCATTGAGGACTCCGCTCCATGAAAGGTTTGCAAAATCTGGCTTGAGATAGTATACAAGACCTGCACCGGCACCTGGGAGGAAGATGGAATAGATTGCGACAATTATGGTCAGGATGACCAGAAGAGGCATAAGAATCTTGCTGGCCCGCTCAATTCCTTTCTGCACACCATATACAATGATGATTGTCACAAGACCGATGAAGATAATATACCAGAAAAGAGGGGAGGCAGAGCTGGAGATAAAACCTCCGAAGAAGCCGTCCTCTGCTGTTGAGGCACCAAAGCCCTCGCAGAATGCAACCAAATATTTAAGCACCCAGCCTCCGATTACGGAGTAGTAGGGGAGGATTATGGCTGGAACAATAGCCCCAAGCACGCCGACAAAAGCCCATTTCTTGTTCAGCTTCTTGAATGCACTGCATACAGAAAGACCTGTCTTACGGCCAATGGTTATCTCGGCAGTCATAAGTGCAATACCTACAGTAAGCACAAGAAGAATGTAAATAAGGAGGAAGATACCTCCACCGTTCTTGGCAGCCAGGTATGGGAACCGCCAGATGTTTCCTAAACCTACAGCAGAGCCGGCAGCAGCTAATACAAAGCCGATTCTGCTTGTGAATGAACCTCTGTTATCGCTCATTACTTTTCTCCATTTTATGAAGTTTTTGTATAATATATATTAAATACTATTTCTTCTTTTTTAACAACAGGGCAAAGGGATTATATGTCTCAGTATCGGCCTGTCCCTTCATATACTTTGCAGCCTCCAGATCCTGCTCCTTGGAGGATGATGGCTTCAAGGAGATACGCCTTGCCGCCTGGTTCACCTCTTTTACAACTACAGACATCTTGTCGCCGATTTTATACAGTTTCTGTATATTCGTGCAAGGCTTGATATTTTCGAGCTCCGAGACATGCACGAGGCCGTCTAAACCGCTTTCAAGCTCAATAAATATACCAAAATTGGATATTCTTGCAATCTTCCCGGTGATTTTAGTCCCTTCGGGGTATTTTTCAGCAGCGTTATCCCATGGGTCTGCCAGAAGAGCCTTGCGGCTTACAGAGAGGCGTTCCCTCTCCCAGTCTGCCTTGAGAACCACAACCTCAAACTCATCACCCACTGCCAGAACATCGGCAATATCAGCCACCCGTTCCCTGCTTACCTCGGAGATTGGGAGCAGAGCTTTAAAGCTATTCACCTCCACAAAAGCGCCGAAATTCTGGAGCGACACTACTTTGGCCATAACCTTGGCACCAGGAACCAGCTGACCCTCCAGCTTTCTAAGCTCCATCTGATGCTCCTCTTCCAGTATCACACGGTTGGATACAAGCAGATTCCGCCCCTCTTCCTTGAATTCTATTATGCGGAAAGGCATGCTTCTGCCCACATATTCCTTAGGCTCCTTCTTCTCTCTGAATCCCATCTGAGAGAAGGGGCAGAAAGCCCGGGCCGACCCTACAGTGACCTCGAAGCCCCCTTTGATCTCCTTCTCCACATGACCTTCCACAGGTGTGCCATGCTTATATGCATTCTCAAGCAGCGCAAGGTCTGCGTTATCCCCGCTTATCCGGGTGGTGAACATCATCTCTCCATCTTTGGTCCCGATGAAATAGACATCGATGGAATCTCCCTCGTTAGCCCTAAGTGTGCCGTCCTCGTTCTGTATGTCTGCAAGCGGCAGGATTCCCTCGCTCTTTGCGTTAAGGTCTAAGAACACATTCTCTTTGGAAATAGAAATAATAGTGGTGCTTATCTTCTGTCCAGGTTCAAGATACATAATCCCCTCCATCTTCTATTTTATCATGTATTTATTCATATTATCAACATATTGTTAAAATAGGAAAATTCATGTATCCTTTCCATATAAGGATGGAAGAGAATGAATTTAGATAAAAGTTCGGCTTATAACAATATCGTGGTCATGGGACTCGGCGGGGTAGGCGGCTACTTCGGCGGCATGTTTGCCCTGAATATCACCACAAACTGGCGGGATAAAAGAGATCTTACCTTTATTGCCCGGGGGGCACACCTTGAGGCTATCAAGGCCAACGGCCTTACCCTTAAGCTTTGGAAACAGGATCCTGTGGTCTGCATACCTAAGATGGTCACCGACAGCGTCCTTAAGCTTCCTTATATTAACTTCCTTCTCCTTGCTGTAAAGAACTATGACCTTGAGGATGCTGTCCGGCAGGTGGAGCCGCGGCTCAATTCCGATACAGTGATCATGCCCCTGATGAACGGCGTGGATGTCTACGACCGGATCAAGGCTATCGCCACCAAGAGCATTGTTCTGCCATCCTGTGTCTACATAAGCTCAAAGATAGAGTGCCCAGGTGTTGTAAAGCTCCAGGGCGATATAGTCAAGGTCTATTCCGGAGCCGACCCCGAGCGTCCAGACTTCGACGGCGACGAGATCCAGGCTTTCTTCCAGAACATGGGGCTTAAGCTCTACTGGACACAGAATCCTTTTGAGCCTATCTGGCGCAAGTTCCTCTTTGTCTCCCCATTTGCACTGGTAACAGGCGCCACTGGAAAGACTATTCATGAAGTTTGGGCTGACCCAGAGCTCAATGCCAGTGTCCTTGCCCTTATGAACGAGATAGTTGCAGTCGCAGCCAAGAGAAATGTAGTCCTAAACAGCTATGATATTGACTATGCCATGAGGATAGGGGAGAATATCGACCCTGCCGCCAAGACATCGTTCCAGCTTGATATAGAGAACAGGAAGGGTCGCATAGAGCTTGATGCCCTGGGCGGTGTAATTGTCAAACTGGGCCATGAGTCTGGTGTGCCGACCCCTGAGACTGAGAAATATTTAAAGAAAATAGTTAACGCATGATAAGAAAGCTGCTGCTTATTCTCCTGATCCTGCTGTCTGTCGCCTCTCTGCCGGCCGATGATTTTCCGTACAGGCTCGACTGGAAAAGGGATGCCATTATCGGAGGCACTGCTGTAGCACTCTATGGCACACATCTGGCAGTAAAGCTGACTCAGGACCGGGATTCAGCCAGGGATCACGGCATTGACCGGCTGCATAAAAGCGATGTGAACTTTGTGGACCGGGCCATGATGCACAGCTATTCCCGCAGCCTGGATCTGACAGGCGATATTCTTCTGGCCTGTACTATGGCAGCCCCTTTTGCCCTTGCGATCCATCAGGAGAAAGAGACTATAATCACCGAGGCAGTCATGTATGCCGAGACTCTCCTTATAGCCCACAGCGTAAAGGAGCTTACAAAGGATGCAGTCACCCGCTGGCGCCCCTACTGCTACTACGATGATACAAAAAGCAAGCTGCTTAGGGATGATGATTCCGGTAGATCCTTCATGTCAGGCCATGCTTCTATGGCTTTTGCCTCTGCCTCTTTCCTTACCACTGTCTATGCCCATATGCATCCTGAGGGAAAGAAGAAATATCTGGTTGCAGGCGGATCCTTTGCGGCAGCTGCTGCAGTGGGAACTCTGCGTGTTCTTTCGGGCAATCACTTCCTTACCGATGTTCTTGCAGGAGCTCTCTGGGGAACAGCTGTAGGATATCTGGTGCCACAGCTCCACTACTGCCAGGAAGGCCATTTTGTCAAGCTCTCTTTCATCTCGGAAACAGGAGCCCCCGGAATCCTTTTCAATCTGTGATATTTGTGATATAATTACAATATGCGGTTCAGAATTCTTATTCTTGCCATTGTCTGTATATGCTCATCCTGTGTCTTTGCTCCATCCCGCAAGGAATTTGCCAATGTCTACTTTAACCTTGGCAATGCATATATGCGGCTGGGAGAGGCAGAGAACGCTGCCAAAGCCTTCCTTAAGGCTGCCGAGTACGACAAGAAGTTCGGAGCTGCAAACTTCAACCTGGCCAAAAGCTATATAATGGCCGAACGGTATGGAGATGCCCTGGATGTGCTGGATGGTCTTGCAGAACAGGATCCGGATAACGGCACAATCTTATCTGCCCAGGCTTACTGTTACTACAAGCTCGAAAACAGGGAAAAGGCCTTTGAACTCTATCATAAGATCTTGGAGCGGGAGCCAGACAACTATGCGGCCCGGTTCAACTATGCTTCTCTTCTTGCAGAGGAAGGGTATCTGCCTGAGGCATTGGAAACCTACCAGCAGCTGGAGATTTTCCCCGATTCTGCTTCAGACGCCCAGCTTTACTTTGAGATGGCTAAAGTCTCATACAGCTCCGAGGATTATGAGAAAGCGGTGCAATACGGCGAAAAAGCTCTTTCCCTTGACACTGACAATATAGAGATAAGCCGTTTTCTTCTCCATCCCTACGAACAGGGTGAGTATTATGCCAAGTTCCTTGAGACTGCAGATGTTGTCATCGATTACAACCTGACCCGTGACAGCAATATAAAGAACAGCGAGAATGCAGAGCTCTATTTCAAAAAAAGTGATATCTTACTCAACCACACAGGAAACTTTTCTCAGGGAGCAGCCCAGCTCAAAAGGGCAATTGCCGCAGGATTCGAGGATAAGGACAAGCTGAAGGCTCTTTACGATAACAAGGAGCTTCTGAACTCCGACGAGATACGTTCCATTATCGATAAGACAGGTCTTCTGAAGAAATAAATAATATTTTTAATCTCCCATTAAATAAAATTTTTTTTTGCCGATAAAGGTACTATGGGAGTGAAAAAATGAAGAAGAAAATAGCAGTACTGCTTGTATTATTTGTGTTAATCGCATTATTACCTATCTGTGCATCAGCACAGGAGAAGAGAATTGGTCTTGGTTTCGGTAAACCTACTACAGTACTGGTATTCGAGTATGATCCATGGGTTGCCAAGCTGGCATATGACTTTACAAAAGGTCATCAGTTTATGTTCCTCTCCGGATCATATACCTTGATTAATTCACGTCCTATTGCCGGACCATTTACTGCATCTTTAGGTGTGGGCGGCTTTGCCAGATTCGAATTTGAGGACGATGGAAACAATTCATTCGGTGCCAATATTCCACTTTCAATAGAGATACCTATGCTGGATGATTTTGTGGAGATTTTCCTTGAGTTTGACCCAGGTCTTGAGCTTCTTCCAAAGCCTAAACTGACATGGAAGTCCACATGTATCTGGCTGGGTGCCACAATAAGGCTTGATTAAAGTTATTTAAAAAAATAAAAAAAGTTTCCAGAAGTACATTGACATAAGTCTGTAAATTTGGTAGAACGGAAAAGCTTTCCCAAAGTGGGGGCCTGTTCAAGGGGCCGGTACCGCTGAAAAGGGAAGTTGATTTTTGAGCAAATTGGAAGAGAAGGAAGTCTAAAGCGGGTCAACGAAGAAGTTGATCAATTCCGAGAGGGATTGGATCTTATTTGAGATTGTTTTTTAGCCGGGTTCTTCGGAATCCGGGATAAATAATGGAGAGTTTGATCCTGGCTCAGAACGAACGCTGGCGGCGCGTCTTAAGCATGCAAGTCGGACGGCAGGGTGCCTTCGGGCATCCGAGAGTGGCGAACGGGTGAGTAACACGTAAGTGATCTGCCCCGCAGTTGGGGATAGCCTGTGGAAACACAGGGTAATACCGGATGAGATGTCA
>JAGCGL010000120.1 GCA_017649605.1 Spirochaetia bacterium
CGCTACTTCCGCTGGGCACTGACCCTGATGATACTCCCCCTTGGAGTATTCTACTTCATCTATCCCCCTGTGATGGCATGGAGCCAGGAGCATATTCTGCAGCCTTTCTACTTCTATCTCTTTGACAAAGGCTACGATATATCATTCGTCATAAACATGCGTATTCTGGTCAAAGGCTTCATCTTCACTGTGCTTCTGGCAGTATGCTGGTTTCCCTCCACCCTGCTCATGCGCTACCTCTACTACCGCATAGTGGAGCACAAGCGCCACCCCGGCATCTTCGACGAGAAATAACATATGGAGCATGTGTACTTCGCAATAGACCTCAAATCCTTCTATGCATCGGTGGAATGTGTGGAGCGTGGGCTGGATCCTCTGACCACGAATCTGGTGGTGGCTGACGTATCGAGAACCGAGAAGACTATCTGCCTGGCCGTGACCCCATCTCTGAAGGCCCAGGGGCTAAAGGGGCGGTGCAGGCTATTTGAGGTGGTGCAGAAAGCAAGGGAGATTGAGGCCCTGACCGGCAGGAAGCTGGAATACATAACTGCAGTGCCCCGTATGGCCCTGTATATGGAGTACTCTGCCCGCATCTACGGCATCTACTTAAAATACTTCAGCCCCGACGACATCCATGTCTACAGCATAGACGAGGTTTTCATAGATGCCACTCCCTATATGGCCCTGTATAAAACAGATGCCCATACCCTGCTCCGCACCGTGATAAAAAGTGTCCTGTCCGAGACTGGAATAACAGCCACAGCCGGGATTGCGCCGAACCTTTATCTTTGCAAGGTTGCCATGGACATAGTGGCAAAACATTCGCCCCCAGACAGTAACGGCGTGCGGATAGCAGAGCTTACTGTGGAGAGCTACCGTAAAACCCTGTGGAATCACCGTCCCATAACCGACTTCTGGCGCATAAGCCATGGTACAGCGGCCCGTCTTGAGCATCATGGGATGCGCACCATGGGTGACATCGCCGTCAGATCGCTGCAGAACGAGGCTCTGCTCTACAAACTCTTCGGCATAGATGCAGAGATCCTTATAGATCATGCCTGGGGTCTTGAGAACTGCACCATAGCCCACATAAAGAACTACAGGAGCACATCGCGCAGCCTCTGCTCGGGCCAGGTGCTGCACCACCCCTACCCTGTGGACAAAGCCCGTCTGGTGGTGCGGGAGATGGCAGAAGACCTGGCACAGGACCTGGTGGCAAAGAACCTGGCATCAGAGCAGTTCTCCCTCTATATTTTATATGACAAGAGCAGCACACCTGTTCCTTTGGCAGACCATGGCCTGGTGCATCTGGGAAGCCACACCGCATCGCTGCACAGGATAACCCGCGGAATCCTGGATATATTTGACCGGATTGCAGATCCTGCCCTGCTGATACGGCGGATAAATGTGTCGGCAGACACTGTGATAAATCAGAAGGATGAGCAGGCAGACCTATTTACTGACATGGCAGCCCAAAGAAAGGAAAGGTCGCTGCAGAACGCCATGCTGAGCATACAGAGCAGGTTCGGAAAGAATGCAATTCTAAAGGCAGATGATTATACAGAAGAGGCCACCGCCAGGGATCGGAACGAGCAGATAGGAGGCCACCGGGCATGACAGAATATTATAGAAATTTTTTATTTGCGTATCAGCTTATCTTATGATATATTAAAAAAATGATAAAAAAACTTAAGC
>JAGCGL010000121.1 GCA_017649605.1 Spirochaetia bacterium
GCTACGATGTTGTCCTGAACTGCAATCCCGATATCCTTCTTCTGGATATAGCGCTCCACGGAAGCTCCGGTCTGGTGCTGGCGAAACGGCTTCTGGCCGCAAAGCCTGACCTTCTGATCATCATAATCACTGCATATTCCAAGATTGATTATATTCTTGAGGCGGTGGAGAGCGGAGTGAAAGGTTATATCCTAAAGGAGTCATCTCCAGAGAACCTGGCAGAGGCCATAGAGAAGGTATATGCCGGAGAGATCTACATAGACAGCTATATCTCAAACAAGGTCATCAAATCTCTTATCACCAAGAATGATGTGGAGATTGCCGAGGACAACAAGTCGGCATACAGCAAGCTCTCGCTCAGGGAGCAGCAGATACTCAAGCTTCTTATAGACGGTGTGCCGATAAAGGATATCGCCGAGGAGCTTTTCATAAGCTCAAAGACTGTGGAGAATCACAAGGCAAGCATAATGGTAAAGCTTAAGTGCAAGAACATGACAGAGCTTATCCGCTACGCCATAAGCATAGGACTTATTGATGTTTAGAAAAATCTCTCTTGTCATCCTAATATGTCTGCTCCTTTTCTCATGCCGTGCAAAACAGGCCAATGTGGCTATCTCCAAGCCTATGCTCACCATCAAGTCCTCCTATATGAACACCCCGTTCTTCCTGGCTGGCACTGTTCTGGAGGGAATCATAAACTACAACACCAGGCTTCTGTCGGTCAATGAATCGGAGAAGACCAACGGCAACGAGAAAATAAAGGCACTCATAGACGGCTCTGCAGACCTTGCCGTTCTTTCCGGCCCCGAGGGATATATGGCTTTCAACGGGCATCCTAACTACTGGTCGGCGCCACAGAATATAAGGGCCCTGTTCGGAATTTTCCCGTCGGTCTACACGGGGTTCACCCACATCGACAACATTAAAAGCGTGTCAGATCTGATAGGGCACAGGATTGCGCTTAACACAGAATCGTCGGTATCGGGAGACCTCCTGTTATATTTCCTCAAGCTCAACGGAATCAACACCGACAACACCAAGATAATACGGGTGGAGCAGAGCGAGGGAGAGCGGCTTTTCTCCGAAGGCTTTGTGGATTTCATCTGGTACAACATGAGCTACAAATACATCTTTGCAAGAAATGTCTCTCCAAGCATCCCTATCCGCCAGTACAACGTGAGCCCCTTCACCTTCAGAGAGAAGGACAAGCTGCGGGAATTCCTCTCTGTATATCCGGTATTCTATACCGAGAGTATGGCAGACGTGAGCGAAGACACAGCCGCAGAGCTGGACGAGAAGACATTTGCATCCTCCACATTCATCGCCTGCTCCGAGAACATGGACGATGAGACTGCCTACATAATCACAAAGGCCTGGTTTGAGAACATCGATTACATAAAAATTTTCTTCCCAAGCTACAACGAGAAGACAGCCCAGGTCTATTTCCAGCGCCGTGTTCCAGTCCCCTTCCACCCGGGTGCCAGCCGCTATTTCAAAGAGATAGGTTTTCTGAACTGATACTTTTTTTTCCCGAATAGAGCCGAAAAATAGGGCTTTTCCCAACTTGAAAACTGCTCTCGGCATAGCGATAATGAAAATGTAATATTTCTTTTCATCCTCTTTTGGATATGTGATCCCCCATTACATATTCGTGAATTACAGCTGCACTTCCCAGTGCAGCTTTTTTTTATTATAATATAGGTGAGGTTGGTATATGGAGA
>JAGCGL010000122.1 GCA_017649605.1 Spirochaetia bacterium
CCCCTGTTCACGCTCAAAATCCCGGCATTGAATAAGAAGCTGATGCAGCATAGGGCGCACTGCTCCGTACATAGGAAGCACCATAAGAGAACTTACTGCATAGCAGATTCCTTTCTCTTTCTTATCAAATGAGGTTACAAACTTGCACAGCTCAGGCTCCTCCGAAATGGCCGATATAGAAATAAAGCCATAGAGCACCTGCAGCACCAGAAGCACCTGCTGTATCTCAGGCTGCTTGAAAAAATCCCGTTTTATGCAGAAGGAATAAGGGATATCCAGCCTCTTAAGGGCATCAAGAATCACACTTACATGGTTATAATCCCTTACCAGAATTCCCCACCTGCCATACTGCTCTTTTCCTGAGGCCGCAATAGTCCGTGCTATAAAGAATGCTTCCTGGGCCCTTGAGATAGCATAAGACTCGGCTCTGCCAAGCTTGGGAAGAGCCCCTTTCTGATTTCCTATCTCCACAAAAGTCACTGATTTGTCTGAGATGCCCTGCCGCATAGGAATTCCATACTCGATATGACTTTTATCCTTGCTGGTATTAGGAATAACGCAGTATTCAGGCACCTTGTTGCTGCTGAAATAGCTGTTGTTGAAATCCACTATAGGCTTTACCGAACGGAAGTTCTCCTGGAAGGTGATGTATCGCATTGAGTCCCGGTCACGATATGTCCTGAATATCTGATTGTCGCACTGCTGGAACCGGTAGATGGACTGCTTAAGGTCTCCTACAAAGAACCCATGGTTGTGCTCATCATGGACAGCATCCAGAATTTTCTTCTGAAGCCAGTTGGTATCCTGGAACTCATCCACCATTATGTATAAGAGGGAACTGCGGATTTTATCAAGTATAGCTTTGTTCTCCATTAGGGAAATAAGGCTCCGGTGATAATCCGAAAGCTCTATCATGCTGATCTTGTTCTTATATTCTTCAATCTTTCTGTCTGCTTTTAGAACAATCTTGAACAGGATATCATGCATCTCCCGCTCTTCCGAACCTGTGCAATTCTCATCCCCATCCGGGTTGGGCAGCTTCTTGAAATGAACAACCAGTGCCTTGAGCTCAGGATCCTTTGAGTATGGATAGTTTGTCTCTTTTCCACTTTCTCCATGCTTTATCCGATCTATCTCATCATCCAGCTTCTTAAGATTAGATGGTTTACTCTCTGTCTCCTTAAATGCTGAAAGTGCATAAACAAGCTTATCTTTTGTATCCTGATATTCATCTGTCAGTTCTTTCCTGGCCTTCTCCTTCCGCCTCTCAAATTCGGCATCAAGATAAATCCGGCTCTCTTCCGAAAGAGGTATTCCGCTGAGTTTAAGTTTCTCAAGCAGCGAAAGGATATCAACCACAAGCCCCCGTTCCCCCAGTTCTCCCCTGGAATAAACTGTCTGATACTGTGCCCATCTTTTGAAGACATCGGAGCTGTTGGAATAATCATCAATGATTTTCTTGATAATTTTGACTTCCTGCTCCCTTATCATGTACCCTTCTGCAACCCTGCTGGTCAGATCCCGGCTGGAAGCAGGATTTTCCTTC
>JAGCGL010000123.1 GCA_017649605.1 Spirochaetia bacterium
AGTAAAGATTTGTACATCATGCCTTAAGAGGGGATTCCTTACAAAGGCCTGAGTTTTAGTTTTGTTCAACAAGGGGTTACATCAGGTAACCCTTTTTTTTTAGGAGTAAAGAATGAGTGACAGAAATCCTCCTTTCACCTACAGACCGCCACAGTTCAAGATGCCGAGCCGAAAGACTCTGACTACTATCATCATTGGTGTCCTTATTGTGGGAATGCTGGCGACAGGTATCTATCAGGTGGACCAGCGGGAAGAGGCAGTAATCCTTTTACTTGGAAAATTCAACCGTATCACCGGCCCGGGACTTCATATGAAGCTTCCGTTCGGCATAGAGCGGAACTACAATGTCCCCACCCAGGTGATCCAGAATATGTCCTTCGGTTTCAGGACCAACGAGTACGGCGGTTCCCAGACCAACGATTATCCGGATGAATCGGTTATGCTTACAGGCGACCTCAACATCGTGGATGTGGAGTGGATCATCCAGTACAGGATCACAGATCCACGGGCATGGCTTTTCAACGTGCTTGAGAAGGAGAAGACCATACGGGATATCTCCCAGTCAACCTTGAACATGCTGGTGGGCGACCGCACTATCATGGATGTGATCGGCGAGGAGCGTAACAATATCGAGATCCAGGGGCAGGAACTTATGAACAGCGTTCTGGGAAGCTACAACCTTGGTATCAACGTGATTGCTGTAAAGCTCAGGAACATAGTTCCACCAAGGGGCGAGGTGCAGGATGCCTTTGAGGATGTGACCAAGGCCCAGCAGGATATGAACCGTTTCATCAACGAAGGAAAAGAGGCCTATAACAACGAGATTCCTAAGGCTCGCGGTCAGGCTGACCAGATTATCCAGGAGGCGCTGGGTTATTCCAAGGAGCGTGTGAACCAGGCTCAGGGAGAGGCCGCCCGTTTCAATTCTGTATACGAGGAGTATGCCAAGAGCAAGGATATAACCAAAACACGTCTTTATATCGAGATGATCGAGTCTGTGCTCAAGAACGGCAACGCAGGCGACCTTGTGGACAAGAACCTGGAGAACTTCCTCCCGTTTAAAAATCTTCAGAGCCAGGGAGGTGCAAGATGACAGCAAAGAAAAATCCTGACAGCTTCAAGATCACCCTGGGAGCACTGATTGTTCTGGTTATCCTTTTTGTGGCATCAGGCCCTATGTATATCCTTTCCGAGGGAGAGCAGGCTATTGTGGCCCGTTTCGGACGGATCATAAAGACAGAATACAACGCAGGTCTCAAGTTCAAGGTTCCTATCGTGGACAAAGTGACCAAGTATCCTAAGAAGATCATGGCATGGGACGGCGAATCCCAGCGTATCCCGACCAGGGAAAAGCTCTTTGTATGGGTTGATGCGACCGCACGGTGGAAGATTGTTGACCCTGCTAAGTTCTACGCCTCTGTAACCACTATCACAGCAGCTCAGGGACGGCTCAACGAGATCATCGAATCATCGCTCCGTACAGTTATCTCCCAGAACTTCCTGAGGGAAGTTGTCCGGAACTCCAACGTGATCAACGAGATAAAGAGAGAATCAGAGCTTATGGTGGAGGGGGAGAGCATAGAGGAGAGCATCGATGAAGGGCTTGAGAACGGCGCCAAGAAGCAGGTGCTCAAGGATCCTTCCGGCCAGACTCAGACTATCGTTATCTACGACTCTATCGAGGTTGGACGTAACGCCCTTTCCGAGGAGATGCTGGTGGCTGCCAGCCGCCTTACTCCAGAGTTCGGTGTTGAGCTTATCGACATAATCCTTCGTCAGATCAAATATTCCGACGACCTGACCGAGAGCGTCTATAAAAGGATGATCAAGGACAGAAACCAGATAGCACAGGCTTACCGCTCCTATGGAGAAGGAAAGAAGCTTGAGTGGCTGGGCCGGCTGACAAACGAGCGGATGTCCATTATCTCCGAAGCCAACAAGAAGGCCAATGAGATCAAGGGTCAGGCCGATGCCGAGGCTACTGCCATCTATGCCGAAGCCTATTCCAAGGACGAGGAGTTCTTCGAGTTCTGGCGGCTTATGGAAAGCTATAAGGAGACTGTGCCGGCCTTTAACAAGATATTCTCCACCGGAATCGAGTATTTCAAGTATCTGGGCGATAAAAAGCCGTAAGGAGAAGCTATGTCTTTGCCGCAGGTTATTCTGAAAAAGGGTAGGGATATGCCCTTAAAGGGTGGCCACCCCTGGGTTTTCTCAGGTGCTATAGAGAAGGATGTTGACCGCTCCCTTAACCTTAAACCGGGATCACTGGTGGATGTCCTTTCTGCCGACGGTCAGCTGCTGGGAACCGGCACCTGGCACGGGAGAAACAGCATAAGGGTGCGTATGGTCAGCCGGGAGCACTTAGAGAGTTTTACCCTGGAATTTTTTGTGAAGCGTTTTAAGGCTCTGCTTAAAGCCAAACGGGAACTCTTGACTTCTGACACCACCGGCTTCAGGCTGGTCCACAGCGATGCAGACGGCTTTCCAGGCCTTATTGTGGATGTCTTCGGAAGCATTGCAGTATTCCAGCTGGGTGCCGAGGGCTTCGAGGAGGCCTCTCTTTTAATCACACAGGCATTGGTGCAGGTACTTTCACCAAAATGTGTGGTAAAACGCTCTGACGACTCTTCTCGTGCCCCTGTGGTGACATTTGGCGAGAACATAGACAAGGCAATATTCTTCGAGAACGGTCTTAAGATGATAGCACTGTGCCAGAGCGGCCAGAAGACAGGATTCTTCCTGGACCAGCGCTCTGCCCGGTTTGCTCTTCGCTCCCTTGCTAAAGGGAAGAAGGTGCTGGACCTTTTCTGCAACTCGGGCGGATTCTCCCTCTCGGCTGCGGCAGGCGGCGCTGTGCAGGTGACTGGCGTTGATGTCTCTGACAAAGCCCTCTTCCTCCTTAAGGAGATGGTAAGGCTCAATAAGATTCCAGAGAAAGCCTGCGAGGTAAAGACTGTGAACCGGGATGTCTTCGAGTACCTTGATATGGTTAGGCTCGGCTCCTACGATATCATAGTGTGTGACCCCCCTGCCTTTGCCAAGAGCCACGATGCAGTGGAGCAGGCCCGGAAGGCCTATGTGCGGCTTAACCGGAAGTGCCTTGAGAAGCTCGAGAGCGGCAATATCCTTATAACCAGCTCCTGCTCAGGTGCTGTCACTATGGAGGATTTCAGGGATTGTGTCAGGATTGCGGCGGGGCAGAACGGCCGGGATGTCCGTATTCTGGATGTCCTCTCACAGCCTGCCGACCACACCCTCAAGATGTCTTTCCCCGAAGGGCAGTATCTCAAGACTTTTATTCTCCAGGTTTTATGAGGCAGACTATGGAAACTAAGGATAGAAAAGAGCTTTTTGACCAGTTCTGCAGTATCATAGAGAAGCTGCGTGCCCCCGACGGCTGCCCCTGGGACAGGAAGCAGACTGCCGAAAGCCTGCGGAAGAGCCTTTTGGAGGAGTGCAACGAAGCTATAGAGGCAATCGACAAGAAAGATGATGCGAACCTGTGCGAAGAGCTTGGCGATGTGCTTCTGGTGCTTGGTATGATAGCAAGGATAAAGGAAGAGG
>JAGCGL010000124.1 GCA_017649605.1 Spirochaetia bacterium
GCAAATGGTCTGAAGCCGTAGAGCACAGCCCGCTCAACCTCTTCGGCAGTCTTCTTGGTCTCAATCTTCTTATAGATCCGCTCCTCGATGAAGATCCGGTCCAGAGTGCGGGCATAGAGGTCTTCCAGAAGATGGGCTTTCCGCAGTTCCTGCTCTGCCCGGAGGACATCCATAAGGTGCCGTGAATGGTAGGCGATAATCTCGCTCACTCCCATGATTGCAGGCAGCTCGTCCTTGATGACCAGCGAGTTCACACTTATCTTATATTCGCAGTTTGTATAGGCATACAGAGCGTTGATGAAGTTCTTATTTGCATTGACTCCACGCGGCAGATCTATCTCGATGTTGGCCTTGTCGGTGGTGTAGTCGGTGATAGATGCAATCTTGAGCTTGCCCGCCTTCGCAGCCTTGGTGATGGAGTCTATCATCATTTCGCTGGTCACAGTATAAGGGAGCTCTTCTATGATAACCCTCTTGGGATCTGATGTGTTCAGCTTGGCTCTGATGACAACCTTTCCCTTGCCGTCGTTGTAGTTGGAGACATCCATGATGCCGCCGGTAGGCAGGTCTGGATAGAGTGTGAAATCCTCCTCCTTTATGAAGGAGCTCATGGCATCCAGAACTTCTATCGGGTTATGAGGCAGGATCATGGTGCTCATACCTACTGCAATTCCCTCGGCCCCCTGGATAAGGACTACAGGAATCTTTGCCGGGAACACCAGCGGCTCCTTGGCCCTGCCGTCGTAGCTGTCTATATATGTGGTGAGCTCTGGATTGTAGAGCACTTCTTTCGCAAACGGGAGAAGACGGCACTCGATGTACCGTCCTGCAGCTGCAGGCTCGCCGGTAAGGATGTTGCCGTAGTTTCCCTGCTTCTCTATGAAAAGGTCGCAGTTGGCCAGCTTGACCAGAGCGCCATAGATAGAGGAATCGCCGTGCGGATGGTATTTCATGGTCTCGCCCACAACGTTGGCCACCTTGTGGAACTTGCCGTCGTCCATGGAGATAAGGGAGTGGAGTATGCGCCGCTGAACCGGCTTGAGACCGTCAACCAGGTCCGGAATAGCACGGTCGCGGATTACATAGGATGCATACTGGAGGAAATAATCTTTATAAAGCTGTGATACTTGAGCCATATTACACCTCCTCCTCTGGCAAGAGATACTGCATTATGAAATCACGCCGCTCCGGAGTGTTGTCGCCCATATAGAACTCCATAGTCTTGGAGAGGTCGGCTATGCTGTCAGCTGTGACAGGGATAAGCTTTATGTCGTTGCCGATAAAGGCGCCGAACTCCTTGGGATCGATCTCTCCAAGGCCCTTGAACCGGGTGACTTCGCAGCCCCGGATCTCTTTCATTGCCTTGTCCCGCTCCTTCTCGTTGTAGCAGTAGCGGACCTCCTGCCTGTTGCGGACACGGAACAGAGGAGTCTCAAGGATAAAGAGGCGGCCGCTGGTGACCAGCTCCTCGAAGAAGGTGAGGAAGTATGTCATAAGGAGGATCCGGATATGGTAGCCGTCGTCGTCGGCATCGGTTGCGATTACCACTTTGCCGTAGCGGAGGCCATCCATGCCGTCCTCGATTCCCAGGGCTTTCATTATGTTGTAAAGCTCCTCGGTCTTGTAGATGATAGTACGCTTCTCTCCCTCCACATTCTTGACTTTTCCGCGGAGCGAGAAGACAGCCTGGGTCCGCACATCGCGGGTCTTGGTTATGGTGCCGCTTGCAGAATCGCCCTCGGTAAGGAATATCATGGAGGCTTCGCACTCCTCGGCATGGCGCGGGTCCTGATGCAGGTGCCAGCGGCAGTCCCGGAGCTTCTCTATGTTCAGCCTGGTTCGGCTCGAGGCCTCCTTGGCATTCTTCTTGACCTCGGAGAGCTCTTTCCTCAGTTTCTCGTTCCTTACAATGATATCCTGGAGCTTCTTGGCATCATCCACATTCTTGTGGAGATAATCCTCGACACCCTCTTTAACTTCGTTCATGATCCAGCTGCGGATCTCGGTGTTTCCCAGCTTGTTCTTAGTCTGGCTCTCGAACACCGGCTCCTTGAGTTTTATGGAGATGCAGCCTGCTATGCTCTCACGCACATCCTGGCCCGAATAGTTGGCCTTGTAGTATTCGTTGATACCCTTCAAAAGTCCCTCTTTGAAGGCGCTCAGGTGGGTACCGCCGTCCGATGTGTACTGGCCGTTCACAAACGAGAAATAGGTCTCGCCGTAGTTCCGGGTATGTGTGAATGCAATCTCTATCTTGTCGCCGCGGAAATAGACAATATCGTACTGAATATTCTCGCCGACCTCGCTCTTCAGAAGGTCGTACAATCCCTTGTCGGAATAAAAGGTCTCCTTGTCGAAGGTGAGTGTGAGCCCCTGGTTCAGGTAGGCGTAGTTCCACAGCCTCTTCTTCACAAAGTCGAAGTTGAAGGCATATTCCCCGAAAAGCTCCTCGTCCGGCACAAACTCGATGAATACGCCGTTCCGCTCCTTGGGGCTTGAGCCTTTGCGCTCCGAGACAAGCTTTCCTTTCTCGAATATTGCCTCCTGGAAACGGCCGTCTCTGATAGATACAACGCGGAAATATGAGGAAAGGGCATTCACCGCCTTGGTTCCAACTCCGTTAAGTCCCACAGAGAACTGGAACACATCATCGTTGTACTTTGCTCCGGTGTTGATCACCGATACACAGTCCACAACCTTGCCCAGCGGAATTCCACGGCCGTAGTCACGGACCTTTACCTTGTTATCCTTTATCTCTATGACAATGCGCTTGCCGGCTCCCATTATGAACTCGTCCACGCTGTTGTCGATAACTTCTTTCAGGAGCACATAGATACCGTCGTCCGGGTTTGAGCCGTTGCCAAGCCGCCCTATGTACATACCGCTCCGCTTGCGGATATGCTCCAGCGAGCTTAGGGTCTGTATCTTGCTCTCGTCGTAAATTGCAGTTTTCTTCTCAGCCATAAGTTGTCAAAGATCTCCAAACCGTTCCAGCATCCAGCGTCCCTTCTCGAAAGAGAAGACATTGAGGCTTGTGTTGCCCACCTTGAAGCAGCGGCGGGCATTGACAGAGATTCCCAGCACCAGCCGCATGAAGAAGTCTACCCAGCCCCGGTGTGTCACCACCAGGATATTCTCGCCAGGATGTTTTTCTGTCACAAATGTCATGAACTCCTGGATCTGCTGGATGTAATCCTGCTTGCTCTGTCCCTCTGGAATCCGGTATTCCATATCGTCCGAGACTGCCTTCTTGAAGTCGTCGGGATAGTGCTCCTTGACATAGGCCCAGTCGTGGGTGGCAAAGATCCCCATGTCACGCTCGCGGAGCCGTTTGTCCGGCACAATCTCCAGATTGAGTTTTTCGTTTATATATTTTGCTGTATCCCAGGCCCGTCCCAGGTCGCTGGTGTAGATGCTCGAGAACTTCATGCCGGAAAGCTTTTCCCCAAGCTCTTTGGCAAGTGCTATTCCCTTCGGTGTGAGCGGGCTGTCGAGTATGCCCTGCATCTTGTCTTCAAGGTTCCATTCTGTCTCGCCATGGCGCACTATTGAAACCCTAGTTATGTTGTCCATCAATCCCCTCCCAAGGTTGATCTGATCTATAAATTGCGTACTTTCTTTATTTCCTCATACGCCTTCTGTATCTGGTCGAATTTCTCGGTGGCAAACTTCATGAACTCCTCGGGCAATCCCTTGGATGCAATCACATCCGGATGGAACTCCTTGATGAGTTTCTTATACTTTGCCTTTATCACATCATCACTGTCCGATGCCGAGCAACCCAGCACCGAATATGCTGCCGCAAGTGAGCCGCTGGATGCACTGGATGAAGAGCCCGAGCTGTAGCCCCTGCTACCCTGACTGCTCTGGCTATCCTGTCTGTATCCATATTTGCTCTTAAGGTAGTCCACATTTCCTGCCGGATACCGCATGCACATAGCTGCCTGGGCAATGAACTGGTTCTCCTTGTCGGAAAGAACCCCATCTGCCATAGCAATCCGTACCAGGATATCCATCATCATATCTATCATCTGAGGATCGCCATAGAAACACTGGTAGAACTGTTCCGCAAACTTCTCAAAGGATTCGCTGGAGACGGCTGCTGTGTCAAAGATGCGGAGGGCAAAATCCTGATCCTGCTGTGAAAAACCCTGCTCGTTCATAAACCTGATCACAGTGTTGCGCTCAGAAGCAGAGATCTGTCCGTCAGCATTAGCCATCTTTCCAAGCATGGAGAATGTGGCAACAAAGAATGTCGTCTGCCCCAGGTTGTAGTTAGAACCTGTCTGCCTTGCAGAGGTTCTGGTCTGATATCTGGCTTCTCCGTTCTGATTCTTATCCTTATCAAAGGTATGACCTATAGCTACTCCAAGGACTGCCCCGAATGGACCGCCCAGCATAGATCCTAAGATTCCACCGATTACTTTACCCTTTACGCTCATACTTCTCCATTGTACCCTATATATACAGTATATTTTAAAAATAGACTTATTTCAAGGACAAATATCTAATTGACATTATCTCTTATGTATAAAATAATTAAGATTGTGAAATTTCTCAAACCGTCTTGGACATTTTTCCTATTTGTCTCATCAGTGGTGATTTTGTGTGCAGGCTGCAAACTGGACTACAAGGATGCAGATCTGGCCGAGGACATGGACGAGCAGATTCCCAACAGCGTGCTGGAGGATTTCTCCCAGGTGGTGGTGCGGGACGGCTCTGTTTCCTATACTTTCTCGGCAGACCATGCCGAACTTTTTGACAGCACAGGCAAAACCTATTTTGACAACATCGGGTTCACCGAATACAAGAACGACGGCTCCACAGGCACCGAGGGAGCTGCCGAAAAAGCAATCCACGACTCCAAGACAGACAACATCATATTCGACGGAAAGATCATACTAAATGCCACAGCCCAGGACTTTGTAGTCAAGTCCGACTACCTGGAATGGAACAACGATGCCAAGATTCTCAAGAGCCTGGATGACACAGAGGTCTCCATAGAGCAGGGCGATGGCTCCATGGTCAAGGGACGGGGCTTTGTAGCCGATGCCCAGGGCAAATCCTTCACTTTCTTAGAAGAGGCATCGGGGAGGTACTTCGAAGATGAAGAGACTGAGTAATCTTCTTGCACTCCTCCTTCTCTGCTGCACCCTCTATGCCGCAGATGACTTCTCCTTCTACGGCGACTCCCTCTCCTCAAGCCGGGGCAAGGGAAAAGAGCATACATCACTCAAGGGGAATGCGGGGATAATCTCATCCTCCACCAGAATAAAGGCAGACAACATCGAGATTTACGGCAGCGACAACGACTTTGCGGAGTGCACCGGCACCGTTGAGGTAATAGACAACGAGAAGGGAATCTCCCTCAAGGCAGAGAAGCTTTTCTTCAACCGCAAGGACGACATAATCCGGGTGGAAGGGGCTGCTGTCATGGAAGATATAAAGAACGAGGTCATTGTCAAAGGCAACTTCCTGGAGTACATGGGGAACGACGAGACCTGTCTTATCCAGATAGGGGTGCGGATCCTTAAGGATGATATGGTGTGCCGGTCGGAGTTTGCCCGCTACAACCGCAACGATGACATCCTCGAGCTGTCAGGCATGCCTGTGGTGTTCTGGAAGAACGATGAATACAGGGCTCTGCGCATTATTGTTGACCTGGACAAGGACGAGATAACCCTGGAAGGAAAAGTCTCCGGATCAATATTCTCCGAGAAAGAGGGCACGGAAGAAGAGCCCGCTGAGGACGAAACCCCGGAAGAGGAAAAGAAGGAATGAGCGCAAAACAGCAGAAAGAGAGCCCTAAAGAAGAGAATCTGGCAGTATATGGCCTTAAGAAGATGTTCGGCAGAAAAACTGCTGTCGCAGGCATAGACTTCTCCATGAGCAAGGGAGAGATTGTAGGCTTCCTTGGCCAGAACGGAGCAGGAAAGACCACAGCCTTCTATATGATAGCCGGATTCATAAAGCCTACCGAGGGAAAGATTATGCTGGGAGACCGGGAAATCTCAAAACTCCCTATGTACAAGCGGGCTAAGATGGGTATCTCCTACCTGCCCCAGGAGGCTTCTATTTTCAGAAAGCTTTCGGTAGAGGAGAATATTGCGGCAATCATCGAGACCAGAAACGACCTGAAACGGAAGGAGAAAAAAGCACTTTTAGAGGAGCTTATAGAGGAGTTCGGAATCGGACATATACGCAAGCAGAAAGCCTTTACTCTCTCCGGCGGAGAGCGGCGGAGGACCGAGATTGCCCGGGCCCTTTCCATGAAGCCTAAGTTCCTGCTTCTGGACGAGCCTTTCTCCGGCATCGACCCAATTGCAGTAGCCGAAATTAAAGGAATAATCAAAAGCTTTGCCTCCAAGAATATCGGAGTTCTTATAACCGACCACAATGTGCGCGACACCCTGGAGATCACCGACCGGGCCTACATAATAAGCCATGGTCAGATCATGGTCGCAGGAAGCAGGGACGAAATCCTTGCCAACGAGCTGGCCCGAAAGACATATCTTGGAGAAGGTTTCTCGATGTAAGGGATTTTACCGGTGATCGGACTCGAACCGATACAGTATTGCTACCGGCAGATTTTGAGTCTGCTGCGTCTACCAATTTCGCCACACCGGCTTAGGTTTTTTTAAACTACATTGACTTTTCTTTTTTGTCAATTACAATAAAAAATGATGGATAAGGATTCTCTTCTTTCTTTATATAGAAAATGCACACTGTGTCCCCGCGCCTGCGGTGTAGACCGGAACGCTGGTAAACTCGGGTTCTGCAGAGAGTCCGGCACCATGCGGATAGCCTGTGCCACGCTGCACCATGGAGAGGAGCCTCCTATCACAGGAAAAGGGGGAAGCGGCACCATATTCTTTACCGGATGCACCTTGCAGTGCAGGTTCTGCCAGAACCACCAGATAAGCAGAGGCGGAATCGGAAGAGAAGTTTCTATAGAAGAGTTTGCCGATATCTGCCTTAAGCTGCAGAGTTCAGGGGCCGAGAACATCAACCTGGTCACCGGGACTATGTTCATCCCCTCCATCGCCCTGGGAATTGGACTTGCGAAGGAGAAAGGACTGAATATTCCAATCCTTTGGAACTCCTCCGGTTTTGAAAGTTCAGAGGCTGTTGACATGCTGAACTCCTTTATCGATGTCTATTTGCCCGATATAAAGACCCTGAACCATACATTTGCATCCACTTTCTTCAATGCCATTCATTATCCCGAAGCTGCCAAAGCTGCAGTGATCAAAATGGCAGATTCCAAGAAAATTGTATTCAAAAATGACAAGATTATAAGCGGAACCATAGTGCGGCACCTAGTTATTCCCGGCTATGTGGAGATGACAGAGCGCTTTTTAAAGTGGTTTGTCCAGAATCTCAAAGATAAGGCGCTGATCTCTGTCATGTTTCAGTATTCTCCAAAGGCTGCCGAGGGCGATGGATTCCCGGAGCGTACCCTGGATAAGAGCGAGATGGATATGGTCTATTCCTATCTGGATGAGCTGGGAATAGAGGATGGATTTATACAGGAGGAAGAGCAGACCGACGAGTGGAACCCCGACTTCAACCAGCTTTCACCTTTCCCTGGAAGCATAGGAAAGACAGTATGGCATTGGAAAAGCTGAAGTTCCATCTTGCTGCCCTCCTTATTCTGTTCCTGGCGTCCAATATATGGGGCGAAACCATAACAGATATACAGGTTCAGGGACTAAAGCGGACAAAACCGGCAGTTCTGCTGGAAAAGCTTGAGAAATTCAAAGGGATAGACTCTTCCGATCTTGATAAGAAGAAGCTGGAGGCAGAGCTGGAGAAGACCCAGCTGATCAGCCTGTCTGATGCCACAGTCTCTGGCTCTACATTGCATATTACGGTGGAGGAGAAGTTCTCCCTGCTCCCTATACCTTTTGCATATGCCGCCTCTGACAGCTGGGGCGGCGGCCTGGTGGTGGTGGACAACAACGCCTTTGGTCTGATGGACCAGGCTGCGGCCGGCGGATTTATAACCTCCAGCGGCTGGCGGGCGCTGGCCGGATACAGTCATATCCAGAAGGCCCATTCTCCTTTCGGCTGGAATATTTCGGCCAACGGCGGGCAGTCAAAGACACGGGTTAGAGATGATGAAGGCGACCTGCTCCTCTCCTACGACAACTCTACATTCAGCGCCGCAGCAGGTTTAAACAGAAGGCTCTCCCCTTGGCTCAGAGCCTCGGTAAGCTCTGGGGTTGATATCTGCGATGTGGATGATGAGAGCCCAGCCTCTGAGCTTGTCATACCCCTGACTGCCAGCCTGACAGCCAGCACCGCCAGCTGGGACGGTACTTTCCTCAACACCATATACCTTACCACCAGTGTCACTTATAACTTTTCCCAGTGGCACAGCGACAACTACTGCACCCTTGCGGCAAAGGCAGGGTATCAGCAGCACCTGGTGCAGCGGCTCCGGCTTATTGCCCAGGGCGGCCTTTTCCACTCCCCCGACGTTCCGGTGGTGTTTGCAAAAAACCAGAGTGCAGTCCAGGTCTGCCTGCTCAACAATGCATGCCGAGCCTCTTCCATGGTGGGCGCCGGAGCCGGCTTTGAGTGGGGAATTGCCAACACCAGATTCGGCGTTCCATCCCTTTATATCCAGTACCAGACCATCTGGGCCGACAGCATTATGTCGGATGATTTTTTCGGACATGGACCTGTGGCTGGCTTCAAGTTCTATTTAAAAAAGATTGCATTCCCTGCTGTCGATATTTTCACTGCCTATAATGTAAAAACCGGCCTCATCCGCACATCGGCGGGGGCCGGTTTCAGCTACTGATTTTAAGCTATAATCACAGGGCTTTCTCGGTCAGCCTGTTAAGCCGTTTGATAAAGCCTGCAGTATCGGTAAGCGGAGCTCCCTCAGCAAGCCGTGCCTGCTCAAGAAGTACAAAGCTGATATCCTCAATCACTGCCTTGTCCTCGGTAGCTGCCAGCTTCTTTACAATCGGGTGGCTCGGGTTGATCTCAAGCACCGGTGCATACTCGGTCTCGCCCTGTCCAATGGACTTGAGGAGAGCCTGCATCTGCATGGTCGGGTCATTCTCGTCCGCTACAATACAGGATGGAGAATCGCTTAAGCGGCTCGATGCGATTACGCTCTTAACCTTGTCGCCGAGCACTTCCTTTATCTTCTCAAGAAGAGGCTTGATCTCCTCGGCTTTCTTCTCATCTTCTTTGTCCTTGATGTCATCTGCGGCGCCTTTGCGGTTCACAGATTTAAGATCAAAGTCCTTGTACTTGCCCAGGCTTGGGATTACGATCTCATCAATGTTGTCGTCCATGATCAGGACCTCAAAGCCCTTGGCCTTGTATGCCTCGATAAGAGGTGAATTCTTGAGTGCAGATTCCTTTCCGCCGGTGATAAAGTAGATAGCCTTCTGCCCTTCCTTCATCCGCTCGGTGTACTCCTTGAAGCTGGTGTAGCCGTCAACTGCGGTGGACTTGAACCTGATAAGGTCGGTCAGAGTCTCGCGGTTTGCCCAGTCGGAATAGAGTCCTTCCTTAAGCAGTTTGTTGTACTGTTCGATGAACTTGGTGTATTTTTCCTTGTTGCTCTCTGAAAGGGCTTTCAGTTCGGAAAGAACCTTCTTTACAGAGGCGCTCCGGATAGAGGACATAATCTTGTTCTGCTGCAGGATCTCACGGCTCACGTTAAGAGGCAGGTCCTCGGAATCGATGATACCGCGCAGGAACCTAAGGTAGTCTGGCATAAGCTCCTTATCATCATCTGTGATGAACACACGTGAGACATAGAGCTTCACACCTGGCTTGTAGTCGGCATGGAGCATGTCGAACGGAGCGTGCTGCGGAATATAGAACAGAGTTGTGTATTCCAGAGTTCCCTCTGCCTTTGTATGGATGTAGTAAAGAGGATCCTCTGTGTCGTGTGAGATAGTCTTGTAGAATTCGTTGTAATCCTTGTCGGTAAGCTCGGATTTAGGCCGTTTCCACAGGGCAGAGCCGGAGTTGATCTTGTCGATCTTGTGCTCCTTGACCTCTTTTCTGTTATCCCCTTCCCCCTCATATTTGATGGTGTCGTATTCCAGGTAGATAGGGAATGAGATGTGGTCTGAATATTTCTTTATCAAGAGCTCAATCTGCCAGCGGCTGGCGTACTCCTTGCCTTCGTCGTTCAGGTAGAGCTTGACCTCAGTGCCGTACTTCTCTTTATCGGCCTCGGAGATGTCGAATTCCCCCTTGCCGTCGCTGGACCAGAGCCATCCTTTCTTCTCGCCAGGCTTCTTGGAGAGGACCTCAATCTTGTCGGCAACCATGAATGCGGAATAGAAGCCTACGCCGAACTGGCCGATAAGGTTTGAGTCCTTCTTGGCATCGCCGGAAAGGCCTGCAAGGAAGTTCTTGGTGCCAGATTTTGCGATTGTTCCAAGGTTCTGAGCCAGATCCTTGTTGTTCATACCGATACCTGTGTCGGCGATGGTCAGAGTGTGTGCATCCTCGTCAAACTTGACATCGATGCGGAACTCCTGATCCAGATTCTTGTACTTGTCGTCGGTAAGGGACAGGTACTTCAGCTTGTCCAGCGCATCGGATGCATTGGAGATAAGCTCCCGGAGAAATATTTCCTTATTAGAATAGAGTGAGTGAATAATAAGATGAAGAAGCTGTGACACTTCTGTCTGAAACTGATGTGTAGCCATGTTTTTGCTCCTATACAGAAAATATACTAAAATATGATACTGCGGGCAATATCAAATGGTTGTGGATACAAATTCTATTCTTAGAAACTTGCCCATCCCTGCGGCCAATCGCTGCAGAGTCCTAATAGAAGGATTAGCATTACCCTTCTCAAGTTTGCTTATATCTCCCTGGGCTATCCCGGTACGCCTGGAAAGTTCTTTTTGGGTAAGTCCAGAGCTGCGACGAGCATCTATTATTGCTTGAATTATTGCCATTTCCGGCTGGAGCGCATCCCATTCTTTCTTAATTTCAGGGTCTTTTAATTGTTCCGCTAAAAAGTCATCAAAATTAGTACTCATTTAGTCCTCCATCTTTTTAAATAATCAGCCCGATATTTCTTTGCTCTTTTGAATTCATTAACTGGTATTTTCTGTGTCTTTTTGACAAATCCATTCGTAAGAATGATGTGCTGTCCAACAATAAAGAAATATAAAATTCGCGATATGTCGGATCCTACTTTTGCACGAAGTTCATAAATACCATCTGAAACAAATTTTGAATAAGGTTCCCGCAACTCGTTTCCATTCGTTTTCAGCATTAAAATCATTCTGAGCATCTTTGTTCTCATTTTTTGATCAAGACTCATCAGAAAGTCTTTTGCTGGTTGCCTCCCATTTGCCGTCTCATAGAAATCTACCTCAAAGTTAGGCATATTCCCTCCTTTAAAATATAGGATAAATCCTATAATGTCAAGAACTCTTCTGTTCTAGCACTGTTATCTACAGAGGAAATTGCATTTTTGCTTCAAATTTGGAGATATTTAATATTATCTGATAAAAAAAGGTCTGCCCTTCAAGACCGGCTCGGCTGCCAATGGCAGCAGGAGTGACGGTGGCAGACCTCTATATTTGAATATATTTCAGAAGTTTCTATCTGTCAACAAAATTTAATCCAAATACAAGTTTCAAATAAATTTCTTGCGATTTAACAATAATCATATTATCCTTTTACAAGGAGATGATATGTGCCACGAGAACCAAGAACCTATTCACATCACAAAGAATGACTACTGCGACATGGATAATGTAGTACAAAAGGTGGAAGAAGGCGAGAAAGATATAGCACAAGGAAAATGCTCTTCTGGTTTAGACTATTTTGATGAACTGGGAAAAAACTACTTATAATATTAAACCGGCCAAGCTAATTTACACTTTTTAATCTGTCGTGAAATGATGGGGAAAATGTGGCAGAATGAAAGAACATGAATTATGATTTATTTCTTCAGTTGTTTAAATATAAAGCAACAAAAAATGTTTCTCCATTAGAGAACTATTTAATAGAGCTATTTTCTTATATTTTAAAAATGTTAATAACTAAAAAGAATTTAGTTGTTAAAGATCTTTTCAATAATTTATTTTCTATTCCATTTGAAATAGATGATTTTAATAATACATACATTGAAACACAATGTGAGTATTGGGTTAATGAATATAAACATCGTGCAAGACCAGATATCAAAATAAAAGTAAATAATGATATTTATTTCATTGAATGTAAAGTCGATTCAGATTTAAACCAATATAAAGATATTGATCAGATACAATTATATGAAAAAATAAAACTAGAAACTAAAAATCTAAAACCCCAAATTAGGACTTTAACAAAGTACGAAGTTTTTACTAAGTCAAAAAAGTTTGACCCTAATAATCATAAGGTATTTTGGAGACAAATATTTGAATTATTTAAACAAGAAAAATATAAATTAAACAAAGATGAAATAATTCTTAATTTTCTATGCTTTTTGGAGGAGAATAACATGGGCGGGAAAAAGCCTCTTGCTATGAAAAAAATTGAATTGGATAACTATTATTCACTCTATAGTTTTCTGTATGAAAACCTTTCAAACTTTGCCATAGGTAATGGTTATACAAAATCCGCAGTAATATTTGATGGAAATGAAGATTATTTTGGGTTTGATATTCAATATAATAAGCATCCATATATATGGTTTGGATGTTTTAAAACAGACCCTCAAGTTATCGTTGTTCAAACTTGTATAAAAAATTATAACAAACTAATTGAAAACTTATCACTTAAGGGAATTGATTGTAATAATATTTCTTATGCCAGTTATAATAAAGAACCTATCTTTGCAAAAATAAACATTTCAGAAATATTGAATGGGAAAACTCTTGAAAAACAAGAAATGATTTTTAAAAATTGGTTGGAAAAAAATTCCATAGGAATGATTTTAAAGGAGTCTTATCAAATAGAAAAACGATAAAACTCACTCTCTATCACCCTCTGATAGACAGCCTCCGTTATAGTTGCCTCATAACGGAGGTTTTTTATGGAAAACAGAAAAGACTTTGGTATGTTAGATGAAGCAGATGTCAAGCTGGTAGTTAAAGATAATCAAGCCCCGGCATGGACAGAGGCGTGTGACGAACTGCCACCAGCAGAGCTGTTTGACCAAGTTAAAAAAGTGCTTCTTGTCATCATTTCTGGCCCTAATTTATCAGCAGAAGAATTCAATAAAACACTCGACAACATCCACAGCAGACTACCTGAAGATGCACTGTTTCTCTATACTGTTGTTGACGACAAAACGCAGAACAGTACATCCATAAAGAGGATAGAAATATATGTAAAAGGAGATTAATCTCCCATCATCTCAAGCAGCTCTGGCAAATCATCTTTGAGGGTTGTATAAACTATTTCGAGGTCAACATTCCCATAGTCGTGGACAATCCTATTTCTGAGGCCATACAGCGCAGTCCAAGGAATGTCTTTCCGTTTATCTTTAAACTCTTGGCTTATCTTCTTTGCATTCTCTGAGATCTGAATCAGACGGAAAAGCATGGAGTCCTGCAGAATCTCATTCTTGCGAAGTTCCTCAGAATCAACATTCTCCATGTGCTTAAGAATAAAGGCGAGATCTTCTTTTATCTTGGTAACGAAGTATAAATCGTCCTTGATATTATCCATAAATTCTTATCCCGTACTTCAGAACTTCATCAAGCAGAGTTGGGTTGTTAAGCAGTTGCCGGGTATCCAGCAAATCAACCTTTTTCTGCAAAGCTTCTCTTAACCGCTCTGCTATTTCGAAAAACTTGATTCCCTTTGTCGTTGTTGAGATAAGGAGATCCACATCGCTTGTTTCTTTAGCTGTCCACTTTGCATATGAACCGAAAAGATAGCAATAATCGATTTGATAATCCTTGAAGATTTTCTCACAGGCCTCTATTATCTGCTTCTGGCTGAGGAGGCCATGGGTCTCGTCAATCACATTATACCTGGCCAGCTCATGTACAAAATACTTATACTTCAGAGTGTCTTCCAGGGCAGGATTATTCTCGTATGAGACATAAGAACGCAATGATACCCCAAGCAGTTCTGCTGCTTGTTTCTGGGTCAGCTCTTTATGGGTTCTTTCTTCTTTTAAATTCATTTTTGCATATCACCAATTAGATAATATGCAAATTTTGCACATCTTGTCAACAACTATGTGCAAAAATCACAACTTGCTGAAATCCAGGGTTGCAAAATAGTCGTCAACAGTCTCGGCGCGGCGAATCTGCTCTACAGTTCCATCCGGCTTAAGGAGCAGCTCGGCAGAGCGCAGCTTGCCGTTGTAGTTGAATCCCATGGCATAGCCATGGGCGCCGCTGTCGTGGATTACGATGATATCCCCCACCTTGATCTCAGGCAGCTGCCGGTCGATTGCAAACTTATCGTTGTTCTCGCAAAGTGAACCAGTGACATCATAGGTGAATGTCCGCGGACCGTCTAAGTTGTCCATGTCGGTGATATGGTGATATGCCCCATATAGCGCCGGCCGCATAAGGTTTGCCATGCAGGCATCGAGGCCGATGTAGTGCTTGTATGTATCCTTGGTGTGGATAGCGGTGGTGACCAGATAGCCGTAAGGGCCTGTGATCATGCGGCCGCACTCCATGACCACTTTGAGTGGCGGAAGCCCAGCCTTCTCGATTGTATCGATATATGCCTGATGAATCTTCTCTCCAACATATTCAAGGTCAACTGCAGTCTGCTCCGGTTTGTACGGAATACCGATTCCGCCGCCCAAGTTCACAAACTCGAAGGTGATTCCTACCTCTTTGGAAATCTCTGCAACCAGGTCGAAGAGAAGCTTTGCTGTCTCCACAAAGTAGTCGGGGTTGAGCTCGTTGGACGCAACCATGGTATGGAGCCCGAACCGCTTTGCACCCTTCTCCTTCATGATGCGGTAGCCGTCGAAAAGCTGCTGCCGTGTAAGACCGTACTTTGCCTCCTCGGGTTTGCCGATGATCGCGTTGCCCTCCTTGAGCGGGCCCGGGTTGTAGCGGAAACAGATGAGCTCTGGGATTCCGGCGCTTTTCTCCAGGAACGGGATATGGGAAATATCGTCCAGGTTGATTACAGCACCCAGCTCGTAAGCCTTTTTGTATTCAGCGGCCGGGGTGTCGTTGGATGTGAACATGATATCCTCGCCCTTGAGGCCAACTTTCTCAGAAAGGATAAGCTCCGGCAGAGATGAGCAGTCGGCACCAAGTCCTTCTTCCTTCAGAATCTTCATGATATATGGATTAGGCAGCGCCTTCACTGCAAAGTAATCTTTGAAACCGCCAGGCACCCATGAAAAAGCCTTGTAGAAACGGCGGGCATTCTCCCGTATCGCTTTCTCGTCGTAGATGTGGAACGGTGTGGGGTATTTCTTGATAATCGCCTTGATCTGTTCTGTGGTGAAAGGAACTTTCTTCTCTGTCATTTTTTTCTCCTGCTGACAGTTTACCCTTATTACTCCATATTTAACAAGAGTTATTGCTAATTATTTTTTTCTTTGATAGTTTATTTTCAAATGATAGATATCCTTATCATTTTGATTCTTCTTATTCTCTCAGCCTTTTTCTCGGGAAGCGAGACTGCATTCACGTCACTCTCCCCCTTTCAGGTGGACAAGCTGGCAGAAAACAGCGGCTACCGGGGGAAAATACTCAAGCAGCTTTATGAGAAGCAGAACATATTCATAGCCACCGTCCTTATCTGCAACAACCTTGTGAATATCGGCCTTTCCGCTTTTGTGACAAATTATACAATCAAGATCTGGGGAGACGATTTTCTTGGAGCTGTGACCGGTGCCCTCACCCTTTTGGTCCTCATTTTCGGCGAGGTTACCCCGAAGAACATAGCAATGACATGGAACGAGCCTATTTCCCTCTTCATTGCCCCGATATTCAGGGTGCTTTCTGTCATTCTGTATCCCCTTATCGTAGTTATAAATGCCTGCAGCTCCTTTGTCACACGCCTGGTGGGAAACAGGGAGAAGGAGCAGCTTTCGACAGAGATGATCTACAGCCTTATAAGCACTGCCGCAAACCAGGGGCTGGTGAAAGACTACGAACGCCGCATGACCAGGGGTGTCTTCAACATGGGACACACCACAGTCAAGAATATAATGACCCACCGGACCGATGTTGTCAGCATGAATCAGGATGATGAGATGCAGGATCTGATTGCCGAGGTCGATAAGCACCAGTTTGCCCGGTACCCCATCTACTCAGGCGATAAGGAAAACATCACCGGAATGGTGCGCTCCTCCAAGATAGTGAACGAGATCCGCAAGGGAAACCTGACACGGAAGATCAAGGAGATAAAGGAGAGGCCGCTGTTTGTCCAGGAGACCCGGAAGATAAGCGATGTGTTCCGGCAGATGAAGAAAGAGAACATGCATTTTGCAGTGGTGCTGGATGAGTATGGCGGGCTTTCGGGAATTGTGACTCTGGATGATATTGTGAACAGCATCCTGGGCGATATTGATAATGCCACATTCTCCGAGACCGAGCGGATAGAGAAGATATCGGACAAGGAATACCTGATTTATGGCGAGGCGCCGATAACATCCGTGACAGATACTCTGGGAATCACCCTCCCATGGGATGACAGGCTCAAGACTATCGGCGGCCTAATAACCAAAAAGCTGGCCCGTATTCCTGTCGCTGGCGAGAAAGTGACACTGGGCAAATACACCTTCACCATCGAAGAAGCATCTGACAGACAGGTGCTCAAGGTGCGGCTTAAAAAGTAGTCA
>JAGCGL010000125.1 GCA_017649605.1 Spirochaetia bacterium
CGGCTGGCCTATCTTGACAAGTTCAATGAGGCGGTTGCCACCGATTTCATTGCACCTGTAAGGATGATCTCTCCTCCTCCGCAGAACCTGATGGCAGGTAATGACACTCTCCGGGGCAATCCCATCAGCGGATATCAGATGAAGAACTTCATTTATGATGCCATCAAGGGAGTTCGTGAGAATGCCACCCAGTGGGTAGTCTCTCCATTTCCTCTGCAGTATCAGATGATGGGAGGTTAGGCCAAGCAGCTCGCACCTGTGGAATTGATGCAATGGTATGAGCAGCGCATCCAGGAGAGCATGGTCATTCCCGTGGAGCTTCGTCAGACAACTTTCCAGTCAGTCGCTCCTTCCATGGGGCTTCGTATGTTTGAACGTCAATGGATCCATTATACCACAAGCCTTGAAAAGGGACTTCGCTGGATGGCTGATCTTATTTGTCAGGCGCATATGCTGGAGAAAGTAGATGTAACGCTGGATAAGACTTCCTTTGTGGAAGATGATATGCACAAGCAGACAGTCCTTCAGATGGCGGGCAGTGGCATGCTATCTAACGATACCGTCCTGAACACCATTCATCTGGACTTCAAGGATGAGTTCAAGAAGCAACTCCAGGAACAGCAATTCCAGGCGGAAGAGAGTGCGAAGATCCAGTCCAATCAGCAGGAAATGGAGATGACAGGAAGTGTTCTTCCTCCGTCTGGATCTGTAGGTATCGGAGCGGCTCAGTACAATATGGAAATGGTACAGCAGCAGAACATGCCGCAGGATCCTGCAGCAGCGGCTGGCGGAGCTCCTCCGACTGCACCTATGGCTCCTGGTGCACCTGCAGCACCAATGCCCTCCGGTCTGGAGAACAGCAGAAGCGCAGGTGTGGAACAGCTCTTCCAGCAGGCATAGCAGACTGCCTAGGAGATCTTCAATATAGGTATCACTCAAGGGGCTGGTGCAAGAAGGAGTGCTCTTGTAAAGTTGAAAGCCCAGAATCCCGACCTGCATGCTCAGGTTACAGCTATCCTGAAGCAGCGTGATCAAGACACAGCTTCTCAGGCTGTAGCTCAATCTAAAATGCCCCAGGGGTAATTATGAACACTCTTTTTGTTGATCCTGCTTCAGGTAGTTTAACTAATGTATTTGGACAGCAAGGCGACACGGCTGCTGCTCAGCACATATTAGATAGCAATGCAAATAAAGCTTCTGAAGCAGTTAAAAAAGAAGATAGAGAAGCAGAACTTCTTCGAACCGGGAATCGTCTTTATCCTCTCTAGAAAGCAAAGGCTGATAGAGAGAAATGGATGAAGTCGGAAGGCGGCATTCGAACAGAGGAAAAACAAAACTATCAAAAAGCACTCTCAGATTTCAGATCCGCAGCCAAGAACTAGGGTTGGTCTGATCCTTAGATTTATCGCTTCTGGAATTTGAGGACTATGCCATAGTCCTAGATGGAAAGGAATAAGGCGGAAACTGAAACAAACAGCATACTTCCTCTCTATGTGCAGCAGGCCCAAAATACACTTTAGTGGAAAAAAGTAAAAGAAGGGTTGAAGAATCCTGCTTCAGCAGAACAAAAGACTGCCTTGTAGCAGAGAATGAAATAGCTTTTGTAGTAGAGAGGCAGACTTAATGCTTACTATAAAAATCTGCCTTTATCTGATAAAATTAGATATTATACGACACTTGGATCAGGTGTTACAGCAGGGGTTGCAGCCGCACCTTTGGCAACCAAGTTTGTAACTCCAATTCTGGCGACAGAGGCCCTGGCAAGTGGTGTTGGTCAAGCAGGACAAGAGCTGGTGGATTGGAGTAACGCAGGTGACAAGCAAATAGCAGAAGCCCTTTATACAGGGAATTTTGACAGTTTATCAAGAGAACAGAAAGATCGTCTGCAAGATTATGTGAAGGAGCACCACATAGATCTTAACAATCCTACTAGCAGAACTGCTGCCGCTGCTGCAATAGAAAAGAGAATCCAAAGTCTAAAAGGTAATGTAGATCTCGGAGCGAGAACACTGACATATGTAGCTCCTATGAAAGCAGGACTGAGAGCAGGCTTGAGGGCTATAACACCACAGATAAGCAGATATGCTTCAGGTGCTCTTGCTCTTCCTGCAGTGACGAGCGGAGCATCGGTTCCGGCAGTTTTTTCTAAAGCGACTGGCAAGAAGATGCTCAAGGACTTTGCAAAACAATACGGGTTTTGGAAAGGAGTGGACCATTTTTTAGACTCTTAGCAGGCGAAGTCTGCTGATAGGACTATTGCAGAGCTGCCTCAGGATCAGTAGGAACTGTTCCGAACTGCATTAGCATAGAAAGAAGACGTACTTCCCTAGTCTTCTGGCAGTGCAGCCGATAGAATTAAGGACAGTTTTCTTTTAGGCATTCCAGGAACGATGAAAAACTGGATCAAAGAACGTACTGTTGGCGTTCCTAGGGAGATTACCAAGCAAGATCTGGCATTAGCAAAGCTATAGCTGGGAGAAGGAGCCTCTGCTGAGCAAATAAAAGCGAGAGCCAATTAGTATGCATTTGCATAGAAGGTGGCTTAGAAGTCACTTTATCTTCAGAAACCGGTTGTTGATAAAGCAAAAACAGAACTATCAGGTATCTTTAGTAAATTGTGGACAGAAGACCAGGCACAGCGACAGCAAGTACTCCAGTAGCTTATGCAAAAAGGATCTTAGTTACCCCCAGTTGCTGTAGCTGCTGCCAGACAAGCATTGAGAGATTCTGATTATCGCAGAGAACTTTTCTCACCTCTCTATAAGACTCCACAAGAACTGGCCAATTTGGTAGAACAAATGAAACCTGTGCTTCAGGATGCTTCTGACAAAACTTCTCCTGGATCGAAGATGCTGAGGGAATCCTTGCAAGAGGCTCTGACTGTAGACGCCAAATAGCGCTTTATAAATGGCATATAGACATCTGATAATAAGCTGGATGACATGCTTGAGTGGCAGAATGCTCTGAATAGAGTTCAAACAACACTCGGAGTCAATTTATCAGGAGATTCCCAGCTAGAAGAATATTGTAATAAAGTGGCTTGGGGTTAGGTAACGAAAAATCCGCTCAATATAAATAAAGTACTTGCTCTGCTGGCTTACAAGTCAGGTTACAATAATATCGGCACATTTTTAAAGAACCCTATGGCCTTCTATGGGACACTGATTGCTGCGGTACCCTTGACAGTAATGCTTATGAAAGGGC
>JAGCGL010000126.1 GCA_017649605.1 Spirochaetia bacterium
CCATGCGGCAGCGGAAAGAAATACAAGCACTGTCATGGTGCATAAGGAGAGCATAAATGATAAATACAGTAACTGAAATTGATGACATGGTGGCACTTAAGAATGTGCTTATCAGCGTTTCAGATAAAACAGGGCTGGAGGAGTTTGTAAAAGGGCTTATCCAGATCAATCCTGATATCAAGATCTATTCCACAGGTGGTACCTATACTGCAATCAAAGGATGGCTGGGTGATATGGCAGATAAGAACCTTATCCAGGTCTCTGACTACACCAAGCAGCCCGAGATGCAGGGTGGCCTTGTTAAGACTCTTGACTTCAAGATCTACCTTGGAATCCTGAGCGAGACCTACAACGATGCCCATAAAAAGGACATTGCCCGGACCAACGCCACAATCTTTGACATGATAGTTGTCAACCTCTACCCATTCGAGAAGACTGTAGCCAAGGCCGACTCCACTTCAGAGAATGCCCGTGGCAACATCGATATCGGCGGCCCATGCATGCTCAGAGCATCTGCCAAGAACTTCCTGAGAGTAGCTTCTGTCACCGATCCTGCCGACTATCCTGTTATCCTTGATAATCTTAAGGCACAGAAGGGAGCGCTCAGCTTTGCACAGCGGTTTGAGCTTGCCAAGAAGACTTTCAGCACCACCGCAAAGTACGACACAGCGATCAGCGCATATCTGGCAGGTCTTGCACCATCCGATGCAGCCAAGGTATATAATCTTCACTAAGGAGTTCCGACATGGCAGAAAATCTTAAGGATATGTATAAAAACATCAACAAGGATGCCTTCCCACAGTTCATGGATATAAGCTTCAGGAACTCTGACAGCGACAAGCAGACCCTTTTCTACGAGAAGGTGCAGTGGGACATCGGCGGCGAGAAGCTGGGACTCCGCTATGGCGAGAACCCTGACCAGCCTGCTGCCATGTACAGACTGATAAACGGCAACCTTGCCATCGGCGGGGTGGAGACTGTGCTCCAGGGGCGCTATCTGGCCTCTGATGTGGAGCTTCTGCAGTCTGGTAAACACCCTGGAAAGATCAATATCACCGATGTGGATAACGGACTCAATATCCTCCGGTTCTTCTCCGATACACCCTGCAGCGTTATCATCAAGCACAACAACCCGTCAGGTGTAGCAAAGGGTGAGACACTGGCCGATGCATTCCATAAATCACTTATGGCAGACCGTATCGCCGCTTTTGGCGGCGCAGTAATCCTGAACAGGGAAGTGGACCTTGAGACTGCCGAGCAGGTGACCGAGGGTTATGTCGAGGTGGTTGCGGCCCCTGAGTTCTCTCCAAAGGCTTTCGAGCTTTTCCAGACCAAGAAGAACCTCCGTGTGATGCGGATCAAGAATATAGACAGGCTCCAGGACTTTGCCTATTCAAGGTTCATGGACTTCAAATCAATCCTGGACGGCGGTGTAATCGCCCAGTGGTCATACCTTCCAAAGGCCCGCAAAAAGGAGGATTTCCTCCCCGCAGTATGCGAGTACAAGGGAAAAGAGTATAGAGTTAACCGGCAGCCTACCGACAAGGAGTTTGATGATATTATCTTCGGCTGGCTGGTGGAAAGCGGCGTTACAAGCAACTCTGTCATCTATGTGAAGGATGGTGTCACTGTTGGAATCGGAACCGGCGAGCAGGACCGTGTAGGGGTGGCCGAGATTGCCCGTGACAAGGCTTATAAGAAGATGTGCGACCGTATCTGCTGGGATCTCTACGAGAAATCCTGGTATGAGCTCACCGACCCGGAGAAGCGTGCCTCTATCGAATCTGTAGTTAAGGATGAGCATGGCGGACTCAAGGGAAGCATCATGGTTTCCGACGCCTTCTTCCCATTCCGTGACGGTATAGACATCGGCCTTAAAGAGGGGGTTACAGCTGTGGTTCAGCCTGGCGGTTCCCTCCGGGACTTTGAATCTATCGAAGCCTGCAACGAATACAATGCAGCCATGGTCTACACAGGCCAGAGGAGTTTCCGGCACTGATGAATAAGACCCGGGTCCGCTCCAGAATTCTGATTATCCTCATGTTCTGCGCTCTTGCAGGGCTTCTTGTGTTCAATATTGTGACACTCCAGACTGTCAGAAAGCTTTCTGCCTCTGCCAAGGAGACAGCAGCCGCAGTGGGCAACCTGGACTTTACTTTGCAGAACATGGGAGAGGATCTTTCAGATGCCCGGAATGTGCTGGGACTAAAGATAAACAGCTATGGCTCGGATCTGCCCCAGGAGACTCCGGAGGCTCCGGCCGACGACTATGCCGGCTATTACAGCGCTCTTGACCATCTTATGTCAGAGTTCAGCGAGTCTATGCTTAGGAAAGGATGCTCCTACTTTATGGAGAGCAAGGAGTGCCTCGACCTTTATCGCACCTTTAACCTGACCCCTGTGCAGAAAGGGAGGGATATACTCCTCTCAAGCGGTACCAAGCTTTACTACAGGCTCTCTATCCTGCCGTACACCACCGGAGGCAAGGTTCAGTTCGATGCCGAGACCTTCGACAAGGTATCCACAGCAAGGATAAGCGCAGAGAGGGAGCTTGCCTCCTTTATCGATGCCAATAATTCCCGCATCCAGGCCCATTATGCCCAGCTGGAGCCGGTGGCTAAGAAGATGGACCAGTTTTCCAGGAACCAGCAGCTTCTTTCATATCTATCAAAGCAGAAGCTTTATATTAAGAAAAGAGATGCCGAGGCCACCCAGACAGGCTACGATATCCGGAGGGGAGACGGCTCCTTGCTATGCAGCATGATTCTGGATCATGTGGAGGGGAATATCACCCTTGGAAACATAAAGTGCAGCTCTGCTGACGATCTCTGGGAAAACCTCCTTAAGCTTCACACCCTGTTTGATATACGCACTGTCTCAGAGAAAAAGACAGAATCCAAGCTGGAAGAGCTTTCTGCCATGGTCAAGGATCCTGCCTTCACCGCATTCCTGGAGACCAAGGGGTGCACTATTGCCCAGACTCCGGTGGAGAACCCAGAAAGTTACGACTTTGCCATTACTGACCGTGGTGGCTTTAAAATCGGAACCCTTTCCCTTGAGAAAGACAGCGGCGAGGTTTACCTCTTCGACAGCGACAATGTAGTTGTCTCCTCCGTAAAAAAAAACTGAATTTTAACACAGCTTCCGGTTCCGACGGTTATTTCACCATACTTCTGTGCGGTACCAACCAAAGGAATACCGACACTATTATTCTGGCCAACCTTGACCTGAATATGAACAGAGGCACCCTCATAAGCATTCCAAGGGACCTGTTCTATAAGCGTACCAAGATAAACAGCATCTACCGCCGTTTTGGCCCCAATGTGCTTGCGAACACAATTACAGAGATCACCGGAATCAGGATAGATAAATATGTGATGGTGGATATGTATGCCTTTGCAGAGCTTGTCAATATTCTGGACGGCATAGATGTGGAGCTTACCGAGCCTCTGGTTGATCCTACCTACAGGGTCAGGGATGAGAACGGCAAGTGGTCGACCCTCTATTATCCTGCGGGAGTGCACCATGTGAACGGCGTTCAGGCGCTGCGTATTGCTAGGGCCCGGCATTATACCCCTGCATTCTCAAGGGATATGCGGCAGCAGCAGATCCTTAAGGCTGTAAAGGATAAGCTTATGACCATAGGGCTTTCCGACATAAACCGCTTAAGCCGTATCATCAAGCTGGGCTTCAAGTATGTGGAGACCGATATATCGTGGCTCGAGGCATTCAGCCTGTACCGCAGCTGCCAGGATATAACCCTCAGGCATGCTGTGATAAGTACAAACAATATCCTTTACTCAACCTATACAAACCTGCTGGCCACCGGCCTTAAAGAGGATCAGGTTGATGAAGACTTTGACAAGGGTGCCTGGATTGTAATGCCCCTTGACAACGACTGGAAAGTTATTAAAAAATTCATTGAGGAAAAGATTGCTGAATGAGAAAGTATTTTCTTGAGACATACGGCTGTCAGATGAACAAGGCCGAGTCCGACTCCCTTGAGCTTATCCTGCAGAAACGGGGATGGACAAGCTGCAGCACCGACACCCAGGCCGACCTCATAATCATAAATACATGTTCAGTGCGCCAGACTGCCGAGGACCGTATCTGGGGCCGCATAGGCTACTTCAAGAAGCTTAAGGAGAGCCACAGCTTCAAACTGGTTATAATAGGCTGCATGGCCCAGCGGGTCAAGGAGGAGCTCTACACCACCTGCAAAGGGACTGTGGACCTGGTTCTTGGAACCCTGGAGAAGAATAACATACTGGAGTATCTGGAGGGGCTTCCGGAGCAGAATAACGGCACCTATACATTCCAGGAATACCATTCTGACGGCTCAAGCTTCAAGACCTTTGTCCCCATCATGCACGGCTGCAACAACTTCTGCTCCTACTGCATAGTCCCTTATGTGCGGGGGCGTGAGATCTCCCGTAAGGCCGAGGATATTCTCCACGAGATTGAATTCCTTGAGCAGCACAATGTCAAGGAGATAACCCTCTTAGGGCAGAACGTGAACTCCTACCGTGGCACATATAAGGGGAGGGAAATCTCGTTTCATGAGCTTTTAGAGCTTATCTGCAGCCATATAAACTCTATCGGCTGGGTCCGCTTCCTCTCATCCCATCCCAAGGACTTCAGTTCTGCTTTAATCGACACCATAGCGGCAAATCCACAGGTCTGCCGTCATATACATCTGCCGGTACAGCATGGCAGCAACCGTATTCTATCCCTTATGAACCGACGCTACACCAGGGAGCACTATCTGGATATTGTGGCGGAGATAAAGGAGAAGATACCGGGGGTCTCCCTTACAACCGATCTTCTTATAGGGTTTCCCAGCGAGACCGAGGAGGATCTGGAGGCAACACTGGACCTTATGCAGAAGGTGCGCTTTATCGATGCCTACACCTACTATTACAACCCGAGGGAGGGAACCAAGGCCTGCACCATGGCCGATAGCCTGCCCCTTGAGACCAAGCTTAAGAGGCTTGAGAAGGTGATTGCCCTCCAGCACCGTATAAGCGCCCAGGAGAAGGAGAAAAAGGTGGGGCAGCTTCAGCATGTTCTGGTGGAATCTGTCTCCAAAAAGGATAAGACAGAGATGCTTGGCCGTACAGAAGGGGATGAGATGGTTGTTTTTCCTGAAAAATGTGATAAAATAGGGAAGTTCTTAGATGTTAGGCTACTTTCCTGCAATGGAAATACATACAAAGGAGTTCGAGAATGAGATTCAGGATGATACTGTTTGTTATCTTCATTTGTTTTTATGCACTGTTTGCAGCACTTAACCTTTCCAATGCAACCGATATCAACTTCGGTTTCATCTCTTTCAGCAATGTGCCAATTTTCCTTTCTGTGACTGTGGCATTTGCATTGGGAGCCGTATTCATGATCCCATTTATGTTCGGCCGGAAGAAAGAGAAGAAGGAAAAGCCTGTCAAGGAAAAGAAGAAGAAAGGTAAGGAGAATAATATTCCAGGTGAGCAGTCAGAGAATCTGCCGTTATAATTTTATCCTCATTTTCCTGCTGATTGCTGCATCCATATGGGGTGCAGACCTGGATAACTACTATAAGTCTATCCAGAACAGCAAGGAAGTGCCTGACAAGGCGCTGAACGAGATTTTTAAGCAGGAGACCAGCGCCAGCAAGATTCTTGAGGCTGTAGGCTCCTGTAAGGATAGAATCCAGGCTAAGTACGATCTTTTCACCAAGACAGCCAATCTGGCCCTTATGTGCGGCAATTTCGACCTGGCCCAGCAGTACTTCCAGCTGGCCTACGATGCCAACCAGGAGGCCTGGTATTCCCTTTATATGTCTGCGGCCCTCCTGTACGAGCAGGGGGAGTTTGAGCTTCCTGCCCTCAAGTTCAAAGTGGTGCAGGAGAAGGCCAGCTCTCCACTTAAGGAGAAGGCCAGGGCTATGAGTGGTGCTGTCATGCTTTCCCAGGGGGATTCAAACAGGGGTATCCAGCAGCTTGCCTCCTGTCTTGCCACCAGCACCGATGACAGCGTTCTCTACCTTGTATATGACATAGCCTCAACATTCTCTCTGTCAGAAATCAGGGATGCTGCGGCCAAGAAGCTTAAAGCAGGGGGCTTTGAGGGAGATCTGGCGGCACAGAAAGCTGCTTTCCCAATCACACCGTCCCGCATCTTCATATCCTCCGATTATTCTGTGACAGCTATAAGCAAGGCTGAGGAGAGCAAGACCAAGGTCACAACCCAGGCCGAGCAGGATGCATCGGTACGCCGCCCTGTGGCAATCCAGGTAGGCTCATTCGGCAACGAGACCAATGCCAGGAATATGGAGAAAAAGCTTAAGGAGCTGGGTGTGAAGCCTGCAGTCAATACAGTCAAGTCCGGAGATAAGACCCTCTATAAGGTCTCTATACCTGTAGATGCCGATATGGATGTGAATAACACCGTGCTTCTGCTCAAAGACAACGGTATAGAATCATACTACGTGTTCTAATTTTTCCTTCAGATCTTCCACAAAGCTTCTGGTGTCTGTATGCCAGGGGAGAAGATCAACACCTAAGAATTCAGCCTTAGAACTGTCATTTATTAAAAATGTACGACCAAAAAGTAATATAAATTTACAATTATTTAAATTATACTTTGAAAAAAGATAGATACTTTCCCAGTAATCAGGATAATCATCAAAGTTGAATAGAATCACATCGGGGTTCTTTGCCCTGATCTCATCCAGTGCCCCGATAGGGTTGTTATGAAGCACCAGGTTGTGCTGCGGGGTTGCTGACCGCTGGATTGCCTGCTGAAGGCTCTGGTTTTCTACAATACTGAAAATTGTCATATCTATCCTCAGGCTTATTATCCCACACATTTGTCCTTTAATCTATATTTAAATTATACTTTTTTTATGTTATCTTGTTCTTGTGAAATTATGATTGACGATTTCATCCGAGAGCTTACTACCCGTTTCAGACCCCTACCGGCTCACAAGAAGCTGGTGGAAACTTTTTGCTCCAGGCAGTTTCCCATAACCATTGGGGGCATCCGGAAGCTGCCGCTTGCCGCCGTTGTTGCCGATCTGTTCCGATATTCAAAAGGCTCTTTTCTTATAGTCCTCCCCAACGACAAGGAGGCAGAGCTCTTCTATGAGGATATTTCCCTCTGCAGCAAGGAGGTTTGCTATATACCGGCCTGGAACACTCTGCCGTACCGTGGCGAGAGCCCTGGTGCCCAGAACTGTGGAAACCGGGTAAAGGCCCTGACCAGGCTTATATCGGGGCCAAAATGCATTGCTGTGACATCGGTGGGTGCATTCCTTTCCCCTATGATAACTGCCGATTATTTCAAGAAGCATATCTCTTTTATCAAAAAGGGGCAGGCTGTAAATACAGCTGAGCTTGAGAAAGAGATGCAGAGCTGCGGCTATATCCGTACCCCGAAGGTTTCGGTTCCGGGCGACTTTGCGATCAGAGGAGAGGTCTTCGACTTCTATCCCTTTGGGAGCGACGAGCCTGTACGGGCTGTGTTTGAGTTCGACGAGATAGAGGCAATCAAGACCTTTGACCCTATCACCCAGGCCTCCACAGGAAAGCTGGATAGGGCAATTATTCCTCCATGCAAGGAGATTCTGTGGGATAAAGATCATATCGAGGCTGTGAAAAAGCTGGGTATTCTCAAGGAATCGGCTATAGAGAGCCTGGAGACCGAGAACGAGGTGGCCGAGGAGGAGTATATCCTTCCGCTTACATTTGAGAGGTGCGGCCATCTTTTTGATTATATGGGGGATTTCTCCTCTCTGTTTCTGGTCGATTATGAGCTTCTGGAGCAGCGGGCCGAGTCGATTCTGGACGAGTATAAGGCCTGCTACAGGCAGTTTGCCCATGAAACTTATGCAAAGCCCCCTGTGCCTGACAAGCTGCTGTTTAACTTTACCCAGGAGACCGAGTCGGTGGAAAGGCGTATAGTCCTGCCTCTCCTGCACGACAGCAGGCACTCTTCCGATGCCATAACATATTCCTACGAGTCGGGCCGTTCCTTCTTCGGCAACTTTGCCTACCTTAAGGATGAGCTTTCCCAGCTTTTAAAGAACAACTACAAGATTTATATCTTCTCAAGCTCCGGGGTTCAGGCCCAGAGGATAAGCAAGATCCTTGAGGAGCTGGATGTAAAGGTGATAATGGGTGCAATCTCCGGCGGCTTTGTCCTTCCGGACAGCCAGGTGATCGCAATCCAGGAGAACGAGATATTCGGCCGTAAGAAGAGGCCTCCGGCATCGGTAAAAAAAGTAAAGAGCAGTCCCATCGACTCCTTTGTGGAGCTTAACAAAGGTGATTTTGTAGTCCATATAAACTATGGAATCGGCCGTTTTATTGGCATAGACAGGATAAAGACCACAGGGACCGAACGGGATTATATACACCTTGAGTATGCAGGGGAAGAGGCCGTATTTATCCCTATAGAGCAGGTGAACCTGATACAGCGGTACATAGGGGGAGAGGGAAAAGCGCCTCACCTTGACCATATAGGCGGCAAAGCCTGGGAGTCGAGGAAAAGCAAGGCCCGCAAGGCTGCGGAGGAGCTGGCTGCCCGTCTTGTAAAGCTCTATTCCAGGCGGCAGAATGCAAAAGGGTTTGCATTCCCATCCGATACCGACATGCAGATTGAGTTCGAGGCAGCTTTCCCCTATGACGAGACCGACGATCAACTCCGGTGCATAGAGGAGGTTAAGGCCGATATGGAGAGGCCGAACCCTATGGACCGGCTTGTGTGTGGCGATGTTGGTTTCGGCAAGACCGAGATTGCAATGCGGGCTGTGTTCAAGGCGGTGGCCGGCGGTAAACAGGCTGCCTTCCTGTGCCCCACCACTATTCTGGCCGAACAGCATTACGAGAACTTCAGGGAACGGTTCAAGAACTTCCCGGTGGAGATACGCCTTTTATCTCGGTTTGTCCCGCCAAAGCAGCAGAAGGCTGTCATCCAGGACCTTAAGAACGGCCGGGCCGATATAATCATAGGAACTCACCGTATCCTTCAGAAGGATGTTATCTTCAACAACCTGGGCCTTATGGTGGTGGACGAGGAGCAGCGCTTCGGTGTAAAGGACAAGGAGAAGATGAAGGAGCTCAAGACCTCCATAGACTGTCTTTCCCTCTCTGCGACACCTATTCCACGGACACTCCACATGTCGCTTCTTAAAATACGCGACCTTTCGGTGCTTGAGACACCGCCCCGCAACCGGCGGCCTATAGAGACCTTTGTCCAGCCCTACAGCATGGAGACTGTGAGAAAGGCGATTCTTCAGGAGATCTCCAGGGGAGGCCAGGTCTACTATCTGCACAACAGGGTGGAGTCTCTGGACAATGTGCGCCTTGCCCTTGAGCACATGATGCCCGAGCTTATTATGGAGACTGCCCATGGAAAGATGAGCGGGACAGAGCTTGAGGATATCATGGACCGGTTTGTCCACCAGGAGATTCATGTCCTGATATCAACAACCATAATCGAGAACGGCATTGATATTCCTAACGTAAACACCATAATCATAGACCGGGCCGATATGTACGGCATCTCCCAGCTCTATCAGCTCAGGGGCCGAGTAGGGCGCTCCGACCGGCTTGCCTATGCATATCTCCTCTATCCGGACCAGACTGCCATGACAGAGCTTGCCATGAAACGGCTCAGGATAATCTCTGACAACACCGGCCTTGGAGCTGGATTCAAGGTGGCTATGAAGGATCTGGAGGTGCGGGGTGCTGGAAACCTCTTGGGACGCGACCAGAGCGGAGAGATAAGCTCTGTGGGCTTTGATATGTACCTGCGCCTTATAGACGAGGCAGTCCGGGCTTTGGACGAGCATAAGAAGGATGAGCTTGATCTCCATGATGTCTACCTGGAGCTTGAGTACTCCGGCTTTATCCCCGACACCTATATCCGTGACCAGAGCGAGAAGATGGAGATATACAAGAAGATCGCCTCTGTAGTGTCAGAAAGCGAGCTTGACACTATCTGCAGCGAGCTGGAGGACCGTTTTGGACCGCTGCCGGACGAGGTTGAGAGCCTGGTATCCCTGGCAGAGATCAGGGTTCTCTGCGGCAAGCTCTACATTACCTCCATGAAGGAGCACCACGGGGAGATTGAGATCACCTTTGGCAAAGTCCATATAATCAACCTGGAGAAATATATGCGCCTTATAAAGGAGAATGGAGGGAAGATAAAACCGTCGCCCCATAAGGCAAATGTTATGATTATCACAACCGATCTTGTGGATTTGAAGGAGAAGTCGGCATTCCTGCGGGATAAGCTGATGCAGCTGATATAGGAGAGGATATGGAAGAGGTTTTTCACAGGACTATAAAAAGCTTTGTCCTAAGGAGCGGGCGTATCACAAAGCTCCAGCAGCATGCGCTTGACACCTATTACCAGCTCTATTGCATTCCCTACGGGGCCGATAAAAAGCTTGATTTCACACAGATCTTCCATAATTCCAACCCAACTGTGGTCGAGATAGGCTTTGGAGATGGAGAGGCTACTCATCAGATGGCAGAGCGCAATCCAGATGTTAACTATGTGGCCCTTGAGGTCTATCCGCCAGGGGTCGGGGCACTTTTGGATATAATCCATAACAAGAAGCTTTCCAATGTGCGCATTGTGCACCACGATGCGGCCGAGGTGGTGGAGAACATGGTTGCCGATGGCTCTGCAGACGGCTTCCATATATTTTTCCCAGACCCCTGGCAGAAGAAGCGTCATAACAAACGGCGCCTTATAAACAGCACCTTTGTCTCTATCCTGACCGACAAGCTTAAAGCCGGAGGCTATATCTACTGTGCAACCGACTGGGAGGATTATGCCCACCAGATGCAGGAGGTGCTGCGGGGAGAGAAGAGGCTTTATTCCCCCTTTGAAGGCTTTGCGGAAAAGCCGAATGATATAGTCCCATGGAGGCCCCAGACCAAGTTTGAGCGGAAAGGGATTGCAGTAGGCAGAGCTATATTTGAATCTTATTTTGTAAAAGCTTAAACTTGCTAATTCTAATTATTTATAATATTATAAAGTGAGGAGGGGTGCTGCAGTGGCTAAAAGTCGGAAAAAGAATAAAGGTTTGAAGAAGAATTATCCCCTTATTATTGCCGCCTTTATCCTGCTGGCTTCTCTGATTGTGCTGCTGGCAGTCATAAATTATCATCCTGCCGCAAAGTCAGAAGCTCCTGAAGTTACCGAATCCCCTGAACCAGCACCAGCTCCGCAGCCAGAACCGGAGCCACAGGTGCAGCCTCAGCCGGCGCCGGAGCCTAAACCGGAGGCTAAGGATGAGACACCCAAGAAGCGTATATACTTAATCCTTGATGACGGCGGCCATAACACCAAGCAGCTTATGCCGTTCCTCAAGTTCCCGGGCAAGCTTTCCATAGCAGTTATTCCGCGCCTCGGATACTCAAAGGAGGCCGCAGAACTTATCTACCAGAGCGGCAAGACTGTGATGCTGCACCAGCCTATGCAGCCTATTGGAAAGGCAGATCCGGGCTCCGGTGCCATCCTGGTGAATATGAGCGCCGAGGATATCCGCAAGACCCTCAATGAAAACCTGGACTCTGTTCCCCATGTAGTGGGCTTCAACAATCACATGGGCTCTGCTGCCACCAGCGACGAGCGGGTAATGGATATAGTTCTCAAGGTGGCCAAGCAGAGGGGGCTCTTCTTTGTGGACAGCTTTACCCATTCTGGGTCTGTCTGCGCCAAGGTGGCTAAAAAGAATGGAATGCGTATTGCAAGACGTGATATATTTCTAGATAACGATAAAAGCAAGGAAAAGATAATGGAAGCATTCAACGCGGGTAAGGCAATTGCAGATAAGAACGGCTATGCGGTGATGATTGGTCATGTTTGGTCAGATGAACTTGCCAGCACTATGATCGAACTCTACCCTGAATTCATAGAAGAGGGGTACTGCTTCGAGTCTGTTGCTGATTTCTTCAAACTGGAAGATGATTCCGGGGATAAAAATTGAATGTTCTTGGTATTGAATCCTCCTGCGATGAATGTTCTGTAGCTGTTGTAGCAGACGGCAAGAAAATAATCTCCAATGTAGTTGCCACACAGATTCCGCTGCACCAGCCCTATATGGGGGTAGTGCCTGAGATTGCGTCCCGTACCCATGTGGAATGGATTAAAGGGGTAGTACACAACGCTCTGGAGACTGCCGGCTGCACCATAAAGGATATAGATGGCATTGCAGTCACAGCCAAGCCTGGGCTTGCCGGATCCCTTCTGGTGGGGCTCTCCTATGCCAAGGCTCTATCCTATGCCACAGACATCCCATACATCGGTATAAACCATATCTTGGGCCATATCCATGCGGCTCATATAGAATACGACATCCAGTACCCTTATGTGGCGCTCTTGGTATCAGGTGGCCATACCCTTATTGCAATCATGGAGAACTACGACAAGATGCAGATTATGGGGACAACCATAGATGATGCCTGCGGCGAGGCCTTTGACAAGATTGCCAAGTTCTACGGCTGGGGATATCCAGGCGGGGTAGTCATAGACAGAATGGCCCAGAAGGGCGATCCGGATGCATTCTCCTTCCCAGATCCATCGCTCCACAAGGGTGAGCACAAGTATGATGTCTCCTATTCCGGCCTCAAGACAGCGGTAATCAACCAACTGCATCAGTTCCAAAACCCTGGCTGCGAGGCAACTCCCGAGAATATCGCCGCCTCCTTTCAGAAGACAGCCATCGATATGCTTATAAGGCGGCTTAAGAAAGCGGCCAAGGATGCAGGGCTTAATACTGTGGTCACCGGCGGAGGGGTGGCTGCCAACTCATATCTCCGCAAAGCTCTGTCGGAGCTTAAAGGGATGAAGGTCTATATCCCTTCCATGAAGCTGTGCGGCGACAACGGAGCCATGATAGCAGGGCTTGGGTACCATTTCCTAAAGGATGGTATGACATCGGACCTTTCACTCACCATCATGTCCAAGGTTATGGCTTTCCATAGGAGTTATCCAAGGTAGAATGCCCAAGAAGAGCATACTTTACATCATTATAACTGCTCTCTGTTTCGGTACCATGGAGGTGGCCCTTAAACTTGGGGAAAGCTCCTTTACCCCGCTGCAGATAAACTTCCTCCGGTTCCTTATCGGCGGTCTTCTGCTTCTCCCTATGGCTCTCAAGGAGATTAAACGCAGGCAGATCCAGCTGACTGCACAGGATTGGGCCTATATGACTCTTCTGGGAGTGCTTGGAATAAGCTTCAGCATGTCCTTCTTCCAGATAGGGGTCAAATACCTGAATGCCAACACTGCGGCTATCATTATCTCCTGTAACCCTGTATTCACCATGCTGTTTGCCCATTTTCTGGTGCACGACCGCTTTACAATTAATAAAGCCATTGTATTGAGTATATGTCTGGTGGGGCTTATGTTTGTGGCCAATCCTTTCAATCTGGCCGAGGGTAACACTCCGAAAGGGTTCCTCTATATGCTTGTCGCAATGGTCTCTTTTGCCCTTTACTCATCATTGGGAAACATAAAAGCGCAGCGGCTTGGGGGAGCTGTCCAGACCTCTATTCCATTCCTTATCGCCTCTGTGGTCAATCTTTTTATTCTTATTATCCTTAAGGAGCCGATTTTCAGCGGAATTACAATTAAAAGCTGTCCTGTCATGCTCTATACCGGCTTTATTGTTACAGGCCTGGGCTACTTCACTTATCTGGGCTCAATTGAGATGGTGGGGCCTTCCAATGCTTCCATCTCCTTCTTCTTGAAGCCTGTGGTTGCTGTTGTTGCGGCCTCCCTTGTCCTCCGCGAGGCAATAACCTGGAACATTGTGTTAGGAATTGCTATTATTCTTACCGGGTTTTGTATAAATATGAAGAAGCGCTAAGGCAAACAGGGCGCCGCATCCTTCTCCTGCAATAATAGCAGAGACCAGTCCCGATATCCCGAAAAGCCTGTTCAGCAGGTACATGAAAGGAATATAGAACACCAGTTCCCGCACCACAGCATGGATAAATGTGCCCCCTCCGTTCCCCATGGCCTGCAGGCAGAAGGAGGAGTGGTAGTTAAGGAACTGGAATGGAGATGCCATGCACCGTATCCGGAGGAACACTATACCGAAAGCAATGGTTGTGAAAGCCTCCTTTGAATAGCTGGTGGAGGTGCTCATGAAGATCCGCACTATAGGGGATGCCAGAATAAGGAACAGCATCATGCTGAAGGCGCTTACTATAAGGCCGTAGCGGCGTCCGGTGCGTATCACGCTCTTCATCCTCTCCCGGTTGCCCGATGCAAAGTTGTAGGCCACAATAGGGAGCATCCCCTGGCATATACCGATATTTATTGCGTTGGGGAGACGCTCTGCCTTCATGACTATTCCGATGGCGGCCAGCTGAAGGTCGCCCCAGCTTGCCATAAGGATATTGAGCACTATGTTTGCTATGTCGAAGAGCAGGGTAAGGCAGGAGGAGGGAATGCCCACTGCCAGAAGAGCCCTTAAGTCCTTGAAGCGGATTCCCAGGGCATCCTTGAACCTGGTGCTGAGCGGTGCAGTCCTTGATACTTTCTTAAGGAATACCAGCAAAAAAATGCAGGCAACGGTGTTTGAGATGGTGGTGGCAAGGGCTGCTCCAAGCACCTCGTTCCCCGGGCTCATAAGTTTGAACATAAAGATTGGGTCTAATATTACGTTAAGTATACCGCCGCCGGAGAGCCCTATGCTGGCCTGCTTGGAGTAGCCTGTGTTACGCAGCAGGTGGGCAGCTGTCAGGGAGACAATAGTAGGGAAGTTTCCTATGACCAGCACCACCAGCACATACTGCTTTGCAAAGGGGAGTGTGGCATCGGAGGCACCTAAAAAGCGCAATATAGGGGTCAGGAATACTAAAAGAAACAGGGAATAAAGGATGGCAGACCCCATGGCATAATAGAGGCTGGCCGATGCCACCTTCTTGGCGTTGTCCAGATCCTGTCTCCCCGACAGCCGGGCAATAAGACTCCCACCGCCTATTCCGAACAGGTTGGCAAAGGAGATGTTCAGCATGAAAAGGGTAAAGGTGACAGTTACGGCAGCCATCATATAGGAGTTGCCGGTCCTTCCTATGAAGAATGTGTCTACTATGCTGTATATCAGGTTTATCAGCTGGCTTATGATTGTGGGTATAGCCATAGCTCTGATAGCCTTGGATACAGGCATGGATTCAAATAGATTCCGTTTGCCCTCGCTGATTGTCATGTTTATGCCTGGGGCTATTGTATCATAAAAAAAGGCATCCTGTAAAAGGATGCCTTGAAAAAAACCTTGTTTTGATCAGCTGATCTTTACAACCCAGCCCTCCGGTCCCTTGATTCTTCCCATCTGGATACCGGTAAGTGTGTCGTACAGCTTCTTGGTCACAGGACCCATGGAGGTCATGCCACTTGGGAAGCATATCTCCTTGCCGTGGTCGTTGATCTTTCCGACAGGGGAGATAACTGCTGCTGTTCCGCAGAGACCGCATTCTGCAAAGTCTGCAAGCTCTTCCTTGTAGATCTCTCTCTCCTCGACCTCGAGACCCAGATAATCTTTTGCAACTACCATAAGGGATCTTCTGGTGATTGATGGAAGGATGGAGTTTGATTTAGGTGTCACAACTTTGTTGTCCTTGGTTACAAACAGGAAGTTTGCTCCGCCAGTCTCCTCAACCTTTGTCCGTGTCGCAGAGTCCAGGAACATATTCTCGTCGAATCCTGCCTTGTGTGCATCTACGATTGCATGGAGGCTCATTGCATAGTTGAGTCCAGCCTTGATATGGCCGGTTCCATGAGGTGCTGCACGGTCAAAGTCGCAGATTCTGAGTGTAAGAGGCTTAACTCCGCCCTTGAAGTAAGGTCCTACAGGGGTTACGAAGATTCTGAACTGATACTCGTCAGCTGGCTTTACGCCGATAACTGCGCCGGTTGCGTTCATGTTAGGTCTGATGTACAGTGTTGCGCCGGAGCCATAAGGTGGAACCCATGCCTCGTTTGCCTTTACTGTGTCGATAACAGCCTTGATAAACCTGTCTTTTGGGAATACAGGCATCTCAAGCCGCTCTGCGCTCTGTTTCATCCGCTCTGCGTTAAGGTCAGGTCTGAAGCATACAATGCTGCCATCCTCGGTTGTATAAGCCTTAAGGCCTTCAAAACATGTCTGAGCGTACTGGAATACACCTGCACATTCTGTGATTGAGACAGTTGCATCAGAGATGATAGCTCCATCGTCCCATGCGCCGTCCTTGTAATTTGAAACAAATCTCTTGTCGGTCTGCATATAAGCAAATCCAAGATTTCCCCAGTCAATGTTTTTCTTTTCCATAGTTCACTTCTCTTTAAATAAGATTTATATAAAAATGTTATCATTTAATAAAAAAATAGGGAATAGTTTTTGTTGCAAAAAGGGGAGGAAAATAATACTATAAAGATATGATATGGTTTCCTCTGGGTGTTTTTGCCCTTTTAATAATTCTAGGCATGACTTTTATTCCTGCCCCTAAGCGGAGTCCCGGCTTTATATTCAGCTGTGTCCTGGCTCTCCTGATATCATTTTTGGTCAGCTTCCTATACAGCTTTATAAAGAATACCTTTCCCCTTACTGATGATACAACCAGGATTATGTACCATTACATGGTGCATGACCATCTGTTCTTCTATTATCCCGGTGCTGTTGCAGTGCTGCTCTCCCTTGTGTGCATACGCAAAGATTTTACCCGGCCGGCCGCCCAGGCTGCCGCTCTGGTGCTTTTCTGCTTCTATATGTTCCTGGCTATGCTCGGTACATTCTTCTATTCTCAGCATGGATACTGGGCAGATCCATATTTCCTTTTCTTCCTTACCGGAAGCAGGACTCTTCAGTGCCTGGTCTTTGCATCTTTAGTGCATTTTATTATCATAAAGCCCAAATTGTTCTTTGTCCTGCCGTCTCTGTGCATTATTCTGGCAATCCCTTTCGCAACAGCTTTTGTCTCATATTTCTACTACACAAGCCACCCCTGCAAAGCGCTGCTGCTCCTGGGAATCCTCTATGGGGTAGCCCTGGTTTCTTATCTTACAGGTGCTTTAATTGCATGGAGGCGTAAGGCTTGAGGCTGCGTCTCTGGTCTTTTACAGCAATCCTTATACTTTTAATTTCCGGCTGCTCCAATAAAGGGGAAAGCCTGACATTCTTCTATGACAAGGATTTCGGTCAGGTTGCAGAGCTTGCCCCGGCTCTTTTTCTGGGACAGGATAAACCTTTTTTCAAGGAGCTCTCCAGGGTCTCTTTAGAGTCTGGCTATAAATTGGAGCCCTTCCAGATTGATATACAGGAAGAGGATTATTTAAATTCATTCAAAAGCAGGCTGCCCCAGCATAATAAGAAGCTGGTGATAACATCGTTCCTCTACACTGTGCCTGATATTCAGGAAGCCCTTTCTGGCTTCCAGGTGGCAGTGGTGGGGGCGGCTCTGGATATCCCTTTGGACAAGCTTAAAGTAATTGGTAATGGCTTCAGGGTTATTGAGGACGAGGGGAGGATGCTTGTCTCTGCAGGGCAGAAGATAAGATTTGTTGCATTGAAGAGCGGTTTCCAGCAGCTTATTACCGATGCCTTTATAGAAGGAAGCGGTTCTGATATCATGATTTATACAGCAGAACTCAATGCTAAAATGCTTCCAATGCCCCAGTCCGATGAACTTATCGTGGCCAGTTACGGCCCCTGTTTTAAAAGCTTCTCTTCCCCACAGTTCTATACTGGTGCCATCCGTGTCCTTAACTATCCGGCAGACCCCGAATATGCAGACCCATACATGAAAAAGAAGGTGGAAGCCTATATCTGCTACGATTTTGCCACATCATTCAAGAGCGCAATATTAGAGCTTGCTTCTGGCAGGGGAGAGAAAAAAAGCTTTTATTCCTTTGACTTAGTCAGGCGATAGGAGGGTAGGTGTTCACAAACACCACCTTGTTCTCCACCTGTTCCACACCCTCGTGGGCCGCAACTGCCTGTCCAACCTGATCAATCAGTCCCCGTACCTCAACAGTACCCATAATGGTGGCTGTCTTGTCATGCACATCCACCTCCAGGAAGTGGACTGGAATCTTCTCTTCATAGAGCAGGTAGATGACAATCTTCTGGGCCAGATACAGCTCCTTCAGCCGCTTAACCAGCTTTTCGGTGTAGTTCTCGTGGTTGAACACCTCGATAGCCCCTTCAACCATCTTGTAGACAACTTCGGTGCCCAGGACATCGGTGTTTATCACCATATCGTAGGAGCCTGGGTCGTCCCAGGACATATTGTAGAAGAAACGGGTGTAGCCGGCTCTCTCGTCATCCCGCTGGTTCACCAGTTTGCGGGCTGCCTTCTCGTCCAGATGGTAGCGGTCCATAATCCGGGCCACACGCACATTTTCGCTTCCGATTATTCTTATGCGGAGGACTCCTGGCACATTCTTAAGGAAGAAGGCTCCGCCCCGTCCTAACAGAATGCACTGTGGGGTATCAATGACTTTCTCGAAGAAATAGAGTTTGAAATAGTTGTTGTATTTATCGTGCTGGTTGGAGAAACTTGCCAGTAAGCCTGGTTTTTTCTCGTCGAACTTAGAGATGCTTTTCTCTGTGATTCCGTAGTAACCTGCCAGCTCTTTGTTTATAAGATCTCTGGATATAAACTGCCAGCCGAACCGTTCTGCCAGCCCCTGTGATATTTCCTTGCTCAGACTTCCTTCCTGCCGTGCAATTGTGATAATAGCCATATTAAAATACCTCCACTCTAATTTTACCATAGGTTTGGCATAAAAAGCAATTGTAAAAATAAAATGAATTTGTTATAATTATTTAATAAAAATATAATTAATTAAATTTTTTAAAGTCGGGGTATAAAAATGAGCGAAATTATCAAAGCTGTAGCAATTGATAAGGGTATGTTCCTTATGATCAAGAATGCACCTTATTATGTTGTGGACAGAGAGTTTGTAAACCCAGGAAAAGGTTCCGCATTCTGCCGCCTTAAGCTTAAGAACCTTCTGAACGGCCAGGGCCTTGCCACCACCATGAAATCCAACGAGGATGTCGAGGTTACCGAGGTTACCGAGTGCAACTGCCAGTATATGTATGCAGATGACGAGAACTACTACTTCATGGAGAGCGAATCCTTCGAGCAGTTTGCTATGCCACGGGCTGGAATGGAAGAGAAGATTTATTATATCCGGGAAGGCGAGGAATACAGAGTCATCAAATGGGAAGGCAATCCTGTGGATATCAAGCTTCCTCCAAAGATGGTGTTTGTTGTTGCTGAAGGCTCCGAGGGAATCAAGGGCGATACAGTCACCAAGACAACAAAGCCTGTCAAGACCGAGACTGGTCTGGTAGTAAAAGTTCCTCTGTTCATCAAAGAGGGCGAGAAGATTCTGGTAAGCACCGACACAGGCGAGTACCAGGAGCGTGTCAATAAATAAGCAGCTCTTATGCTGATAAAAAAAAGCCGGTCAGATCGACCGGCTTTTTTATTGTCCAGGGGAAACTCAGATGTTCTTGATCTGAATTCTTCTGGATGGCAGTGGAATTCCCTGCTCCTGGAATGCATGTACCAGTGCGATGTTGTTCCAGGACTTTGCTGTTCCCTTGTCATCAACATTTGCGATCTTGATATATGCAATCAGCTGGATTCCAAGCTCCTCGA
>JAGCGL010000127.1 GCA_017649605.1 Spirochaetia bacterium
CAGCAAAGAAAGCACCAGCTAAAAAGTGATTGACATCTGATTGATGTTTATTATCGGCCCCTGTAGAAATGCAGGGGCTTTTTTATTATTATTAAAGTATGAAGCGGGTATCTTTCCTTGAATATGCTCCACAGTCCCCAGGCGTCTACATCATGCGGAACGCCGGCAAGGTCATCTATGTGGGCAAGGCCAAGAACCTCATCCGCAGGGTCTCCTCCTACTTCTCGGGCAGCAAAGACATCAAGACCACACACCTTGTAAGCAAGATAGAAGATATAGAATACATTATCACAAAGACTGAATATGAGGCGCTGGTGCTTGAGAACAACCTTATCAAGAAATACATGCCCAAGTACAACATCAACCTCAAGGATGGAAAGACCTACCCCGTTATAAAAATTACAAACGAAGAGTTTCCGGCAGTCTTCAAGACCCGCTATATCTACGAGGATGGCGCCTCCTACTTCGGCCCATACCCAAGCGTCGAGGTGCTTGAGAAATATCTTGAGCTGGTCAAGAAAAAATTCCCCTTAAGAAAATGCAAAGGGCAGCTTAAGCCGAGAAAAACCCCGTGCCTCTACTACCATATCGGAAGCTGTCTGGCCCCCTGCTGCGGCAAGGCAGACAAAAAGGAATACAGCTCTTATGTCCGCAAAGTTAAGACGCTGCTGGCAGGCAACACCAAGACCTTTGTCGCAGAGCTTAAGAAGCAGATGAAGGAATACTCCCAGAAGATGGACTACGAGAAGGCTGCCGAATGTCGTGACTTCATCACAGCAGTTACCGAGCTGGTTACAGAGCAGAAGGTGCAGGACTTCAACCAGGAGAGCAGGGACTACATAGCATCGGAGAGCGACGGTGTGTATACCGCCTTCGTGGTGCTGCAGATGAGGGGCGGCAAACTGTCGGGCAAGTCGGTGTTCATCTCCGAGGTGGCCTCTCTGGAGGAGGTGGCAACCCAGTTCTTTGTCCAATACTATTCCTCCTTTAAAAGTGTCTCTATGGGCCTTTCTGCCCTTCCTGGAGAGATTTTCACCAACGCCCTGCCTGACACCGAGAACCTGAAACAATATTTTGCAGAAATCAGCCTCCCGGATATCCCCATAGCAATGCCCGAGAGTCCGAGGGATGTGGCGATTATAAAAATGGCCAGCGAGAACTGCCGCATGGAGCTGTACAAGAAGAACCGGGCCATGAACATAAAGGATGCTCTCGAGGATCTTAAGAAGATACTGAATCTGCCGGAAGTGCCTCACCGCATCGAGGGCTTCGATATATCCCATACCGCCGGGACCCACACCGTGGCCTCCATGGTCTCTTTCTTCAACGGCAAGCCGGACAAGGCGCAGTACCGCACTTTCCATATCAAGACGCTGGAGAACGGAGATATAGACGATTACCAGTCCATGCGGGAAGTAATAGCCCGGCGGTACTCCCGGGTGCAGAACGATGCGCTGCCCGAGCCTGACCTGATTCTGGTGGACGGAGGCAAAGGGCAGCTCAATGTGGCTGTGAACATACTCAAGGCCCTGGATATGAGCCATATTCCGGTGGCTGCGCTGGCTGGCGAGAACGAAGAGATTTTCCTGCCTGGCGCCAAGGACCCCATTGTGCTGCCCCGTACCTCCGAGGCCCTCAAGGTGCTGCAGAATGTGCGGGACGAGTCCCACCGTTTTGCCAACCGGTTCCGGACCACGCTGCAGACCAAGGATATCCGCGAGGCCGCCGAGGCTGTACCAAGATATTTGGAATAGTCGCCTGTCTGGCGACCTAATTTAAATCTTTTTTCATTATAATCTCCATAAAAGGAGAAAAAAATGTACGATTATTTAGGTCATCCGCACAATGAAGTGGACGGAGCTTTCTGTTATGGTGTTCTGATGTTTGTCAGGATGGAGCCGGGAACCAGAGGTTTTATCTATATTTATCGCTGTTCCTGTTGTGGGACAATACTCAGGGTTGCTGAGGATTGACCTGTATCATTATATGAGACACCCAAAGTATTATATTCTATTCAGGAGGTAACAAAATGGCAGAGCATATTTATGATGATGTTCCTGTGATGATTCCCGGTTTCCGTCTTATGGATCCGGAATTGATTGGCGACGAGCCATGGAAAGAGCTTGTCCCAGTATATTATTTAGGAAACGAAAAACCAGTACCTTATACAATTTACTGTCATGAATATAAATATTTTATGACAGACAGCCTGAAAGCCTTGGAGGAAGAACTGACGAGATATGGTCTTGAGATGCCTGATTTCTCAGAGTTCAGACCCAACCCAGCCCTTGCTCACAGCGTACGCCTTAAGATGACCGAACTGGATGTCTGCTGGTCCCTGGGTAAAAAAGCTGGCCCAAGATTGATAAACTATTATACAGAAGAAGAAGGAGCATTGATTTTTTCTTTTGAATCAGAGAAAAGCAAAAAATGAAAATGTCGGATAATACCAGAAAACCTGTTTTTCTGCCCAGTGTGGAAGTTGAAGTTTTGGGCAAGCCCTATCTCTATTTTATGACAGACAACGAAATACTGCTGAACGGCAAATTAGAGGAGATAGGCTGCCGGAAGGTGCGACCCATCGATTTCCGTCTTAATCCAAAGCTGGCCACTTCTGTCAGAGAAAAAATGGCAGAGGTGAAGGCTCAATATTCCTTGACGCTGAGCAATGGTGTAAGTGTGCTGAATTATTATAGACCTGGGCGTGCACCGCATATTGTTTTTCTGCAGGAACTTCTTGATCCTTGGCGTAAAGCTGCAGGCAATGGCAGCACAATATCATTGTTCCAGCAGATGCAGGATACGATGGCATCGCTTTTAAACCCTTCTCTGCAGATGATCTGGCCTCCATTGATGAATGCTGTGAACAGGGAAGATATCGATGCTGTCCGTTTCCTTCTAAAAGCAGGTGCGGCGCCAAATGACCATAGCGAAGAAGGTCTGAATGCCCTTATGATTGCAGTTATTAAAGATAATAAGGAGCTGGTTCAGCTGCTGCTGGAAAACAAGGCAGATGTCAATTCCATGACCACTTTCGGATGGACACCATTCCGCTTTGCCTGCTATATGTATATTCTTGATAAAAAGGAAAGAAAAGAGATTATCTGGATTTTAAAAAATGCGGGCGCAAAGTCAGATTTGAAAGGGGTGCCGTATTTAGATATCTGGAAAAAAATGACTTTCAATGAAAAGTTGAATGCATATATCAAAAGGTTCACCCGTTCTGGGTTTTTCAAGGAGGCTCAGATTTATAAGCGGTGCAAGATGGACAAAAGGACATTCTCCAAGATAAAGAACAACAAGAAGCCGAACTATCACCCCAAGAAAAACACTGTCTTGTCCCTGATAATAGGATTAGGTTTGAATATGAGAGAAGCAGAGGACCTTTTATCCACCGTGGGTTACTCTTTTATCAAAGATGATGAGCTTGATAACATAATCAAAAAATATATCAGGGCAGGAAATTATGACATCGACAAGATAGATGATGAGCTTTTTAAGAAGACAGGCAGAACTCTTTGTTTTTATGAAAAGTAATTACATATGGCGTTTCTGAAGGATCGAGATAAGGTGAAGAACTGCTTCCTGATCTGTTTTGTCTAAGGTTTGGAGAGCCTTCAGGATGCGGCGGTACTTAGGGGGCAGGGAATCAAACAGAGATTTTTGGGAGGTTGTGCCGGTCATAAGATATTCCACCGAGACCCCAAGGGCCTGGGCAATCTTGACTGCGTTGTCTGCTGTGGGCAGGGAGTTATGGCCGGTCAGGTAGTTTGCCAGTGTATTCCGGCTTATTCCGCATTTGGCAGCCAATTCCTTTATCTGCAGTCCTTGGTACTCCAGCTCCGCTTTTAAATTTTCCTTGAAACTCATGTATATAGAATAATTAAATTTGACTTAATTGCAGTTGATATAAACCTAAAATAATGTATAATTGTTTCTATCAATTAAATTTAATTAATAAGAAGCTGGAAGGAATGTAGTTTGGTGAAAAGGAGAAATAAATGAAACCTATTAAACTGTCTATGATAATGCTAATCGTCTTAACAATTATGTCCTGTATGACCTTGCCTAATGCAAGTAATGTTAAAACCCCTGATGCTGAAATATCGGGATGTGTAATGCCAAATGGAACAATAACTGATTTTTATATGTTCAAGACCCAAAATGATGGAGCATATTATAGCTGGTATGTAATCAACAATATGATGCAGGATTATCAAAACCCGATATTAAACTTTTCAAGTGCAGATAAGAAAGCTTTTTCCTCCCTCAAACCGATAAATCGGCAAGGCGTGTTCCAGAACAAATATTCAGCTGCTGAACTTGGAGAATTGGCTGACTATATGAAGGAACACGGATATAGATGTGGTTTCTGGCATGAGATTCGCGGTGGTAATTTAGTAATTGCTGAGGTTTGGACAGAGAATAACAAAGATTATATGTACCGGGAACTTGTTTGTGTTGACAAATTGCCAGCCTCTGCAAGACAAGAGAAAATCAATATAGTGAATGCAGCAATGCAGCAGGAACAGACACATTTACAATGGATTTATGTTGAACAGGTTACAGAAGTCAGACAGTTTGTTAGTTGCCAAATGGTTACAGCTAATGGATATGGTGCTTACATTATGCAATCACAGCTGACTGCAGTCCATCAGCAATTGATTATAAGCAGATAAAGCAGGGGAATTATGAGTAAAAGCGATAATAAATCTTTTGTTTTTAAAAGCTTGCAGGCTTTGGAAGATCACGGAAAAATCAGAGAAATATTTTGGCTATCTGAATCATATTTTTGTGAAAAAGAACTTAATGCTCCATTAAAAGATGAATTAGGAAAAGCAAGACCGATTCTTCTTTTATTATTGCCTGACAGTGATGAAAATTTGTTGAGAAAAGATACAAACGATTATGACAGGTATTATAAGAGTCCAATTATTCTGGATGGTATAAAGTTTCTTGTCTTGAATCATTGGACTGATGATTTAAAGTGCCGGTATTTTGCTTGGCTGAAAAGCATTATCAGCTTTGATTCTGCGGAACTTTCTGAATTAGAAAAATTATTTGAAAGGAAAAAGTAATATGCTTAAAAAATACTTCATTATCTTTATTCTCTTTCTTTTGAACTCCGGTGTTTTCGCTCTGCCTGGTTCTCCTATGGACGGTTGGTCTTTTTCAGAGTTTACCACTCTGAACGGAAAAGAATTTAATATGCTTTCGAAAAGTCGAGATTTTTTAAACACAGGAAAAACACTTGCAGATTCCTATAGAGAACAAAGTGGGTATGCTGTTGTTAATGGTCAGAGTGTTCAGTTCTGGTTATATGATACCATAACATATCATAATGGAAAAGCTAAAGATATTTATGATGATTTTGTCCCTTATTGGGTCGAACACAAAGGATATGTCATTGATTATGATAATATAAAAATAGAATGCCCTTATAATGTACCTAACTCTGTAAAAAAGCTGATGCAACAACGGGGATGTGATACTGCTGTAGTACTGCTACATTGGTTTGATAATGCAACTGTTCGTTCTTCCGATTGGGTTGAGATTATAGAATTTCTTAACAGCAAAAATATTTATAAGAAAACCACTTATCCTTTGGTACGACAATAACAAGGACATCACAATGAAACACACTAACTCCCTATTTATTCTACTATTTATTTCTCTCGCCTTAACATTTACAGCCTGTGGCGGAGGAGGTGGGGGCGGTAATGAGGAAGTGGTTATAACTTATAACGCCAACGGAGCCACAAGCGGAACTGTTCCTGCCAGTCAAAAAGTCATTTCTGGACAAACATTTACAGTTCAATCAAATTCAGGGAATCTTGAACGTACAGGATATATATTTGACGGTTGGAATTATTATTTTTCAAGCAGCCGGGGACCTAGTAAACAGCGTATTGCAGAAGGAGGATTGCTGTTTACTGGAGATATGTCGGATAAGACATTATACGCAAGATGGGTTGAATTGCCGACAATGATTTCAATCCCGGGACAGGATTTCAAGATGTCAAAAACCGAAGTCACTATAGAATTGTATATGTTGATTACCGGCGACTATGATCATGATAATGTTCCTTTCAATCATTTTTACGAACAAAATTATGGTTCCCTGTTTGACCATGATTTATATCCGGCTGATAGTATCAGTTGGTATGCTGCTGTCAAGTTTTGTAATGACTTAAGTTCATTTTACGGTCTAAAACCAGTATATACAATTAACGGCAGTACTGTTACACAAGATTTAGAAGCAAGTGGTTTTAGACTTCCAACCAAAGTAGAGTGGGAATATGCCGCAGCAGGTGGTGAAGCATACATTTATGCAGGAAGTGACAATATAGATGAAGTTGCCTGGTATCCAGATAATTGTGGTTATGATTTACAAACTAATCCGGTTACCTGTACTCATCCTGTTGCTCAAAAAAAAGTTAATGGATATGGACTGTATGATATGACTGGCAATGTCTCTGAATGGTGTTGGGATACCGGCACTGGATCCTTAAGTACCCATCGATACCTTCGCGGTGGCAGTTGGGATAGCATATTCGGTTTTCAAGTGAATAGTACTTCTTTCGAAATATTTGCCCCTGAAACCCAAAGCTCTAATGTAGGATTTCGTATCGTATGCAAAAAATAAAAAGCATTATATTTCTAGTATTACTCGCCCTCGCGCTTATATCCTGTAAGACAACACCTAAAGAGGCCCAGGAGCAGTCTATCTTGGTTGATTTTAGAAAGGACGCAGAGAAAACAATGGAGCACTTTGAGCCGCGTGATGGTGTGATGTCACTGCTGGCTGATGCCCAGACTGGCGAGATTTTACTTTCAGTAGACCTGCCGGAGAATGGTGAGGATCGGACCTCTACCTATCTATATGAACCTGGCCCGGTGTTCGATGTTTTTCGAGACAGCGCAATTATGCATCTCCCGGAAACTATGAGAGATTCTGACAAGGCTTTTCATTATATTATGAATCAGTTTGGGTTTACCGAATATCCACTGGTGACTGCCAAGCAGATGGTCAAGGCGGCAACAGTCTTTGCAAACCATGGAATACTTGGTGACAACGAGGTGGAAGTGGTTTCCCCCGAGGTGGCAGATAAAATGCTGAGTATTATGATTGAGGCGACAGATACAGATGATACGGCTATGGTTTATTTCAAAGATGCAAATGCGGTCTCAACACTTGCTTTTTATCCGGCTGAAGCTCCACAATACATTATGTATGTTGTGGTTCTTAAGCCTTCAAAAGGGGGAACGGCCACCAACCCAGGTAATGTCGACGAGATAAAAAATAAGATTTATTCAGCCAAATTCTGATTCTCTTTCATAATGTCGCTGAAAGAATTGTAGCGCTTATACTCAAACTTATCTGACTTCATCCTGCTGAATTCGTTCAATGCTTCAATGGTCTCTTTGTTTGGTATATCGGGCATCGACCGTGCTTCCAATTCGCTGTTTAAATTGATACTTGTGCAATCACCAATCATGTTACTTTTGACCCTTTTTAATCATCACTTCATACAGGAACACAGGGAATAGGGTTTCCTGCATCTCGGTGCGGACACTTCTGAAAAGCTCGTCGTAGCGGGCGCAGGTGGCCATTATTTTCTCAAGGTCGTCAGTTGAGTACCGCTGGGCGCCTGCAGTGTGGTTTGCCTGTCCTCGCTTGGTGGTGACACCATTTTTGACACACGCTTCGTAAACCGATACCCCCTGATCCATCATGCTCCGTACTCCCAAAAGCCGTCTTAGCTGCCAGATAAGGCCACCAAGCAGCTGTATCGGAGCACCGTCAGAAGACATCATAAGGTTCTTTGCAATCTCTGTCGCCTTCTCCGGTGTGCCTGTAAGGAGCTGGTCGTAGAGGGTGAATACATTCTCCTCCTTGCCGTTGAAAAGCATCTCCTCTATGGCCTCAAGTGTTATTGGCTCCTTGCTGTCAAAGAAAAGGGCCAGTTTGTCGCATTCATTCTTGACCGACAGGGTATTGGCATCGCAGTTTGATGCGATAAAAGCTGCGGCGTCGGAATCGATAGGCGTTCCCAGTTTGCGGAAGTAGTTCTGTATGTAGCTCCGCATCTGCGGCTCCTTAAGCTCCCAGAAGACTTTCTCCTCGGCAACAGCTTTTTTGAGCTTTGCATCCACCTTCATGCCGCTGTCAGTGAAGATAAGCACTGCATCCTCTGCCGGCTTTTTTAGGTACTGCAGGAAAAGCTCCACATCTTTTTTCTTAAGCTCTGCGGCATCATTTATGAATATAAGTTTGAAGCTTGAGAACATCCCAAGGCTTTCGGCCGCCCCTATCACCTCGGACATATCTGAATCGTATGGATAAAAAGTATATTCTTCTATCTCATCGCCATACTGCTTTTTGATTTCTGTGCGGATTGAATCTATGTATGCTTTTTTCTCTCCCAGCTCGGGGCCGGTTAGGAGATAGCTGCTCTTGATCATTCTTCTTCAAATTTATTCTCGAAGATCTTGCTGATAGCCTCTACAGCCTCTTCTTCATCGGCTCCGTCGGCCTTGAGGGTAAGGACAGTCTGATATGTGGCGGCAAGGGTAATAATTCCCATAATGGACTTTGCATTGATCTCATCGTCATCCTTTGACAATGTTATGTCGGACTTGAATTTGTTGGCAACTTTGACAATCATTGCGGCAGGTCTTGCGTGAATTCCTGCACGGTTTCCAATTACGACTTGTTTAGTGATCATGTTTATTCCTCGCCGAATTTATGGTCATTGTTATAAAATGAGGAGATATTCTTGGCCTCTAACCACTGAATAGTCCTCCGGTTAAATTCCTTTGCCGAGAAGTAGCCCATGCTCTTGAGCCGCTCATTTCTCGCGCCAGTCTCTATGATGATAGGGATGTTGCGCCCAGGCTTCACAGGGATGGTTAAAGCAGGAACCTGTACCCCGAGAATCTCGGTGGTGTTCTCGTCGGTGCCCAGCCTGTTGTACTCCTTCTCGTTATCCCATTCCTCAAGGTTCACCACCAGCTGAATCTCCTTCTGGTCCATTACAGCTCCGATTCCATACAGGTGTGAGATGTTGATGATTCCCAGTCCGCGGATCTCCATGTGATGCGCCAGCTGCTGGTTGCCACCACGGCCCACCAGGCTGTTGCCATAAAGGTTCCGGATCTCCACCACATCGTCGGCAATAAGGCGGTGGCCCCGCTCTATAAGCTCAAGGGCAGTCTCGCTCTTTCCTACGCCGCTCTTTCCCTGGATAAGGATTCCCAGACCGTACACCTCCACCAGGTCGCCGTAGATAAGCTGTTTTGGGGCAAATACAGAACCCAGGATACGGGCCAGCCGCCTGGTGAGTTCTGCTGTGGAAAGCGGTGTCACCAGAAGCGGACAGTTGGCCTTGGATGCTATAGCCTTGATCTTCTCGCCAGGCTGGAGCTCCGAGGTGAAAATGCAGCATGGTATCTGGTATGAGAAGAATTTTTCTATGTTCTGAAAGTCAAAGTTCTGCTCTTCCTCCATCTTTTCGATGAAGTTTGACTCGCGGATTCCGAATATCTGGATACGCTGATATGTGAAGTTGTCGAAGAATCCGATAAGAGCCAGACCAGGCCGGTCAAGGAATGAGTTTGTTATCTCGTTTCCGAGCCCCTGGCGGCCTGCAACGCATTTCAGCGACAGAGCATCATTTTCCTTCAGGTCCAGATCAAGGAGATCCAGGACAGTAAAATTTTTCATACCAGAACTATTTTATACTATGTAAGAACAAAAGGGAAGAGTTGAAAATCAGATCGATTTTTCCTGCATCTTCTCTTTTTCTTTCACAATCTTGTTCTTCACCTTTTCTGTAAGCTGGTCGATTGCGTCATAGAGATCCCCGTTTGTGGTCTCGATATAAGCATCGCCGCCCCACTTGAAAGCGAAGGTGCTTTTCAGGGTATACATTCCGTTTGCCCGTTCAACAGTGATTTCCAGGAAAGTCAGTGTGTCCTCGGCTGTTGCAAGACGCTTGAACTTCTTCTCAATCTGCTCTCTGGTCTTGTCAGAAACCTCATAATGGATTCCTCTGATTTCAAAATTCATACTTGCCTCCTGATTAATGATATATATTTTGAAACTGTACGTCTGGCCATATCGTATCCCCTCTCTTTGAGTATATCAGATATCTGCTGGGCGGAGAGGTTTTTATCTTTATTTGATTCCATGATCTCTTTTATGATTTCCAGCACGCTTTCTCCCTGCGACGGGAAGAAGTAGCTGAAGGGGTAGAAACCCCAGTCGGTCTGAACATATTTGGAGTTTGCAATCCTGGATACTGTCGATTCGTTTCGTTTTATGATCTTTGCGAATTCCCGCTGGGTAAGGGGCTTGAGGTATTTCGGCCCGTTAAGGAAGAATTCCCTCTGGCATTTGCAGATAGCCTCGGCTGCTTTCTCCAAGGTCTCTTTCCGCATATCGAGAATGCTGATGAAGGTCTCGGCATCCTGCACCTTGTCGTGGACAAACTTTTTTTCCTCAGAAGGTGCGTCGGGGGATTCATCCAGATTCTTGAAGCTTTCGCTTACCTGCAGCACAGGGATTGCAAGGTCGTTCATAAAGACTTCGAGCTCGCCGTTTTTTGCAGTTATAGTAAATGATGGAATTACAGACTGATCCGGTTCTATGGTGAACGGTCTTCCCGGGAACGGATTCAATGTCTTGATGAAATCTCTGATCTCCAGGACCTCTTTTTCAGTTATATGGAGCTGATCTGCAATTATTTTGTACTCTTTTTTCTCAAGCTCTTCCAGGTGCTCTTTTATCACAGTCTCGGTCCCTTCCGGCTCATCGTCGCACAGAGATGCCTGTACAACCAGCGATTCTTTATAGTCTGCGACACAGGTTCCCTGGGGATCCAGCATCTGCACCAGGCTGACCGCTTTTTCAAGGGTCTCTTCGTCGGCATCGGGAACCGCTTCCTTTGCGGGAATATTCAGAAAGCCATCGTTGTTCAAACTTTGAACAAGTATTTCTGCCGCCTTTATGATCTCTTCGTCAATGTTTTTCTGAACTCCCAGCTGAACAAGGAGATGATCCTGCAGGGTTTCTTTCTGAGTCAGAGTGTTCTCAAGGAATTTCTGCTTCCGGTCGGCGCTATCCTCGTCCCAGTCGGTGGGGGCTTCTTCCTTTGGTGTCGTTTTTTCCAGGCTGCTTAGCAGTATTTCAGAACTGCTTACCTCTTCCAGTGCAAGGTTTTCATCCAGCTTTTTCTTGATCTCTTCCCGAAGCTCAAGTACAGGCATTTCAAGGAGATGCAGCATCATCCACATCTGCGGTGCCAGTTTCTGGGTCATGTTCTGGGTCTGGTCCATTGCCAGATTGGTTGTCTGAATAGCCTGCATATCTATATTATACTCCAAAAACCAGATTTTGGCAAAAAAGTTTCTGCTATTGCGAAAAACCTATAACCAATATATAATTATATAGTTATGAAACAATATCTTGATTTAGTGAAATATGTGCTGGAGAACGGACAGCGCAAGGTGAACCGGACCGGAGTAGCCACATTGAGCTGTTTTGGAGTGTTCTATAAGGTGAACCTGGCAGAGGGGTATCCGCTGCTGACCACCAAGAAGGTTTATTTCAAATCTATGCTCCAGGAGCTTTTCTGGTACCTTTCGGGCGAGGAGCATATCCGCAACCTGCGCCAGCATACCAAGATATGGGATGCCTGGGCCGACGAGGAGGGGCATCTTGAGACAGCATACGGCCGTTTCTGGCGGCGTTTCCCAGTGCCGGAAAAGGGGCTTCCGGGAGAGAAGTGGGCCACCAAGTGGGTAACCACCGACCCAGTGACAGGACAGAAAACCTTTGACCAGATCCAGTATGTCATCGATTCTCTTAAAGAGATCAAGAAGAACCCGGAATCCCCGGCCCTGCGGCGGCTGGTGGTTAGCGCATGGCATCCGGCAAATGCGGCCGAGAGCCTTCTGCCTCCATGCCACTACAGCTTCTGTTTCAATGTGACAGGAGGCAAGCTAAACTGCCATCTTACCCAGCGCTCTGCCGACATTGCACTTGGCGTTCCATTCAACATTGCCTGCTATGCACTCCTGACCATGATGCTGGCCAAGGAGACTGGCTTTGAGGTTGGCGAGTTTGCCCATACCCTGATAGATGCCCATATCTACGAGAATCATATCGACGGCCTCAAGGAGCAGCTGACCAGAACCCCTGGCAAGCTGCCGACAGTTAAGATTGCGGACAAGCCTTTCAACGAGCTTACCCCCGATGATATCGAGCTTATAGGC
>JAGCGL010000128.1 GCA_017649605.1 Spirochaetia bacterium
AAAAAGCATAAGCACCATCTGCAGTATATAGTAGGCTGCAGCAATCATTATACTGGAGAGAAGGCTCATAAGAAGCACGTTCTTTCGGAATTTTCCGGTGAAAGATATCGAGATAAGGGCGACAATAAGAGGGGTAAAGGTGAATGAGAACCTCTTGTAGTATTCGTTCAGCGCCTCCCGGTATGGAAGCCAGGCCTTGCGGAGGGTATCTATCCAGGCCTTTGCTGTCTCCTTCTCCATCTCCTCCACATTGCGTGATATGTTCCTGAAGGAATCGGGCTGCTGGTCATAGGACTGGTCAACCAGCATCTTCTGCTGGGTCATGGCGTAGATGTTTTTCTCAGGATCCCACTTGAACTTGACCATATTATGGAATACCCAGCAGTTATCATCTTCGCTCCACTCTGCCACATTGGCATCCAGCCGCACAGGCCAGCCCGAGCCGTCGTTCTCGGTTATGACCACATTGGAAAGCACCTGCTCTGAATCGTTATAGAAGTCGGCATGGTAGATGCGGTTATGGGCATGGTCTATTATCGTCACATTGGCATTGTTATAATCCCGCTGATGGTTCAGGAGGTTATAGGTCAGCTCCCCTTTCTCCCGGTAGGTTCTTATCACCACCTTCTCCTCGAAATAGAAGGAACCTGTGCTGAGCAGCACTCCGATGAGGATGAATGGAAATACGAACTTATAAAGGGAGACACCGCAACCAAATATTGCGATAAGCTCATTGTTCGCATAGAAGTTTCCCAGTGTATAGGCAATGGAGAAAAGGACAGATATAGGGAGCGAGAAGACTACGCACTTAGGGAAATAGAGCATTGCCACCTGGAGGATCTGCCTCAGGGCAACCCCGTTGTTTATATAGCGCCACAGGTTGGAGAAGATATCTAGGAGCTCCAGGATAAGGACAAAGAAGAGGATGGATGAGATAAGATAGCGGAAGAAATATCCCATGGACATCTTGTAAAGCAGCTTCATCGTCTCACAAACCTCACAATATAGAGCACCAGGGCTATGAAGAGAATGACAAAGTTAGGAATCCACATAGCCATGAAAGAGTTTATGTCGCTCTTTATTCCAATGGTATGCCCTGCAAACATCATACACCAATAGAAAAGGGAGAACAGAAGCCCTATTCCGAAGCCTACCGTACGGCCGCTCCGTTTGGAGAAAAGACCTGCCGTGAAGGCGAAGAGGACAAAGCAGAGACAGGAGAACGGCAGTGAGAATTTCTTATAGAACTCCAGTTTATGGATCTTGTAATTCCTGTCTGTGTTCTTCTCAAAATAGACTTCGCCATAAGATTTCAGCTGGCTCCGTATATTGTCTGTCAATGCTTTCTTATCGTCAGAGCCGGTTGCAAAGAACCAGTCGCTCACAGCCTGTGTCATGCTGGATCCCATATATGAAAGCCGGCTGGCTCTGTCGGCCATGAACTCGACATCCATTTTCTTAAGCTTCTCATACACATCCACGGTGCTCATCTCCCGTGGTCCCAAGGTCCGCACAGAGGATGACATATTTGCCAGAAGTATGTTGTACTCCATCCGCCTTGCAGTGAAATAATCGTAGTCGGAGCGTTTTTTCTGGTCGCTCACATGGCTGAACACATTGTGGAGCTCCAGGGAGATGACACCTGTGCCAGCCCCTTTCACATCGCTCAAGAACCGGGCTGTATCGGCTGTTATCACGCGCCGGTTTCCATCCTTATCCTTATCCAGGATCATAATATCGTGGATCACGTTGTCCTTGATATCACCTGTCACAATAACTGTATCCAGATATTCCTTGACAGAATAAGGAACCAGCTCAAGGGCCGGGTTGGAGAAAATAAGCTCACGGTAGAGCTTGGTATATTTGATAGTGCCGTATGGCATCAGATAGTCGTTTATGTAGAATGAGGAGACTGAGAAGACAAGTCCCAGCACAATAAGAGGGTAAAAAATCTTTATATGGCGGATTCCAAGGGCCTGCATGGCCAGAATCTCGTTGTCGGATGAGAGGCGGCCTACAGTCATAAGGCAGGCAACCAGAGC
>JAGCGL010000129.1 GCA_017649605.1 Spirochaetia bacterium
CCTCCAGCCCTGTTTTATCTGAAACGCTGATAAGCACATTCTTAAGTGCCACCATGTCATCAATTTCAGTTACTGTATTTATCATTTATGCTCTCCTTATGCACCATGACAGTGCTTGTATTTCTTTCCGCTGCCGCATGGGCATGGGTCGTTCCGGCCTACTTTCGGGGTGCTGCGCACCACCTGCACGTTTCCTGTAGGATTGGATGTCACTGCCCCGCTCTGAGATGCCATATTCCTGTGGGAATCGAACTGTGCAGACTCCTGGTGGGTTGCAACCGATGCAGTCTGGGTACGCTGAGGCTCTCCAGAATAGCGCTCCACTTTGACATTGATCACCTTTCGGACAATCACCTTCCGGATATCATCTATCATCTTGTCAAAGATCTCGAAACCCTCAAGCTTATACTCAAGGAGTGGGTTCTTCTGGCCATAGGCCCTCAGGTTCACAGCCTCCCTCAGTGCATCGAGGTTCTCAAGGTGCTCCTGCCACTTCATGTCGATAAGGCGGAGATATTCCATTCTTGCAAACATATTGAAGTTCTCTGCCCCGACCTTGGAAGCCTTGTCATCCATCTCGCTGTAGATGTTGTCCAATATAGCCTGCTTAAGTTCAGGCAGTGTCTTAGGCACAGTTACATCGATATGGGCATCTGGTGTGTAATAGAGGGTCTCTCGGAACCGCTTTATAATCTCCGGAACCTCGGACTTCTCCTTGATTCCCTCGAAAAGGTCGTCGGCAAACTCGGCTATGATGCCTTTAATGTGAGCAATGAAGTCTTTGTCAGCAAGAACTTCTTCCCGCTTGGAGTAGATATATTTACGGTGCTCGCTGAGCACATTGTCGTAGTCAAGGAGGTGTTTACGGATCTCGTAGTTACGCTCCTCCACCCGCTTCTGGGCGTTCTCTATAGACTTGCTTATCCATGGATGATGGATAGGCTCATCCCCTTTCATGCCGATCCTGGCCATCATAGATTTAAGGTTGTCGCCGCCGAAAAGGCGCATGAGCGTGTCGTCAAGAGAGATATAGAACTTGGATTTACCAGGGTCTCCCTGGCGTCCGGAACGGCCGCGGAGCTGGTTGTCGATACGCCGTGACTCGTGGCGCTCAGTACCTATTACATAAAGGCCGCCAAGCGATTTAACCTCCTCATAGTCAACCTTCCATTTCTCTGTCGCTTTGGCCAGTGCTTTCTCGTATTCCTCAGGCTCGGCATCGGTGCCGCACATCTTGCGGGCCATGAACTCAGGATTTCCACCCAGCTTGATATCGGTACCACGGCCTGCCATGTTTGTGGCAATAGTAACTGAGCCCTTGGCACCTGCCTCGGATATGATCATAGCCTCGCGGGCATGGTTCTTTGCATTCAATACTTCGTGGCGGATTCCCCGCTTGGTAAGGAGCGATGAAAGCTGCTCCGACTTCTCGATGGAGACTGTACCCACCAGCACAGGCTGCCCTTTTGTATGGGAAGCGGCTATCTCGTCGCATATAGCCTTGAACTTATAATCTTCGTTCAGGTAGATCTCGTCATCCATATCATCACGGATAACAGGACGGTTGGTAGGAAGGACCACAACATCAAGGTCGTAGATCTTGGTGAACTCCCGTGCCTCGGTATCGGCAGTACCGGTCATACCGGAGAGCTTGTTATACATCCTGAAGTAGTTCTGGAATGTGATGGTGGCATGAGTCCTGTTCTTCCGGGCCACCTTGATCTTCTCCTTGGCCTCGATAGCCTGATGGAGACCGTCGGAATAGCGGCGTCCTGTAAGGATACGGCCGGTGAACTCATCTACTATCTGCACCTCCCCTGCCTGCACAACATAGTCCACATCGCGGTGGAACAGCTTGTGAGCCTTGAGAGCCTGAGTGAAGTAGTGGATATATTCGAAGTTGTCGTCGGTGAAAAGAGATCCCTCAATATATTTATTCTTGAGCAGAAGGGCCTCTATCTTGTTCATACCATCGTTGGTGAATACAACATGCTTGGTCTTCTCGTCCAGCTTGTAGTCCCCCACCAGGTCCTTGTCCTCCTGGGGATACTCGCCTGTGTCAGGGTCTTTCTTGCATTCATCCAGATAGTGGATAAGCTTGTCCACCTGATAGAACTTGCTGGTGTCATCCTCGGCCGCACCGGAGATAATAAGAGGTGTTCTTGCCTCGTCGATAAGGATGGAGTCTATCTCGTCCACAATGGCAAAGTTGTGGCCCCGCTGAACCTTCTGGTCGTCGCTCCACCTCATGTTATCACGGAGATAGTCGAAACCGAGCTCGTTGTTGGTGGCATATGTTATGTCGCAGTTATATGCTTTTTTCTTGGCTGCAAAGTCCATGTTGGAGAGGACTGTTCCTACTGTGATTCCAAGGAATGTGTGAACCTTGCCCATCCACTGGGCATCGCGCTCGGCCAGGTAGTCGTTTACTGTGACAATGTGGACACCCTTGCCGGAAAGAGCGTTAAGGTAGGCTGCTGTCACACTGGCAAGGGTCTTTCCCTCACCTGTCTTCATCTCGGTTATCTTTCCCTGATGCAGGACAATTCCACCCATGATCTGGACATCATATGGGCGCTCGCCCAGCACTCGGCGGGATGCCTCGCGGCACAGTGCAAAAGCCTCGGGCAGAATATCATCCAGGGTTTCCCCTGCACCAAGCCGGTCTCTGAAGCTCTGGGTCACACTCTTGAACTCTTCGTCCTTGAGGGACATAGCCCAGGACTCCTTGGAGTTAACCTGATGGAGAATTGGGAGAAGTGCCTTTAAATCCCTGTCATGCTTGGATCCGAATATAGCCTCGACAACTTTCTGCAACATAAAGACAGTATAAAAAAAAAAGGCTGATTATTCAATCAGCCTAGATTCGAATTGCAAATAGTTAACTGGGAGGGGAACTATATTGCCTCGACACTTTTATTATCGGAATAGAAAAAAATAATATTAAGGAAATTTTTTATTTTTTCAAATATATTTTGAAAATTCCGGTGATGAGCAGGATAAAGATGATGGAGCAGATTCCACCCGGAATGTAATTGTTTGCAAAAAACATCCAGGCCAGAACTGCTGACATAAATAAAAGGAAGAAATAGATAATTCTGACAATGACTGGAATTATATGCTTCCTTATTATCTCCCCTGCGCTTACCCCTGCCTTATTAAGGGCCCGGATACGCACTGCCGGTATTATGATCAAAGCCAGAGCGACACAGATAAGAATGAACCAGTTGTAGGCAGCCTTGGAATGGGTTGCAGTGCTCCAGAGCGGATAGACAACTATTGCAGCCAGTGCAATGCCGGCAGCTGCTGTAAGAAGCATGGTAAAAAGCCCAGCAAGCAGCCGGGGATAGAACAGAGCAAGCTCCTTTATAGCAGATTCTTTCTTAGCCATATTTATATTTTACAATATAATGTTTCAATTATCAACAGCCAGACAAGGCGCAGTGCACCAGAGGGACAAATCCTACCTCGGCAGAGAGAGCCCTTCTGTACATAGGGTCGGCATATACAAGGTCAGCCTCTTTTGATGCGGCAGTAAGCTCATCCTCGCCCTGGAAGAAGAGATCCTGTTTTTCAGCATATTCATCATCCTGCAGGAAGAAACTTCCCACAGCAATCTCGGCATCGGAAGTGCGCCTTATTATATTGCGCAGAGTATTACCTGCTCCCTGCTGATGCACTATAAGTATACGCTTTGCGCTGCCAGCCTCTTCTGCAGCCTTTATCAGGGATGGAGTCTCTGGATAGCTCAATCTGTATGGGATTCCGAACCTCTCCTTTATAAGGCGGCATGCCACTATTGCACCAGGAGAATAGCATACAATTTCTTTGAACCGGATAATATTCCTCAAGGCATCAACTGCAGCATCCTCCGACAACAGAGTGCCGCCATCTGCAGAAGCGATTGAAACAAGGTCATCATCAGAAGCCCTGTTAAGCGGTGTAGCCCCGAATATCCCTATTTTTGCTGTATCATTTGATGACACAGCAGCAGGATCGGACGGCAGGAATTTCTTTACAAAAGCCATTATAGCCTTTGCCTCGCCGAAGGAGTAGTTCTCCATCCCGGATGTACTTACACTGAATGCAGGTATTCCTGTCTCCTGCTCCACTGCCTTTGCGGCGGCGGCAAGATCTGTTCCTATCACAGAGACGGCTGGTGTGCCGACAAGAACCACAAACTTATAACTTCCAAGGGAAACTGAGGCGCATATCTTTTTCTTAAGCTTGTCATCCCGGCCGAAGATAGTATCCATCTCCCTTATAGCAGAGCTGTAGAAGCACACTTTATCGCCATAGAAACGGGGCTCGTCGTAACCTGCCACATTGCCGGAGCACCCGCCCGGATCGCACCGCACAACAAGGCCACCTGCAGCATACAAGGCAGAGACTGCCCCCGAGTAGTCCGGGGCAAAGGGGGCTAAATATCTGAAGAATCCTTTCATATTTCCCTCTACACCGTAAGATATGTTCCTTTCTTCTGCTCCCTGTGCCCTTTAGGGTTGGAGAAAGCACTGTCCATAATCTCAAGAAGCGCATTTATGCCGTCAAACCCGTAGAAAGTCCTGTCGAATGGCCATGCGGCGCTTATTGCCTGCTGATTGTAATAGCCTGCATCAAGACCAAGCATAAGGTCAGCCCCTGGCAGCGAGGATGGAG
>JAGCGL010000130.1 GCA_017649605.1 Spirochaetia bacterium
AGCCATTTTCTTAACAGAGAACTCTGCCATCTCCTGATACTTGTTCATCAGCTCAACCCCTGTCAGATTCATTATCATAAGGCGGTTTGAAGTGCTGCCGTAATCATCCAGTCCATTCAGCTGTCCCAAGGTTATGCAGACATCCTCGCTCATAATCAGAGATGAGAGATTTGAGAGAAGGGATAAAAACCCTTTTCTCTCATCTGAGTCCAGCCGGTTGAAATAGTTTTCCAGCGCAGCATCATTGGCTTAAACCAGGCCCGAACATTCCCTGCACTTTGCCATAAACTCATCAAAGCTGTAACTTTTATCCTCATCCAGAACTTCACCAGCAAGAGTCTCATACCTGTTCTTTGCCTCCAGTTCTCCTTTGATATAGCTGACAGTTTCCATAATCTCAGAACGTTCCAGATTTCCGTCTATATCTGCCATTGCTTTGCGCATGCTCCGCATCTTCTTGGATTTCCTGGTGAAAAAGTTATAAACCGCATGGTTTTCCTCGTAATTCTTTTCCTTCTCCACCGACACATCCCACAGATAGTCATGAGCCACATCGCTCACATCCTTACCGATAAATGAGATATTAAACTGGGCACTGCCATTGTTGATCGATTCCTCGAAATAGGTATAAAGCCTTAATTTCTCCGGCGACCTGGCAATCTCGTTGTAGGCGGCCTGAGCCTGTGAGGTTGTATAATCCTCCGGATGGCTGAAAGCATAGCCATAGCTTTTAAGCTTCTGGAAGTTCTGGTCGCTGTATATAGCCACATCAATAGTCTTGAACCCTGAATTATGCAGGCTCCGCCAGTAGTATGCGAGGGAGAATTCACGGAGCAGAGAGTTGTTCATTTTTTGAACAAACTCAAGAGCTATATCGCTTCCATCGTTGAACAGCCTGTCAGAAAGACGCAGATCAGCATTCCGGTCTGCAAGGGCAGCTTTAGCATACAAGTCCTCGGTATCAGCCTGCACTGCCTCTCCCACCCTGCTGAGATAGAGGACTGACTGAACTATCTCTGTACTCTCTGACTTTTCCTGACCAGAAGCATTCTGCTGTGCCATCAGAACAGCAGCATCATATTTTTCCGATGCCTCTGCCAAGGCTTTCTGAGCCTCATTTAGAGATTTAAGCGCATCTTCCGGAGTACTGCCCGGGGACATAATATATTCCCGCTTTCTGTCCTGCACCTTGAAGTTCATCACTGCACTGGCATACTGTTCATAAAGTTCTCTGCTTTCTTCTGCTTTTCTGTTGTATTCATCTGCCAGAGCCAGATAAGTGGTCTGGTCAACTCCGCTCTTATCATCAAGTTCAGCTGCCAGTTCCTTTAAGGAAGCGACTGAATTTTTATATGCAGCATCTGCATCTGCCATCGCTTTCTCGGCTTCGGCGTATGCGTCAAACACCTCTTCCCTGACCACCTTTCCAGAGCTGATATCAAGGGCAAACTCATAGACTTTGCGGGCTATCTCCGCATTCTGAGCAAGGCTCTCCATCTCGGCTTTAAGCTCATAGAGCTGGATATCTGCATCGGCAGGCCATCCTGCACTCCGTATCTCTCCCTCTATGCTTGCCATGCTCTGTCTTATCTCTGCTTCTCTGGTGTTGCACCTGGAGATAGCATCGGCCCAGAAAGCAGCCTGCTGGGTATAGGCCGTTATCTTATCATTCTGCTGAGATATTAGGGCATTCAATGTGTTTCTCTGACTCACAATACGGGCTTTCTCTGCCTCCCAGCTCTGTATTTCGGCCTGCAGAGAGGCAATCATGCTGTTATAATATTCGAGAGTAGCCTGATTAAGATGTCCGTTCTCATCGCTGTAAATAGATCCGACAAAGAGTTTCGCCCTGTTATAATCCGCAATTTCTTCATTATTTCTTCTGATCTTATTATCCAGATTCGCGATAGAACTGTTACAGGTATTTACACTGGCTTGAAGCTCTGCTTTATAGCTCTCGATATTGGATTTTTCAGCAAGACAGCTCTGCCTGTTGGATGTGGCCTGATCCTTTATTCCTTTGACTGTGCTGAACT
>JAGCGL010000131.1 GCA_017649605.1 Spirochaetia bacterium
ACCATAAGGGTCTGCACATAGTTGGTCTCTATGAGCTTACCAAGAATAAGTCCAAGCACCAGCGGCGAAGCCGGATATTTGTATTTCTTGAACATCCATCCGACAAGACCAAAGGCAAGACAGGTGCCTACATCGAACATCGACTTCTTGATCGAGTAGCTTCCCAGAATTGCAAATGCGAAAATAAGCGGATAAAGGATAGTCTTCTTTATGTACCCTACCCTTACCCACAGCTTGGAGCCATAGGTTCCGACCAGCACCATGAACAGGTTTGCCGCAAACATGGAGGCAAAGAGTCCATAGACCAGTTCAGGCTGCTCTGTAAAGAGCTTCGGTCCCGGGTTCAGGTTGTGGATCATGAGGGCAGAAAGGAGAACCGCAGCGGTTGAGGAGCCTGGAATACCAAGGGTCAGAAGCGGCACCATGGCACCGCCTACAGAGCCAGAGTTAGAGGCTTCTGCCGCAGCAACTCCCTCGGGTGCGCCATGACCGAAGTCATCAGGATGCTTGCTCATCCTTTTTTCTGTATCGTAGGCAAGGAAAGAGGCAATTGTGCCGCCTGCTCCCGGGAAAATACCGATGATACAGCCTATTATACCAGCCCTGATGATAGAGAACTTAAGCTTCCAGTAATAGATAAGCTTAGGCAGCTTATAATCGACGTTCTGCCGCACCACAGCAGCTGTCTTGTAATGTTCAAGATTGCTTAGCACCTCTCCAAGGGCAAACAGACCGATGAGCACAGGCACCATCTCAAAGCCGTCAAACAGCTTGGTCACCTTGAATGTGAACCGCTTGATACCGAAGGTAGGATCAAGGCCCACTGTGTTCAGGAGAAGACCGAACAGACATGTGACAAGCGCTTTCTGCCAGTTTTTGCCGCCCAGGGTTGCCACAGTGGTCAAACCCATGATACATAGGGCAAAATACTCCGAAGGCCAGAATTTAAGTGCCACCTTTGACAGCGGGACACTGAAGAAGATCAGTATTACTGCACCGATTATACCACCTATAACAGATGCCCACAGGGAGATTCCCATCGCCTCCCCTGCTTTTCCATTCTTAAGCATGGGATAACCATCAAAGGCCGTTACAGTTGCCGATGGTGTTCCAGGGGTATTAATTGCGATTGCTGTTATGGAACCGCCATAGTTTGCCCCAATGTAGATGCCCATAAGCATGACCATAGCCATGATAGGTGAAAGAGAATAGGTTATCGGAAGCAGCAGAGCCACCGCCATGGATGGAGAAATGCCTGGAATAGCTCCACCCAGAATACCTACACAGACGCCAAGAAGAACCAGGAAAAGGGCCTGGAAACTTGCTATGACGCTGAAGCCCATTGCTAAATTGCTTAAAATATCAGCCATGCTCCCTCCTTACCTGAAAAGTCCAGTAAACAAGCTGCCGAAAGGCAGGCTGATATACAGCAGTTTATAGAAGACAAAATAGGTGAAGACGCACCAGGCCAGAGGAACCAGGACCAGCTGCAGTCTGTTCCTCTCTCCCATTGCCAGCATAACCACCAGGATAAATATGGCACTGGAAAGGTAGTAGCCTATTATGTTGAACATTATGACGCTGAATATTGAGCCGGCTCCGACAAGAAGGGCGAAGACCCACCTGTCAAACTTCTCGTCCGGCTTACGGCTGCTTTTCAGGATAGCATAGGCTGCTCCGGCCGAGACAAAAACCATGAGGAATGCCCAGAGCCGGGGCATGGTCCTTGGAGTAGCCCCAGCCTCTGCAGCAATCTTACTTACTCTAAGACTGAAAGTAAGAAGATAGAAGAGCAGCGTTATTAAATCCATGCCGCATAGGCAAAGGAGCTGCCCTTTTACAGGTTTTGTCCTCTCCATGCTGTTGAACAGGAAATAAAGCCCCACCAGCAGGAGAGTCAAGCCGCCTAGAATCCACCAGTAACTCAGGTTGGCCAATTGTTTCATGTGTCAGATTACCTTTTGTATTCCTTGCTTATCTGATCAACACTCTTGAGCACTTCAATAGTGCTGACAACCTCGTTCTCAACTGTCTTTGTGAATGCTTCAGTCTTGTCAGTAAGAACAGTCAGCTTAAGGTCTGTCATGTACTTGATCCACTCTTCGTCGGCAGCAACCTTGTCGCAGATATCCTGGAACCAGGTGATCATACCCTTTGGAGTATCTTTTCTGACTGCATAGCCTCTCCACATGGAGATTTTATCAAGCTCTTCAGAATAGCCGAGCTCCTTATAGTTTGGAATATCCTCAAGGCCGGGAACCTTAGTCGGGTTTCCGATTACCAGTGCTCTTACGTCATATTTCTTGGTGTCGCCCGGGTTACCGACAGAGGCAACAGTCTGACCGCCCAGGAGGGCTGCAAAGTTCTTTTTTGCACTCTCGTAGGAAATAGCCTTGTAAGATACTCCCTGGATTGAGCCGAACACCTGGACAGCATCGATATACTTAGCACCGTAGTTAGGTTCTGACAGGGTGATTGTATTTCCCTGCTTTGACCAGTCGATAAGATCCTTGAATGTCTTGAACTGTGAATCTGAAGGGACAAGAACGCAGTATGGGTCTGCCATAAGGTTGTAGATATATGCAAAGCCGTCCACATACTCGGAGCATTCAAGCTCGGACTGGATTACTGCATCGATATAGGTAGGTGCAAGTGCAAAGACTGTATAGCCGTCGGCAGGCTGGTTAAGAACCCACTCTCCTGCTGTAAGACCGCTGGCACCTGAGTTGTTGTCTACAACAAATGTGGCATCGGTGTACTTTGCGGCAAGCTCAACCCATTTTCTGGAATAGAGGTCCATGGCACCGCCGACTGCAACATGGTTCATGATAGTTATAGGTCTTTCAGGTTTCCATGCCTCTTCTACAGGTGCTTCTGCAGCTTTCTTCTTTGCGCAGCCTGTGACAGACAGGACAGAAACTGCTACGATACAAATCAATAATACAACTAAAATCTTTTTCATATATTTCTCCTTTTGAAATTATTTCTGGAACAGGTCAAATGCCAGTCCGTGCCTGAGCCCTCTGTCAGAGATTGTAAGCCCGTCGGCACCCAGTCTGTCTGTGATGACCTTGAGTATGCAGGCTCCTGCAAGAATGACATCGGCCCTCTTGGGCTGCAGACCCGGAAGCTCCTTCCGCTGCTCGATTGTCCGGCTGGAATACTCTGCAATCTGCTCCTCGATATCTTTTTTAAGAAGCCTGGAGCCCTGGATCACCGCAGGGTCGTATTTGACCATCTTATGCTTTACAGCACCCATGCTGGTCACAGTTCCACCCATTCCTACAAGCTGTGCAGGTTTTCCAACCACTCCTGCCTCGGCAAACTCCTTATCGATCTGCGCAATGGCAGCTTTTACCTCTTCCTGAGTCACAGGGTCGGACTTAAAGTAGTTCTCTGTTATCCGGACAGCACCCAGATTGACAGAAAAACGCTTTACCATCTCGGTTCCCTTGCCATAGATGAACTCTGTGCTTCCACCGCCTGTGTCAAATACTACAAGGTCTGCATCCTTATCCAGAGTGAGCCCTGAAAGAATAGCAAGATAGCTGAGCCTTGCCTCCTCCTCTCCTGGGATAATCTTAACATCGACACCGCATGCCTCCTTGACCTTCTTTACAAAGATGTCGGAGTTGCCGGCCTTTCTTAAAGCCATGGTACCTACGCTTACAATCTGGTCTGCACCCAGCTCCTTGGCCTTGGCTGCGAATGCTGCGACAGATGCCACATTCCGCTCCATAGCCTCGGGGCTGATAAGGCCTGTCGCATCAAGCCCTTCGCCCAGCCTTGCGATATCGTTGGTATCCAGCACTGTCTTTATGGTCTTATCCTCTGCAAGTTCTCCGACAAAGAACTTGATTGAGTTTGAACCGATATCAATGATTGCTTTTCTGCTCATTGTCTCCTCCACGGCCTCAGACCCACATCGGCATGCCGACAGCCTGTTTCATGGCCTTGAGGTAGTTAATATTAGGACAGCCCTCGACGCCAAGCTCTTTCACAACCTTCATAACCAGAGCTGGGTCGATATGCTCAACGCAGATTGTCCTGTTGGGGATTCCGTTGAACTTGGTCTCGGCAATCTCAACAGTTGCCTCATCTATTGTGTATATTGAGCGCTCCTTGTAGACATCTACAATCACCAGGTCGTCGCACTTGGACACCAGCTCGTCCAGATACTGGTCGTAGGTATACTCATCTCTCTCAAACTTAGGTACAGCCACCTTGAAGAAGTTCTTGAAGAGGTTCTCGATATCTCCCTTCTTAAGCGGGAAAGAAAGCTTCATTGTAGGATACCACTGCTCAAGCTTGTCTGCATTGATCTGCCGGAGAGACTTGATATCCATAAGGTCATCCCTTATCTTGCAGTTTTCGTTGCTGTTCTTAGAAAGGATATATTTCTCTGAACTCTTTTTGAAAGTTCCCAGCTCATGTGCCTTGATACGGCTCTCGCCCTCTCCGAAAGCACTTCCGAAAGTACGCCATTCCCAGCGTGGAATAATTTCTCCCATATATATTTCCTCCTATATATTTTCTGTCTACCATTTTATATCACTTATTAATTGTCGTCAAACAATAAAATCACCAAGAAACAGGCATGTTGCAATAATTCCTAAATGGTTTAAAATAAAAAAGGAGGCGTTATGCAGATATTTGTAAACGGCAAAGAGGTGACATTCAACCGGAAGGATGAAACATATATCAGCGAAGTGCTGGTAGGCTTCAAGGATTGGCTGGAGCAGAACGGATTCTACCTTGAGTCAGTGGCTGTGGACCAGGTGTTTTACCACGCAGGGAACATAACCGAGCTGGCCGGAAAGAAGATTGATGATGTCAAGAAAATCGAGGTGACTGCCCTCTCCAGGCTGGAGATTGAGTTTATCCAGTACTCGGTGGTGCGGAACTACTTCAGCGCCCTTATCAAGGCTATTGATGAGAAGAATCAGGATGCCCTTTCCGACCTGGCCTCCCAATATGACGAGATCCAGAAGACGCTATCCCTAAACGTGAAGTTTGCCCAGGGGGACGAGAACCAGCTGGAACTGATGCTCAAGAACCCGTCTGACGGCGACAATCCACAGTCTATAAGAAGTGCTGCGGCCTCCATAGTCAAACTGTGCGAGAGCGGTCTTGAGGAACTTAAGAAGAGCACAGAGTAAGGGAACAGCATGGACAAGTATTCGCACAGCTACTCTATTATCCTTGACAACATGGACTTAAACGACTACAGGCTTAAGCCTATATCTGCAATAATGTATCTTCAGGATGCCTTTGCCAGATTCTGTGCCACCAAGCATATGGCTGCCTACGACCTTTTTCCCAAGAACCTCTACTGGGTGATTGCCGAACTTGACATAGAGTTCTCGGCAGTGCTTCCATTCTGGTCCGAAGAGATCAAAGTGGAGATCTGGATATCTGAGCTTACTGCACTCAAAATCTTTACAGACTTCAAGCTCTACTGCAGAAATACTGTGTTTGCACAGGGTAACGGATGCTGGTTCATACTGGACCAAGCCACTCACCACCCGGTAAAAACTGATATCGCAGCTGCAAAATTTGAAACCTGCCCGGAGCTTACACTTGGAGAGCATAAACGCCTCTCTATGCTTAAACCTATAGAGAAGATTGGAAGCTTAGAGCATACCATGAGCCTGTCGGATATAGACTTCAACGGCCATGTCAACAACAAAAGCTATATAACTGTTGCAGAGGCCACCCTGCCCGATGATTTCAAGAAGACCCATGTGCTCAAGCACCTGAGAATAAGCTTCAAGCGGGAAAGCTTCCTTGGGGATACCCTCTCCTGCTCCACATTCAGCACCGAGATGCCTTTGACTTATCTCCACAGGCTGACAAAAGGAGATTCTGCTGTCTGCGATATCCAATCCTGCTGGGAAAAGCGAGAGGAGAATATGGAAAATATCCTTGACTGGAGCCGGCAGTATAATTGACTGGAAGTACAATGTGAATATATGATTGAATAAGGAAAGAATATGAAAAATAGATTTTTAATTTGTCTGAGCCTGATTACCATATTTATGTTCATAACTGCAACTATATTTGCAGATGAAGATCCGAAAGAGATGTATAAAGCTATCGAGGCAGGCGATACTGCCAAAGTAAAGAGTATGATTGACGGCGGCTTCGATCCCAACTCATTCATGCCTAACGGCCAGCCTGCAGTAATGGCTGCGGCCAATGCCGGAAATGCCGAGATAGTCTCTATGTTTATAAAAGCTGGAGCTGATGTCTCCCTCAGAGCCAACAACAAGCTTGGCGGCAATGCCCTGACCGGCGCAGTATGGAGCACCAGAGACACCCACGACCCAGCCAACACCACAAAAATAATACAGCTGCTGTTGGATGCCGGTATAGATATAAATTCCGGCGAAGTAAGGGATGAATCGAGCGATTTTGAATCGGGCGGCAAGAAGTTCAAGTCCTATACAAATCCTATCTATTATGCTGCCTGCAGCAGCGACTACAGCGCCGATGTAGTTGAATTCATGATGAACAAGGGCTCTAACCTTTCCGGATCCTTTGCCGTAAGCGAATCAGGCGATGAGCGGAAGGATAATGGTGTGGAAGAATTATCGGATGCAGCCAAGAAATCAAAGACAAACAAAGCAGACAGAAAAGAATATAACAGAATCCAGAAAATCCTGAAGAGCGCAGAACAGAAGCCACTGCCCACCGTTTTAGTGGCAGCAAAGGTGGTAAAGGATGAACCTGAGCAGCCGGTTATTGTACCTCCGCAGCATAAAGAAGAGCCAAAGCCAGCCAAGGAAAAGTCAAAGAAGCCTGCAAAGGAAGAACCTAAGCCGGCAGAGCCGACTTCTACAATACTTTCAGAATCCCAGGCCACAGAAATGCTGCTTAAATCAGTGCAGAATGGCAACAAGGAGAACTTCTACCGCTCGCTGGTAATGGGTGCAGATATAAATGCTGCCGACAAGGATAATAAGACAGCCCTGCTTATGGCAGTCATGTCCCAGAGCTATGAGATGACAGAAGTCCTTATCCATAAAGGTGCAAAGTTGGATGTCAAATCAAAAGGTGGCAACACCCCTCTCTCCATGTCCAGAGATCTGGGTGTAAAGGATATAGAGCAGCTCCTGCTCAAAGCAGGTGCCAAACAATAAAAAAGCCCGCAGATGCGGGCTTTTTTTGGAGCATACGGGACTCGAACCCGTGACCTTGTGGCTGCCAGCCAAACGCGCTACCAGTTGCGCCAATGCCCCTTTATTACATTATACCCGGCAATCTGTCCTGCCGTCAACTGTTGTTCCCTTTATTCTTCCTCTGTGCCACGTGGACAGCCACAATCACAGCCAGAATAGGGCCTACAATAGCTGAGACAAACAGAAATATACCGAATCCAATTGCTAAATTCACAGCAGCTTGTTCTTCTCGTAGGCAGCGATGACTGCATCTGATACAGTGCCGCGGAAACCGCCCTCCTCAAGAGCAAGAACACCTTCTATGGTGGTGCCGCCAGGGCTGCATACTGCATCCTTAAGCTCTCCTGGGGGTTTGCCTGTCTCCATAACCATCTTGGCGCTGCCAAGCAATGTCTGGGCCGCCAGAAGCTGTGCCTGGGCCCTTGGTAGACCGCACCGGACACCGCCGTCGGCCAATGCCTCTATGAACATGAATGCATAGGCAGGACCGCAGCCAGAGACTGCGCTGCCGGCATCGATAAGCTTCTCGTCCATAGCGGCAAGCTTTCCAGCCTGGCTAAGAACCTTAAGGAAGGCATCTACATCGGCTTTTGAAGTCTTGTGGCAGGCATAGAGTATCATACCCTCGCCCACTGATGCAGGGATATTAGGCATAATACGGATTATAGGATAGTCGGCGCACATCTTGATAAGACGTTCTATGGAGATGCCGGCAGCCATAGAGATAAGCACAAAGTGATCCTTGCGCGATGCAAGTGCCTTTTTGATCTCGGCCAGCATATCTGCCATAACCTGCGGTTTTACCCCCAGGAAAATATAGCTGCACTTGGAGGCGATCTCCTTTATATCCATTGCAGCTGCTCCAGTCTCTTTGGCAATTGCATTCTGCTTTGACACATCCTTGTCTGTGATCCAGATCTGGGAAGGCTTAACAGCCTTGACTGCCGCCCTGATAAGGGCACCGCCCATGTTTCCGCAACCGATAAATCCAATCTTATTCATAGCTTCTCCTATTTCCGTACCTGTCCGTTTCCAATAATAACATACTTGTAGCTGGTAAGCTCCTCAAGCCCCATAGGACCCCGTGCATGGAGTTTCTGAGTGGAAATGCCCATCTCGCATCCAAGTCCGAACTGCCCGCCGTCGGTGAACCTGGTTGAGGCATTCACATAGACTGCGGCGCTGTCCACATGGGATGTGAACCAGTCTGCACTCTGCTGATTCTCTGTTATTATGGCCTCGCTGTGATGTGTCGAATGCAGGGCAATATGCTCTGTAGCCTCCTCCACACCGGAAACAACCTTCACAGCAAGTATGTAATCCAAAAATTCGGTGTCAAAATCCTTTTCTTCCGCAGCTTTCCCCGGTATTAGCGCCAGAGATTCAGAGCAGAGCCTGAGCTCAACCGGCACCTTGCCGGCTGCGATTCTGTCGTCCACCAGCACCTTCTTAAGCTTAGGGAGGAACTCCTTGGCAATGCTCCGTGCGACAAGGCAGGTCTCCTCGGCATTGCATACCGAAGGGCGCTGGGTCTTGGCATTCTCTATTATCTTAAGGGCTTTCGCCTGGTCGGCATCTCCATCCACATAGACAGTGCAGATACCGGTGCCGGTCTCGATGCACGGTACTGTGGCATTTTCCACGCAGGCCTTGATAAGTCCTGCCCCGCCCCGTGGGATAAGAAGGTCTACAAAGCCGCTGGCTGTCATAAGCTCAGCTGCTCCAGCGCGGGATGTGTCGTCCAGAATCTGGATTATATCCTGCCGGAAACCGGCCTTCTCCAGCCCCTTCTTCATGGCATTCACAATGGCGTGTGATGAGCGGTATGCCTCCTTGCCGCCGCGGAGAATGCAGACATTGCCACTTTTTATGCAAAGGGCGGCCGCATCGGAGGTGACATTGGGCCTGCTCTCATAGATTATCGCGATGACTCCTACAGGAACAGAAACTTTCTTAAGGAGAAGGCCGTCTGCAGAAGTGCGCTGGGTCAGGATACGCCCCACCGGGTCGGGAAGTGCTGTCACATCCCTGATTCCCTGGGCCATTCCCTCTATCCTCTCCTTGGAGAGCATAAGACGGTCCAGCATTACATTGCTTACACTCCCCTTCACAGCCTCTATATCCTGAGCATTGGCCTCCAGAATAGCGCTGCAATCAGACACCAGAGCATCGGCCATGGCAGAGAGAGCTCTGTTCTTCGCATCTTC
>JAGCGL010000132.1 GCA_017649605.1 Spirochaetia bacterium
CGTAAAATACAGCATTCCGCCAGATTCCAAGGTAGATGCCCTGGTTATCAACGGTGTAGAGTGCGAGCCTTACCTGACAGCAGACCACAGGCTTATGCTTGAGAAGACAGAGCAGCTTTTCATCGGTATGAGAATTATCGCAAAAGCTATAAACGCTCCTAAGATCTTTGTGGGAATCGAGGCCAACAAGCCCGATGCAATCCAGAAGATGACAGAGTTTGCAGCCAAGAACGGCGGCGACATCGAGATTGTACCGCTTCAGCTCAAATATCCTCAGGGCGACGAGAAACAGCTTCTCAAGGCTGTGATAGACAAGGAGATTCCATCCGGAAAGCTTCCTATAGCTATCGGCGCAGTTGTATCCAACGTTGGAACAGTAAATGCTGTATACGAGGCTGTAGCACTCGGCAAGCCACTGTACGAGAGAGTAGTCACTGTGACAGGCGGCGGAATCAAGAATCCTGGTAACTATCTGGTTAAAGTAGGAACCAAGGTGGGCGACCTGGTCGAGCAGTGCGGCGGTTTCACCGACGACGCAGTCAAGCTGATCATGGGTGGTCCTATGATGGGATTCACATTCAGCGATCTGAACACCCCTGTAATCAAGGGAACATCTGGAATCCTGGTTCTCTCTGCCAAAGAGGCAAAGAAGGGTCAGCGGACAGCCTGCCTCCAGTGCGGACGCTGTCTCAAGGCTTGTCCTATCGGACTTCAGCCTACCAAGCTGTTCAAGAAGATCAATGCCGGAAAGTATGCAGAGGCTCTTAAGCTGAACTTGATGGATTGTAAAGAGTGTGGTTGCTGTGCATTTGTCTGCCCGGCAAATATTCCGCTTGTCCAGGGCTTCAGACTTGGAAAGAGAATGGCACCAAAGCCACCAAAGAAGGGTTGAAAATGAACAATAATTTTATAATTGAAAGCTCCCCGCATCTCCATCATCCTGATTCAACCTCAAGAATCATGCTTGATGTGATCATCGCGCTGATTCCTGCTGGAATCTGGGGTGTGTTTGTGTTCGGAGTTCACGCTCTTATCGTCATCGCTGTATCAATTATCGGTGCAGTGCTTGGCGAATATATCATGTGCAAGGTTTTCAAGAAGTTTACCCTGACAGACTATTCTGCAGTGCTTACCGGCCTTTTAGTAGGCTATAACATGCCGCCTGCAGTTCCTCTGTTTGTGCCGTTCCTGGCTTCGCTTTTCGCAATGCTCGTAGTAAAATGGGCATTCGGCGGCCTGGGATGCAACTGGATGAACCCAGCCCTGGGCGGAAGACTCTTTGTATTCTTCTCCTGGACAGGCTATATGACAAAGTGGACTGCACCATGCACCAACTTTGCCACCATCGATGCCGTAGGTGGCGCTTCTCCGTTAGGATTTGTAAAGACTGGAATGATGGACTTCTCAGGTTCTGTATCCGGTCCTATCGAATATATGAAGCAGGCTGGCTACGAAGTAGGCTACATGGATCTCTTCCTTGGAAATGTATCCGGCTGTATCGGCGAGGTTTCTGCGCTGCTCCTTATCCTGGGCGGCATCTACCTGCTGTACCGCAAGGTCATCACATGGGAGATCCCAGGTGCTTACCTTATTACATTTGCTCTGTTCACATGGGTGTTCGGAGGACTTAAGTTCACACACAGCCTCTTTACAGGCGACGTGCTGTTCAACCTGCTCTCCGGCGGTCTTATGCTGGGTGCCATCTATATGGCTACCGATATGGTCACCACACCTCTTTCCTCCAAGGGACAGATTATCTTCGGTATCGGATGCGGTTTCCTTACATTCCTTATCCGGTTCTACGGATCCTTCCCAGAGGGCGTTTCCCTGGCTATCGTACTTATGAACATAGCTGTTCCGCTGATCGACAGATTCAGCAAGACCAGAGTGTTCGGTGTTGAGCCGGTTAAGAAGGGGGCAAAGAAATGAAAAATATTGTTATCATCGCTGTAAAGCTTGCCGTCATCTGTCTGGTCGCAGCATTTGTCCTGGCACTGGTGAACGGAATCACCGCTCCACAGATTGCAGCCTCCAAGGCACAGGCCGAGCTGGATGCCCTCTCTGTGATCAACAAGGCTGGTACTATCGGCGATAAGGTTGCAGGGGATGAAGATGGTGTTAACTACTACTACCCAGTGACCGACGGTGGAAAAGTCACCAACTATATCATAAGCCTTAAGAGCATGGGCTATGGCGGCGACCTGATCATCCTTGGAAACTTCAAGACCAACGGTGAGGTCATCGATGCCAAGCTTATGGAAGATGCCGAGACCCCAGGTCTTGGTAAGAAGGCAGAAGATGCAAAATATATGAATAAGTTCAAAGGTTTCGGCGCAGACAAGCCGGTTCCAGTAAAAAAGACTATGCTCGAGGCAGCTGACTCCGATGCAGTGACTGGCGCAACCATCACATTCACCGGTGTATCAAGAGCACTTGAGAAAGGCAGCGAATTTGCTAAGAAATTAGGAGGCCAGAAGTGATTAAGGAATTCACCAAGGGTCTTTTCAAAGAAAACCCGATATTTGTTATCGCACTTGGTCTCTGTCCTACATTGGCAACCTCTACAATGGTTATCAATGCTCTGGGTATGGGCGCAGGTGTAATTTTCGTACTTGTATGCTCCAACATCTTCATCTCATTGCTCAAGAATTTCATTCCAGACAATGTCAGAATCCCGGCATACATCGTAGTAATCGCATCTTTCGTAACTATCGTGCAGATGGTTATGGAGGCATACGCTCCGGCACTTTATGCCGCTCTGGGTGTATTCGTACCTCTGATTGTAGTAAACTGTATCATCCTTGGACGTGCCGAGGCTTTTGCCAACAAGAACAAGGTTCTCCCTTCCATCCTGGACGGTCTGGGAATGGGTATCGGCTTCACATTGGCCCTTACTCTTATCGCCCTGATCAGAGAGGTGCTGGGATCCGGTACAATCACTCTTCCAGGCTGTGTTATCACAGTTCCTGTCATCTCGATCGCTCCTATAAGGGTTATCGCATTCCCAGCTGGAGCTCTTCTGGTGCTGGGCCTTCTGAAGGCTTTCTTCCAGTACAAGGAAGGCAGGAAATAAGGGGGTAGAAGATGACATTTATTGCAATAATCATTACTTACATTTTTATCAACAACTTTATTCTGAACCAGTTCCTGGGTATGTGTCCGTTCATCGGAGTATCCAAGGATTATGAGTCTGCCATCGGAATGGGATTTGCTGTTACATTCGTAACCAGCGTTGCTTCCCTGGCTACCTGGTGCATCCAGCACCTGCTTCTGGTTCCGTTCGGTCTTACCTATCTCCAGACCATCACATTCATCCTGGTTATCGCTGCTCTGGTTCAGTTTGTAGAGATGGTAGTGCGCAAGGTTTCACCTTCCCTGTACAAATCTCTGGGAATCTTCCTTCCACTTATCACAACAAACTGTGCAGTACTTGGTATTGCGATCATCGCAGTAGGTAAGAATTACAATGCAATCGAGAGCTTTGTTGCCGGTATGGCAGCTGGTCTTGGATTCCTTCTGGCTATCGTTCTTATGTCCTGTATCCGCGAGAAGCTGGCAGACACCGATATTCCGAAGCCATTCAAGGGAGTGCCTATCGCATTCATCACAGCAAGCCTCATGGCTCTGGCATTCATGGCATTCGACGCAGCATTGTTGAACAATCTTATAGGTTGAGCGGGGTAGAGATATGGTACAGAATATAATTTTTGCTTGTATTGTAGTCACAGCACTGGGAGCCCTCTTCGGAGCAGGTCTTTCCATTGCTGCCAAACACTTTGCTGTAAAGAAGGATGAGAAGCTTGAGGCTCTTGAGGCAGCGCTTCCTGGATACAACTGCGGTTCCTGTGGATTCGCAGGCTGCTCCGGCTATGCCGAGGCTATTTTCAACGGCTCTGTGACAGAGCTTACAAAATGTGCTCCTGGCGCTGCCAAGTCTGCTGCACGGATTGCCGAGATCATGGGAGTGAGTGTTGATCTTTCTGCCGAAAAGATGGTGGCACACTGTCACTGCCGCGGCGACAACGAGAATGCTGTAAAAGCCATGGAATACAAGGGTATCGAGGACTGTAACGCAGCCTTTGCCATGTTCCAGGGATACAAGGCATGTAAGTATGGATGTCTGGGATTCGGCAGCTGTATCAAGGTATGTCCTGCAGGCGCTATCTCCAAGACAGGAACAGGTCTGGTTCAGGTTGACAAGGAAAAATGTATCTCCTGCGGCGCCTGCACCAAGGTTTGTCCTACCCACGCTATGCGCATGATTCCTATCTCCGCATCCCATGTTGTGGACTGTAACAGCCACGACAAAGGCCCAGCTGTAAAAAAAGCTTGCAAAGTTGGCTGTATTGGTTGTAAAATGTGTGAGAAGAAGTCTCCTGAGGGAGGATTTGTCGTAGACAATTTCCTCGCTACCATTGATTACTCCAAGACTGGAGAACGGGATACAGCATGTGCTTCCTGTCCTTCCAAGTGTATTGTTGATTTAAGGGCTTCTAAATAATTTATTTAAGAGGCATTTTTGAAGCTTATTGTTGGATTGTCCGGAAATTTGCCCAGTCAGATTTCCGGCAATTCTTTTAATTCCGAATACAATTCATTCTATCGTCCTTTCTTCCAGATTCTATACGGGTATCCTTCCATTCCTATAGTGCTCTATTTCTCTGGCCTTTGGTATGAATGGTTTGCCGAGGAGCATCCTGAGGTCCTTACCCTTATTTCCGAGATGATGAAGCGGAACAAGCAGATTGAGCTTCTGGGCGGCGCCTATTACGAGCCGTATCTGCCGCTTCTTCAAACCACCGACAGAATAGGGCAGATAGATTCCCTCACAACCTCTGTCCGGCACCGCTTTATGAAACGTCCCAAGGGGTGTCTGATTGACAGCACCAGCTGGGATAATTCCCTGATAAGCTGCTTTAAGAGCTGTGGGCTGGACTATGTATTCCTTGACAAATCTGCGTTGTTCTTTCCTGTAGGATACCGGGTTCCGGACTTTAATGTCTCCATGACCGAGGATCAGGGAAAGATTATAACTATATTCCCGCTGGCCGACAAACTGCTGGAGAAAGGGAGGGAGATGGCTCCTGAGGACTTTGTCCAGAAGCTTCTGCAGATAAAGGGAAAGGATCCGGTTGTATCTCTCTTCTTTGATTTCAAGAGTGTCCATGCATTGGATATGGTATGGCTGGATGAATTCTTTAAGCTTATAACCACAAACAAATCTATAGAGCTTGTATCGCCTTCCCAGTACCTCAAGGGAGAGCCCGAGATAGAAAGGGAATACTTCCAGAGCCGGAATATCTGCAAGAAGATGCTCCTTAAGTCGGAGGAATTGGATAACCTTTATGCCAAGATGATTTTTGTCCAGACTCTGGCCAACTCCATCCGCGGTGATAAGTATAAAAAGAAAAGTGCCTTGGATGAGCTTTGGAAGGGGCAGGGCTATTTCTCGGCCTTCTCCTGCAGCGCAAGCCGCAAGGCCTACAGCTGTTTCATCACTGCCGAAAAGCTTTCCAGAAGCCAGGATGCCTTTATCTCTTCTTTGGTCAAGGCCGATTTCAAGCTGAAGGGGTATAAGCAGTACCTTTATCAGGGCGACACCTGCAATGCCTATATCCAGAGGGCAGGGGGCCTTATATTTGAGTTTGACAATATCCCCACAGCATGGAACTATACCAGCTACTGTCCCGACAACCCATATCCCGGCCTGTTCCGCGACAGCATGTACGACATATCCCAGTCCCGGGGCGATATCGAGACACTGACCCGAGGCAACTTCGAGGATTTCTCCTCCATAGTCTATGATGTGGACGACTACGACAGGGAGAACAAGAAACTGGTCCTCTCTTTCAGGCATAAGACTGCAGCAGGTCCTATACGGATAATAAAGACCTACCGTTTCTTCAACTTCCTTACTGCTGTTAAGTACGAGCTTATCAACATGGGCGGTCTGCCTATAAATATCGGTGGTGCTGTGAGCTTCAACCTGACCCTCTCCAGCGATGCCCACATATTCCACCCCAGGATGCTGGAGAAGGGAATAGAATTCGAGGATAAATCTAGGACTATAACCATAACCTCGGACCGGATAAGCAACTTCACATACCGCAACATTTTCCACAACGGAGACCAGTATCTTTCCACCCTGATCTACGCCTTCGGACAGACTGGAAACCTTGATCCTGGCAAGAGCTGCCAGATTTCTTTTGAGCTCTCCTGCCATTGACTTAATCCTATTTTACGCATATTCTTAATATTAGGAGATAAAAATGAAAAAGACATTATTGTTTGCATTGATTCTTCTTCTTGTTGCTGGCATGTGCTTCGCAGGCGGTAATAAAGAGAAGGCAACTGGTGAGAAAGTTTGGATTGTCGCAACAGACACAGTATTCAGACCATTCGAGTATACCAACGAGAAGAATGAGTTCGTAGGTATTGATGTTGATATCCTGGCTGCAGTAGCAGCGGACCAGGGCTTTAAGTACGATCTCCAGTCACTGGGCTGGGATGCCGGTATCGCAGCTGTTCAGGTTGGACAGGCAGATGCTCTTATCGCTGGTGCTACAATCAAGCAGGAGCGCATTGACAAGGGTTGGATCTTCTCCGAAGGTTACTTCCTGGCTACACAGACATTCGTAGTTGGAAAGGACAGCAAGATTACAAAGTTCGAAGACCTCAAGGGCAAGAACGTAGCAGTTAAGAACGGAACAGCTGGAGCAGACTTCGCTAAGTCACTTCAGAGCAAATATGGCTACAAGATCACAGTATTCGACGACTCCCCGGCAATGTACAACGACGTTATCCTGGGCAACAGCGCAGCATGTGTGGAGGATACACCTATTATCGCCGACAATATCAAGAATGCAGGCCTCAAGCTTCGGATTCCAGAGGGAATGGAGAGCGAGGGTGCACCTTATGGCTTTGCCATCATGAACAAGGCCAACCAGGAGCTTCTGGATATGTTCAACGCCGGCCTCAAGAACATCAAGGCTAACGGCAAGTATCAGGCTATCCTGGACAAATATCTTAAATAATTGCTGATTATTTGAGCCAGAGCTTTCCACAGGAGGGCTCTGGCCTTTTTTTTTCTTAAAAGGAGTACTGCGGATGATATCTATACTACAGAGTTATTCAACTATGCTGCTCAGGGCTCTGGGCTATACACTGGTGCTTACAGTGCTGGCGCTTATATTCGCCATGATCATAGGCCTTATCTTTGCCCTTATGAACGTCAGCCACAGCCGGATACTGAATATTATCGGAACTGTATATGTAGATGCTATCCGCGGTGTTCCTCTTATAGTACTCGCATTCTTTATCTATTTCGGTGTTCCGCAGGCCTTCAAGATGATTGGGTTCACCAGCTTCAGGCTCCCTGCGCTGCAGGCCGGTACCATAGCACTGGCTATGAACTGCGGTGCTTATATGGCCGAGATATTCCGCGCCGGAATCGAGAGTATAGATAAAGGGCAGATGGAGGCAAGCCGCTCGCTTGGCCTTACCTACGGCACCAGTATGAAGTGTGTCATACTGCCTCAGGCCTTCAAGGTTATGATTCCATCTATCATCAACCAGTTCATCATAACACTCAAGGATACATCAATCCTCTCTGTAATCGGCTATCCGGAGCTGACCAACATGGGAAGAACCATTGCTGGAAACACCTTCTTGAGCCTTCAGACCTGGGCTATCGTAGGCGTCCTGTACATGATAGTCATTGTATCGCTCAGCAAGGCGGCAAAGAAGATAGAGCGGAAGATCAAAATCGAAGACAGCGAGGGCAGGCCCCGCAAGCGCCACAGGGACCAGTAAGGGAGGATGCCATGACAGATACAATAAAAATCCATGTAAAAGATTTAAAGAAGTATTTCGGGAAGCTGGAAGTCCTCAAAAGCATAAACATCGATATCCACGAAGGAGAGGTTGTGGTTGTGATCGGTCCTTCCGGAAGCGGCAAATCGACATTCCTCCGGTGTCTGAACAAGCTGGAGCACTCCAACGGTGGCACAATAATTGTGGATGGCAATGACATAAACGACAAGAATATAAACATAAACAAGGTGCGGGAAGACATAGGAATGGTGTTCCAGCACTTCAACCTGTTCCCCAACATGAATGTGATCAAGAACATTATGCTGGCACCGGTCAAGACCAAGAAGATGACCGAGGCTCAGGCCCACGAGGCTGGAATGAGGCTTCTTAAGCGGGTAGGGCTTGAGTCCAAGGCCGAGGCTTATCCGCAGCAGCTTTCAGGAGGCCAGAAACAGCGTGTGGCAATTGCACGGGCATTGGCTATGAACCCTTCCATAATGCTCTTCGACGAGCCTACATCGGCTCTGGATCCAGAGATGGTAGGGGAGGTTCTCGCTGTAATGAAGGAGCTGGCCAAGGCAGGTATGACCATGGTGGTTGTGACCCATGAGATGGGTTTTGCCCGGGAAGTTGCAGACCGAATCGTCTTTATGGACGGCGGCTATATCATAGAGGAGGGGACTCCTTACGAGATTCTTAATAATCCTAAGCAAGAACGGACTATAAGTTTCCTCGGCAAGGTTCTGTAACAGGGGGCTACAGTGAAGAAGATAATCACTATAAACAGGAAATTCGGGGCAGCCGGCGGCAAGATAGGGAAAAAGGTTGCAGAGCGCCTTGGATTTGCATATGTCGACCACGAGCTGGTGGAAAACGCAGCTATCAAGGCCAACCTGACACTGAAAGAGAGTTCAGGTCTGGACGAGAAGGTGCCCCACGAATTCGGCTTTGCACAGAGCCTTTTCGGGGTATACCGCACCACCTTGGAAGACAGGTTCATGGAGGCTCAGAAAAAGGTCATAGAGCAGTTCGGCAACCATGGCAGATGTGTCATAGTAGGGCGCAATGCCGATGCCATTCTAAAGGAGTTTGACGACACCCTCCATGTCTTTGTCTACGGCGCAGAGAGCTGGCGCCTGGAATATGTGAAAACCCTCTACCCGAACCTTTCATACAACGAACTTAAGAACCTGCTCCATGATGTGGACAAAGGTAGGCGCAAATACTGCAGCTACTACACCCAGCGGGAGTTCGGCCTGGCCGAGAACTACGACCTTTGCCTCTGCTCATCATCGTTGGGCATAGAGAAGTGCGTCGATATTATCTGCGATATTGCTCAGAGCTGAACAGCCAAAGAAGCGTAACAGACTATTTTTTCTCCGCCTGAGTCGGCAGTACCAAGAACTGTGACCTGTGGTTCAGTCTCGGCCATGCCCAGCACTGCGGCGGTGCATCCTGTGCCGTTTGGCAACGGTTTGCGCTTCTGCAGTTCTGTAAGTATAGCCTCGCTCCCGCCTCCTGTGGCCAGAGCCATGAACGAATCGGCATACTCCTGCGCCAGGGTGCGCACCAGGTAGGGGCTTGTGTTGGCACTTATGACAAACAGAGTGTTCTCCATTCTATCTGCAAACACCCCTTTAAGGGCTTTGGAAAGCTGTCTCACTGTCCCTGGATTCTGCCTTCCCATGTGTATTGGCACAAGTGTTGCCTCTGGCCACAGGTGCTGGATAAAGGGGAGCTGCACCTCTATGCTGTGCTCCTCCAGGAAAGGGAAGTTGTTTACAGCAAACCTTCCTTTAAATTCTAAAAGCTCTTTGCAGAGATCCTGATCTACCGGCATATCTCCAAGGGGGGTCTGGAAAGCATCAAAATCGCATAGGAAAAGGCCATCCTGTGCATCCCGGGTCACTGGAGCAAGCACCACTGCAGTCTTTATTTCACGGCCCATGGCGCTTTTAAAGCCTGCTGCCGCAAGAGCACCGGTGTAGTTATATCCGGCGTGGGGCACCAGTATGGCGCTTGCCTTGGCCGGCTGGTTCTGAGCCCCTGCCAGCAGCTCTTTCACCCGGGCATTCAGGGCATTTTTATCTGCAGGATAGAATATTCCATCGACAATCGGTTTTCTCATGTTTATACCCTATCACAAATTGCGTTTATATTCAATTTCTATCTTTACATAATCAAAAAATATTGGTATACTGTTCTTAGAAATGGGTAAATCAGCTAAACTTTTTAACACATTTTCAGAGACTCTTCAGAAGAATTTTCTTTTGTTTTTTTTAGTGCTGTTCTGCCTTGGAACCGTTGTAATAAAGGTCTCTTCGAGCTATATCCTAGAGAATCACAGCTCGAAGGAAGTCTTGGAGGAAATGGATTTTATTGCCTCAGAACAGGTGGGTATGATCAACCGTGCTATGGATAGAAACTTTATACCACTTTTGTTTATATCGGATTACCTTTCTAAAAATGGCGGGTTTGAGAACAATGTTGGCAGCGACTTTTTAAAGGCCATGATAGAGGGAAACCAGTGGTCAGCCCTACGGTTTGCCGACCTTAATGGAAATTCCATAAACCAGTCTGGAGAGGACAGAGGAAATGTCTCTGATATGCCTTTCTTCTACGAGATTGTCAGAAATGGCAAGCCCCAGATGCTCCGTATGCGGTGGGACTCATATATAAGTCATGATATTTATCTTTTCTATGCTATCCCGTACAAAGAGAACAATGTGCTCAAAGGAGTTATCTTTGCAATTAAACAGCTTGATAACCTTGAATATCTGTTCCATCATAGCCTTGCTGATGAGCCTTTGCGTATTATGATTGTAAACTCTCAGCTGGAGGTGCTTGCCACCAATGCAGCTGCCCGTGATTATCTTGGATCAGAATATTTCCGTGGAGTTCATCTGCCGGATATTATGAAAGAGCCTATAGACTGGGAATACTTGGCCGAGAGCATCAAGGATAATCAGAACATTCAGTACCAATATAAGAATATCAACAAACAGCTGGTTGTGCAGCATTCCATTGGAATCAACGACTGGCATCTGATTGTCTCCGGAGACAGGGAAGCCCTGATCAAGACCTACTCGGCAGGACAGCACGAGACAAGCTTCCTCATAATCCTGGTTGCAGTGGTCATCTGGGCTGTCTTTGTCTACTTTGCATTGACTATTATTCTGAGCATTTACCGCCGCCGCCTGGGTATAGAGAACATCAGGTTCGAGCAGGAGCGGAACGCTATCCTCATGGACAAGCTCAACTGCGACTTCTTCGATTACAACATAGAGACCGACGAGCTCAAGATCCGTGGCCAGGTCTATACAAAGGAGACTATGCCCCAGCTGGCAGACACCCTGTTTGCAGGCTTTGACGAGAAGATGTTCCAGGATGCCCTGGAGAAGGTAAAGGCTTCTGGAACCACATACACATTTGATTCTGGCAGCAAGGGAGACAATATCTGGCACCGTATAATCCTGACCCCGTTCAAGGACAAGGAGGGGAAGGTCACCTATGTGTTCGGCTCTATCCTGGACAGGACCAGAGAGCACAACGCTCTTATGAGGTCAGCCGAGATGACCAGCGTTATCGATGCCTTTGCCCAGGACTTTGAGTGCCTCTATGTTGTGGATCTTACCACTAACGCGTTCAAGACTATCAACTCAAGCGGCGAGTTCGGCGAGATAGGTATTGCAACAATAGGCGATGACTTCTTTGATGTGAACAACTACGACTACCGGACCCATATATATCTGGACGACTATGAATATGTATGCTCCATGGTGAACAAAGCTAAGATTATAGAAGCCCTTAAGAAGGACAAGAACTATATCTTCAACTACCGGGTGGTGCATAACAACCAGCCTATCTACTACCAGTTCCGCGGAATGCTGAATGCAAATGACTCCAATATACTCTATGTGGGAATCCGTAATATAGATGCCTCCATACGGCACGAGGCCGACATGCTCCAGAAGGAGAAGGCTTACCGCAACGCAATCACATCAAGCTGTGTACTCTACGGCAATGTGAACCTCTCAAAGGATACCCTGATCGACTTCTTCAGCACAGTTAACTCGGCAGTTCCCAAAGAGGTGGAGATCCCGCTGGCCAAGCCATACAGCTACAGCCAGTTCCTCAAGTGGTGCGTGGATGGCCATATCCTCTCTGCAAAGGACAAATTCATGGAGTCCTGCGACTCATCATACCTGATCTCTGCATTCAACTCCGGCATGCCATATATGGAGTTCGTGTGCCGTGCCAAGTTCTCAGGGGGCGAGGAGAGGAACCTCCGTGTGGTATTCTTCATAAACCGCAACACAGGAAGCGGCAATATCATGGCGCTGTGCATCGTATACGATATCACCGAGCTTAGCAAGAAGAACCAGCAGGTCGAGGATCTTATGGAACAGCTTAAGGAGGCAAGGGTCAAAAACTCCATGAGCCAGATGCAGCCCCATTTCCTCTACAACGCCCTGGGCTCCATCCGGGAGATTATCCTTGAGGATCCGCAGTATGCATCCGACCTGGTCTACGACTTTACACAGCACCTGAGGGCCTGTATAAAATCTATGTCAAACAACGACCTGATTCCGTTCGAGCAGGAGATCACCAATATCAACGCCTATGTGAATATCGAAAAGATGCGTTTCGGCGACAAGCTGAAAGTTGTCTACGAGACCGAGAAGAAAGACTTCAAGGTGGTTCCGCTGGGTATCCAGCCTCTGGTGGAGAACTCTATCCGACACGGTATCTACAGGCGTGGCAAGGCTGGTGGCACTGTAACTATAAAGAGCTTCGGCGACGGCAAGGGGAATATTGTCATCCAGGTCATCGACGACGGAGTAGGCTTCGATTACGAGCAGGTGAAGAGGGATGTGGAGAGCGGCAAGCGTGATTCCACAGGTATGAAGAACCTTGTATTCAGATTTGAGAAGATGATGGGCGCCCATGTGGATGTCCAGAGTACAATAGGTGTGGGAACCACCATAACAATAACCTTCCCGGAAAATAAAATTTAATAGGAGAAATATATGAGAGCAATTGTTGTTGATGACGAACCGATGATGCTTAAGAGCTTTATGAGACTGAGCAGCGGAATAGAGGACCTGCAGATTTTGCGCACTTTCGAGGCTCCTGAGGATGCCCTTGAATTTGTCAAGACAAACTCTGTGGAGATTGCATTCCTGGATGTGGAGATGCCAACTATGTCAGGCATCCAGCTGGCCAAGGAGCTTCGGGCAATCAAGCCGGATATCCTTATCGTAATTATCTCTGCCTATGGCGAGTACATAAAGGATTCCAACATTATCGGAGCCGATTATTACATTGTGAAGCCATATAAGCACGAGACCCTGGAGATGATGATGAACCGGATGAGGCTTCTGGTCAAAAGGCAGCAGAAGGAGCTTTACATCAAGACCTTCGGCGAGTTCGAGGTGCTCAAGAACGGCAAGCCTACCTCTGTCACAGGAAAGGCAAAGGAGATTCTGGCATACTGCGTGATCCTGCAGGGCAGGGAGGTCTCCAACGAGGAGATCTACAGCGTGCTGTGGGAAGGGCGCGAGTACAACAATGTCAACATGAAGGTTTACTACAACGCTATCAAGCGGCTTAAAGATGCCCTTTCTGCCGATGCTATTCCAGACCTGCTTATCTCCACAAAGCGGGGACACCTGGTCAACACCGATATCTTTGACTGCGACCTGTACCAGTGGCTAGGCAAGGGAAACAAGGATATTACAAAGATTCCTGGCGGTTTCATGACCAAGTACGAATGGGCTGTCAAAGTCTTTGAAAAAGCTATGGCTAAATAGTTTTAGGCTGTCTGCCGGATAAAAGCCCCTTGATTGGGGCTTTTTTATTGCTCCAAAAGTATTTCGCAGTTGAAAAAGAGTATTATATTGATTAAATTATAACTATGAAAAAACTTTTCTTTTTCCTTCTTGTACTGATTACTTTTTTTAATATAGAGATTTTTGCCCAGACATCTGGATCAGCCGATAGTTTCGGGATTGAGTATGATGGCCGTGGAAACAAGATACACGAGAAATGGCCAAACGGTATGGAATACTGGTACGACTACGACGCCAAGGGAAATAGAATCCACGAGAAGAATGGATATGGATTTGAACGGTGGTATGATTATAACGAGAACAACCGGCTTATTCATTCCCGGGTTTCAGATGGCCAGGAGTTCTGGTATGACTATGATGCAAAAGGGAATCTGACCTACTCTAAAAATTCAGATAACGTTGAATCATGGTATGATGAGAAAGGGATCAAGAATCACGAGAAGAAGGGGGATGGCTCCGAAGAGTGGTTTGAGGACGGAAAGCTTATAAAGTCAAAAGATACCAAAGGAAATGAATTCTGGTACGATGCCAAAGGCAATATAGTACATAAAAAGAATACCGATGGATTAGAGATCTGGTTTGACTTTGATGCTGCCGGAAAACTGATCCATAAGAAATATTTAGACAGCTCCGGAATGCTCTGGGACTACGACGGCAACAGCAGACTGGTGCACAGAAAGTGGCCAAGCGGTTACGAAGAATGGTATGGGAGCGACCGGAATACAACCCATGTTAAAAATACAGATGGCTCCGAAGAGTGGTACGATACCAGCGGAAGGATAATCTATACTAAATGGGCCGATGGATCTGCAGAGTGGTATGATGAGTTCAACGCTTCAGGATTGCCGACCCATGGAAAAGATTCCGATGGCTTAGAATTCTGGTATGACTATGATGACCATGGGAACAAAATCCACGAGAAAGATTCTGAAGGCTACGAAGAATGGTATGATGTCGCCGGCAGACTGATCCATGTTAAGTGGGCCGATGGTCAGGAACAGTGGTTTGATGATAACAGCAGACTGATCCACATAAAATACTCCGATGGTTCGGAAGAATGGTTCGATGAGAACGGCAATGTAGTTGAACCTAAAGCCCAATGACCGGGGCTTTTTTATTCCTCTTCGCCTAAAAGGCGTTTTAAGCGGGCAGGATCTTTAGTAACTGCCAGGTTTTTCTCCTGAGTGGGGATTACCAGTCCCAGCGGGCCATCCTTTGCCCGCCTTAAATATTTTACCTGGGTATAGTAGACATCGGCCTTCTGGCTGTTCTTTCCCTTGCTGAAGTGCACTGCCAGGTTCCCAGCGTCAAGCAGTGTCTCAAGCGGCACCGATTTACCTTTCTCCACCTTTATGAAGACATAACCGCCTGCGTAGTCCCGGGCATGGAGCCACCAGTCGCTTCCACGCACATGGCGGCGGAGGAGGGCATCGTTCTCCTTGGCTGTGCGCCCAACATAGAGCAGGAACTGCCCGGATGTGAACTGGAGTCCGGGGATATCCTTTGTGACAACCTTGCTCTGGTGCTGCTTCTCCTTTGCATACCACTCCTCAAGGGTGTCGATATCATCTTCTGCCAGCAGGGCATTCCGTGTGGCATTCAGGTCTGCAATCTTCGCGCTCAGGTTCTGTACCTCATCCTTAAGGAGCGCAAGGCCGTTCTTCGCCTTCTTGTAGCGGTGGAAATACTTCTCGCTGTTCTCGGAAGGGGAGAGCTTGGGATCCAGCGGAATCTGGATAGTCTCGTTCTCGCTGTAGTAGTTGGCTGTCTCCAGGAAGGTGGCACCCCGCTGTATGCTCCGTGAGTTTGCCAGTATAAGCTCGCCATACTGCTTGTACTGCTCGAAGTTCTCGTACTTGTCCACCAGAGACTTTGCATTTGCCAGCCTGCACTCCAGCTTGGTGAGGGTGCGGGTAGTCAGGGCATCTATCTGCTGGTGCAGCTGCTCCTTGAGCTCTTTATTCTCAAGCTCTGTATAAATCTTATCTATATAGCGGTTGAAGCTTATATCCTGTGGATGCTCCCGCACAGGGAACTTCGATAGGTCCTGCTCCTTTGTCTTGTAGACCAGCTTGGCACCGGAGGTCTCCCCTTTGGCAGGGCGGCGGTAGTAGCTGTCAAGGATTATGTTGTCGGGATCTGTGGCAATGATGTTGGAGTTGCCGCCCCAGAGCCTTATCCACAGGACAGTGTGCTCATCCCCCTTCTTAATCTCCATCCTTATGATTCTGTCGTTGCCCGGCTGCGAGAGGGAAGTGATCCTGCCTCCCATTATGCGGCTGCGGAGGAACTGGGAGAAACGCTGGAGCTTCTCTGCCTTTCTGATCCTCCCTTCGTGCCTGTGGAGCCGAGATGTGCCGGGCTTCATGGAGATAAGCAGGTTGAAGTGATCCCTCGGCGAATAGACTGCGAAGATAAGGGTGTGGAAGTCGGGCTGTATTATCTTCTGGATATAGGAGCCCTCGACATCCAGCTCTTCTATGATCAGGTTTATTTCAGATGCATTCAGGCTCATAGTCTCTTATCCTTAAGCACTTTTTTGATTGC
>JAGCGL010000133.1 GCA_017649605.1 Spirochaetia bacterium
AACCCTTATGCCTGAGGCACCAGATCCTAAGTCTGGCGTGTCTGCCAGTTTCACCACTCTCGCTTTATAACTTTTTCCAAAGAAATAGTCAATACGAAATACTAAAAAAATTAAAGTTCAGTGTCAACCCATAAGGGATGTACGCACCTTGCGCATATAGCGCACTTTCCTCAGAGAAACCTGCACCGGCCGCCCCTCTGGAATCTCATCACCTGTCAGGATCATATCGTTTCCCGACCTCTTGAGCTGGAGAGGTTTTATAAGCAAGGGCTCCTCTGCCCCAAGAGAAAGCTCAAGGAATGCACCGCCCACCTCCATAACATGCTGGCACAGCCGTACTTTTCTGTTATAATCAATCCCCCTGGCCTCCATAATCTCATACCTGGCACTGCCGCTTTCCAGCTGATCCTCAGTAAGAATAAGCTTCCGATGCACTCTGTCGGTCAGGATATCCTTCTGCTCCTGGGTTATATCCAAGGTTTCTATCTTCTTTAAAAGCCTGTCGGCGATATTTTTTCTTTTTGCCCTGGCGGCCGGCTTTTCATAGCTCTGGAACCTGTTGAAATCAGGCCCTCTCACCACAGGGGTAAGGACGCCGGAGCTTTTATTCTCCATAGGGAGCGCAAGACTCTGTCCCGATACGCTCTCCACCACTTTCATGGCTTCGGAGGACTCTTCATCAGAAATCAGATAAAGCCCTTCGCCCAATTTCTCCTTTACATATTTTTTGAAGGTGCTGTTGTTGTCCAAAAGATTGGAGAACCGCTGGTCCACCTTGATGACACACCCCTGGTAAACTGCTATGCCCTGGCATTCTTCCTCCCAGCTTTTAAGGGAGAAAAGGATATTCTGAGGCAGCTGTGAGCCCGACTTTTCCTCAAGCATCCTGATAAAATCAGAGACATTAATTCCAGAACGGATTCCCCGCATAAAGCTTTCACGGGTTACCTCCCAGCGGCTTATGACATCCAGTTTCCTGATTTCGGAATAGAAGGCAAGGGTCAAATTCTCTTTTAAGTTAAGTGTACCCTGGACATAGAGTGAGAAATCTGGCTGCACCACTATCTTCCCCTCTTCTGCCGGCACAGCAGGAGTCAGCTTTCTAAGACCTGTACCCTCTTCTACCGCAAGTGCTGACTTAAGAAGATGATCCTTATGTGCCTGTATATCGCCTGAATCCAGGCCGGATAAATATGCGGTGCACTTTACCAGCCGGGCAAATGAGCGGTCGGGATAAGAGCGGTCTGCCCTTAGATTCTCGTATATAAGAGCATCCAGCGGATCATCATCCAGATAGGACTGGATAAAGAACAGGCTGACCTCTGAATTATCAAGGGAGAAAAGATCTGTGAAATTCTCCTTGGCTGGAACCAGATGCCGTCCCGACTTATTGAGCAGAGAGTTTTTCAAGAGGATTCCCTTTATTATCTCCTCAAATTCTGGCGCCAGACTGCTGCCTGGAATAAAAGCTGTATTTTTTCCTTTTTTCGCCATAAGAGCCGAAATATAGGCGGCAATGACCGGGACATCATACCATGAATACTTTGAATTATTCTTAATCTGAGCTTTTTTGCATCCGAACAGCAGGTCCATATCTATAACCTGCTTTTTAAGCTCTTCCTGGAAAAGAGGCGAGATAACAACATGCTGAACCCCTTTTTCTTCCCTTACAGGGCATATCAGAAGGCGTTCCTCCAGATTCATAAGGCGGGTATAGAAGCTGTAATAGGGTTCTTCGCCGCCTAAAAGGGAATAGAGCTGCTCCATACTTGGCTTTCCCAGAAAATCTATGGCGGAAAGGAGAGTGGCATCGGAACTGTCAATCATGGAGATAATCTGGTCAAGATTGGATTTCTTTAAAAGAAATGTCTCAAGCTGATCCAGCAGATTATGCTTGTTGAAAGGGGTATGGATATCCCCCAGATAGTTACGGACCAGGTCAAAGAAGGCCTGATCGCTTAAATCAAAAAAAAGCTTACGCCATTCCTCGGTAGGTTTCATCTATATATTCCAGAAGTTGTCGCTGTTCCTTCTTCCCTGCTCCATCAATGGTTATAGCAGGACCGAACGCCATGTGGATGGTGCGGCCTGGGTAGATGTCGCCGATTGTGCTTAAGATTTTTCCATTCTCCCAGAAATCGGTCTTTACAGCGCAGGGGACCACAGGAACTCCTGCCCGTTTTGCCAGCTTGACTGCCAGGGAGTTGAATGTGGCTGGATCAAACCCTTTGCATCGGGTACCCTGAGGGAACAGCACCACAGACTTTCCTTCCTGCAGCGCCGCAGCTCCATCCTTCATAACCTTGTCCAGATCCACTTTAGGTTCCCTTCTCTCCAGGGCAATAGGATTGAAAAGGCGCATTATAGGACCGAAGGCCCAGCCTGTAACCAGGCTTTTCTTGACCACAAATGTGACAGGTTTAAGATTATCCATTATAGTTGGAAAAAGGAGGGTCTCAAGAGTGCTCTGGTGATTTGCGGCAATGACCACGCCGCCGGAAACCGAGCGGATATTATCAAGGCCTGTGATCTCGATACAGCCCCCGACTGCCTCGCACAGTTCTATCACCTCGTTGCTTCCCTGGATAATGGGAGCCATCCCCTCTCCTTTTATTACAGCTTTACGGGTTCTGAACAGCTTTTTAATGAACTCCTTATAGAAATAGAACTTCTTTAAAAATGGCAGCCTGCCACCCTGATATACCGGTTTTCCGGCTGTAATATAGCTGTTTCCTTCTATCACGGCCAACTCCTTACGAAATAATGAGTATACCACGTTTTTTTCATAATTTCCAGTCTTTTCTTCCAAAGGGTTGTTGACAAAAAGTCTATTTTGTTGGCATATTATCTGTTGCATGGTGGGCATGGTGGGTATAGTTCAGCGGTAGAGCACCGGATTGTGGATCCGGTTGTCGTGGGTTCGAACCCCACTACCCACCCGAAGAAGCACCCGTAGCTCAATTGGATAGAGCGTCGGACTTCGAATCCGCAGGTTGCAGGTTCGATCCCTGTCGGGTGTAAATAAAACAATTGGGCCGCTAGCTCAGCTGGTAGAGCAGCAGACTCTTAATCTGCGGGTCAAAGGTTCGATCCCTTTGCGGCTCAAACAAAAAGGCAATCCTTTCCGGATTGCCTTTTTTTATCCTCTTTGCCAGGATATCATCTCATGTTTTCAATAATATATTTGCCGAATGTGCTGGTGGAAACCTTCTCTGCCCCTTCCATAAGACGGGCAAAGTCATAGGTCACCTTCTTGGATTTTATAGTCTTGGCAATACCGGTCTCAAGCAGCTTTCCAGCCTCCTTCCAGCCCATGAACTCAAGCATCATGCCGGCCGAGAGGATCATGGAGCATGGGTTTACCATATCCAGGTTGGCATACTTCGGCGCAGTACCATGGGTGGCTTCGAAAATACCCACCATCTCCTTGTAGTTGATGTTGGCACCAGGTGCAATACCTATGCCGCCCACCTGTGCGGCAAGTGCATCTGACATATAGTCGCCGTTGAGGTTCAATGTGGCGATAACGTCGTGGTCGGCCGGCCGGGTAAGAATCTGCTGCAGGAAGGCATCGGCTATGCAGTCCTTGATTATGATTGTTCCCTCCGGCGGATTTGCACCAGCCTCTTCGGCTGTCATAACCTTGCCCGGATACTCCCGTTTTGCCAGTTCGTAACCCCAGTTGCGGAAAGCCCCTTCGGTATACTTCATTATATTGCCCTTATGCACCAGGGTTATGTACTTGCGGTTATTTGCTATTGCATATTCAATTGCAGCCCGTACCAGCCGTTCGGTCCTCTCCTTGCTCACCGGCTTTATGCCGATGCCCGACTCTTTATGGATATCCCAGCCGAACTCAGCCTTGAGGAATGCGGCCAGCTTCTCGGTCTTTGCATCTCCGGCAGGAGTCTCAAAACCAGCATAGACATCCTCGGTGTTCTCTCTGAACACCACCATATCAACCAGCTGCGGATTCTTTACTGGAGAAGGAACACCATCAAAGTATTTTACAGGGCGGAGGCACACATAGAGGTCCAGCTTCTGCCGCAGAGCCACATTAAGGCTCCTCCGGCCGCCACCTACTGGAGTTGTCAGAGGCCCTTTAAGCCCCACCCTGTACTCCTGGAATGCAGCCAGAGTCTCTTCCGGCAGCCAGTCGCCAACTTTGTTGAAGGCTTTTTCTCCTGCAAGCACCTCTTTCCATTCAATCTTCCTCTTTCCGCCGTAGGCAAGGCGCACTGCCTCGTCAATGACAGGAAGGGCTGTCCGGGTTATATCCGGTCCGGTACCATCACCTTCGATATATGGAATAATGGGATTATCTGGGACTATGAACTGTCCGTTTCTCATTGAAATCTTTGTGCCCATATCAACTCCTTTTTTATGTGAATATAATAACATATTGCTCTTTTCTTGCCAACTCTAAAGTGGTATGATATATTTCATTGAATATGAAAAAAAGTACCTGCATATCAATACTTTTTCTCTCTCTTTTCCTGATGCTGGGCGCCTCCTGCAGCAAGGACATGTATACAGCAGGAATGGACAAAGTCCAGAAAAGCGAGTTCGAAGCCCTGGCCTCCTCCCTGGAGAAAAGTACCGACTACGAGAAAAACTATATCCGTATGATGCAGATATATAACTTCCTGGAAAAGAAGGAAGATCCGGAGCTCCTCTCTGTATTCCTTACCGACTATGTGGACAATCACCCGGAAGATCCTTTCAACGCCTACTATCTTTTCACTGTGGCAAGCCGTTATAAGCAGCAGGGAGCTGCTCCCTTTGCCCACTATTACTTCAGCCGGATTCTACACAGCTACACCGATGTCACCTACCAGGAGCAGTCTATCCATTTCCTGTGCCTTAAAGAAATACTTGGAAACAGCCAGGACCTGGATGAGAAGATAGAATGCTACAAGGAGCTGATAAACCGTTTCTCTGACAAAATAAACCCTGGGGAGATCTACTTTTATCTTGGGGACTGCTATGGAGAGGCAGGCCAGTGGGACCTGGCGGCTCAAGCATATAAGAAATTTCTTAGCGAAAGCGATGCCACAGTACCTGGAAACTCCTCGGCCCGTGAGTATGCCACCGATTTCGAGGCCTATTACACCACACGGGTAACCTGGAGCTATGCCAGCCTGGATGAACTTATAAGCAATGTGACTGCAGCCCTTAAGAGCAGAAAATCATCCGAGATAAATAAATATACATCCAAGGTCAAATTCTTCATGTCCTCTTGGGAAGAGCAGGAGGCAAGTCAGGAAAACCTGGCCACCACAAATATAGCCAGTTTTATAAACAACAGCACCAGAGTGAACAAAGAACTGGATAAGATTTCCAATGCCCAGGAGGCCTACCTCAAGACATCGGGCTGGGACTTCAGAATGAACACCTGGTATTTCTACTTCAGAAGAATAAATTTCCCTGCAAACCCCGAGATCCACGGAAACTGGGAATGGGCAGGAATCTATCTGGGAGACAGAGTTTTCAGCAGATCCAATGAATAGAAAGATATTTATACTCATCGTCGTTTTAGCAATCTTTGCTCCACTGTTCTCTTTTTCACAGGATAAAGGGGCAAAATCGGCGCTGCTTCCCAATGGGGGCAACCAGCTGTATGACAACTACTTCAAGAAATATACATCAAAGCAGGAGCAGAAACATCTGGCCATTATATGGGAACAGGCTGAGTACTTTGTCCCTTTTATCGAGGCAAAAGTAAAGGAGGAGGGGCTGCCCCTGGAGGTCATTTACCTCCCCTTTGTAGAATCCAACTTCAAGCCCGATGCAGTATCCAAGTCAGGAGCTACCGGACTGTGGCAGTTCATGACCAACAGCATAGAGGGCTATAATATGAAAATAAATGAATGGGTGGATGAGCGCCGTGATTTCTGGAAAGCTACCGAAGCAGCCCTTAAAAAGATCAAGTACAACTATTCGGTGCTCAAGGACTGGAACCTGGCTATAGCCGCCTATAACTGCGGGCTTGGAAAGATGAAGAGAACAGTCAGGGAAGGGGGTACTTCCGACTACTGGAAACTCTGTCAGAAAGGGCTTCTGAGCAAGGAGACAATACATTACATTCCTAAACTTCTGGCTATTTCCGACGTGCTTAAGAACAGGAGCAAGTACGGTATTAAGGACAAACAGCCAAAGCCTTTCCAATGGATCAGGATAGCCTTGAGCCAGCCTGTGGATATACGCCTTCTGGCCAAGGAGACCGGAATACCCAGAAATATTCTGGACATAGGAAACTCCGAGCTTAAATTCTATGTGACCCCACCGGCCAAGACCGGCTATCTGCTCAAGGTGCCTGCAGACAAGGCAGAGAAGATCAAAAGCGTGACAGCCAACAAGAAGACAAAGCTCACAGACTTCCATCTTTATACTATAAAAGCCGGGGATACCCTATCCCACCTGAGCCAGCACTATGGCATCTCTATAAGCATGATCCAGAGCTTCAACAATGTGGATCCCAACAATCTCAAGATAGGGTCAAAGCTGGTTATTCCTGTAAGCGACCCTGACATAAAGCCTTATGGAGGAACCTTTGATTTATCCTCCTGGGTGCCTGATATTTCAGAAGAAGGCTTTGCCGGAGAATACACAGTGCAGGAGGGGGACACCCTGTGGTCTATAGCCAAGCTGTTCCACACCGACATCAAGCACATAGCCTACTTCAACCATCTGGAGCTGGATTCTGTCCTCTCTATCGGGAAAACGCTCAAGGTGCCTACCCCGCCCGAGGAGATGGATTTCTTTTAACTGCGCAGACACCCCTATTGACACAAGGGCTTCCTTGGTATTACAAAGTATTACCGAGGATTATCTATGACAGAAAAAACAGAAGTTATATCTTTCAAGGCTGACGAAGAGCTGGCCGCCCTGCTTAAGCATATCCCAAACAAGTCAGATTTCATAAGGAATGCTGTGCTTGAGCACATGCAGAACACCTGCCCTCTCTGCCAGGGAACCGGCCTTATTTCAGTAGCTCAGCGGGCACACTGGGACAAGTTTATAAAGACCCACTCTGTGGAGGAGTGCGAGGATTGTCACGAGCTCTATATCAAATGCAACAAAGGGGGCCACAGAAAATGCGGAAAGCACTGCTGATTCTCCTTGCTGCAATTTGCATACAATCTGCATACACAGAGAATCCAAAGAAAATCAATGTATTTGTAAGCATAATGCCCCAAAAATATTTCGCAGAGAAAGTGGGTGGAGACCTTGTGAATGTTTCGGTCCTTGTCCCCTCCGGAACCAGCCCCGAGAACTTCGACCCTTCCCCCAAACAGATAGTGCAGCTGGGCAGCTCCGATGTCTACTTTACAATAGGTATCCCTTTTGAGAACATTTTTCTGGACAAGCTGAAAGCGGGGAAAAAGAAACTGGTTGTTGCAGGCTGCGACAAGGATGTGCCCAAACTGCGGAATCAGGAACACGAAGAGCATGAACATGAACATGAGCATGAACACGGGCATCACCACGGAGAGTTCGACCCCCATATCTGGACCGACCCTGAGCTTGTTAAAATTATTGCAGAAAATATGGCCAGCACCCTTTCCAGCATAGATCCTGCCCATGCCACAACCTATACCACAAACCTTGAGAATTTCAAGGGAGAGATGGATGCTCTTAATGTTGAACTGAGCCGGCAGCTGTCTCCCTACAAAGGGCGTATTTTCTATGTCTACCACTCGGCCTACAGCTACTTTGCCCAGCGGTTTAATCTGGTGCAGAAATCTATCGAGACCGGCGAGAAGGAGCCCACCCCGGCCAAGCTGAGGGATCTGGTGAACCAGGCAAAGCAGGACAAAGTCAAGACCATCTTTATCCAGCCGGAGTTCCCTGCATCTGGGGCAAAGCGGGTGGCCGAGGCTATCGGGGGCAAGAGTGTGTCATTGTCGGTGCTCGAATACAACTACCCTGAAAACATGAGAATGACAGCCAGACTTCTGGCAGAATCCTTTGAGGAATGAAATATGAAAGATGTTAAAATCCAGGTGAAAGACCTTTCCTTCCGCTACGATTCCAGGGATGTTCTTAAGAATGTCTCCTTCGAGATCTATGACAAGGATATTGTGACTATCATAGGGCCAAACGGTGGGGGAAAATCCACCCTGCTCAAGCTGCTTCTGGGCATTCTTAAACCAGATTCAGGCACTATCCTGATTGACGGGGTGCCACCTAAAAAGCTTAAGAAACCGGTGCTGGGCTATGTGCCCCAATACTCCCTTTTCGACCCCCGTTTTCCTATCTCGGTTTTCGAGACTGTCCTTTCGGGCCGCATGAAGGATGGCCTCCTCCGCTACACATCCCAGGACCGGGAGATTGCAGAGAAGATCTTAAACGACATAGGCCTTTCCGATGTGAGGAACAACACCTTTGCAGCCCTCTCCGGAGGCCAGCGGCAGCGGGTGCTCATAGCCAGGGCATTGGCCAGCGAGCCTGAGATACTGCTTCTGGATGAGCCTACCACCAATATAGATGTGACTACCGAGGATTACCTTGCTGCTCTGATGCAGAAACTTAACAAGGAGCTGACCATTCTGCTGGTGACCCACGACACAGCCTTCACCACAGCTTTCCAGACCAGGGTGCTGTGTGTAAACACCTTTGTGCACGAGCATCCTACCGAGCTTGTCACCCTGGGAGACGACACATTCAATATGGTGCGCCACGACATAGACCTGTACAACCACCGTGGCCACAAGAAGGAGGATCACCATGTTGAGTGATTTCCTCGCCGCCATCACCGACCCTGCAGTGCCATTCATCCGATATGCGCTTTTGGCAGGTCTTCTCTCCAGCATCTCCTTTGGGATGATAGGATCATATGTAGTAATCAAGAGAATGTCATACATTGTGGGAGCAGTAAGCCATGTGGCGCTGGGGGGAATCGGCGCTGTCATACTGCTGAACGAGAAGCTGGGGCTGGCCCTCTCCCCTATATTAGGGGCGCTGGTGGCCTCGGTACTGGCTGCCATAATAATCTCGCTGGTAGACCTGTACAGCGAAGAGCGGAGCGACAGCGTGATAGGTGCAGTCTGGGCAGTGGGAATGGCATGCGGTATTGTCTGCATAGCACTCTCTTCCGGGTATGCCGACCCTATGAGCTATCTGTTCGGCAACATACTCCTTATCTCCCACAGCGACCTTATAACTATTACGCTGCTGGACTTGGTTGTAATCTTTATTGTCATTCGGTACTACCATGTGCTGAAGGCAACCTCCTTCGACGAGACTTTTGCCATAGTGCGGGGTATAAATACTGTGTTTCTGAATGTGCTGCTGAATATCCTTATTGCGATAACAGTGGTACTCATGGTCTCGCTGGTGGGTGTGGTCATGTCAATCGCATTCCTTACTATCCCGGCGGCGGCAGCTTCGCTGGTGGTAAGGCGGCTGTCTCATATCATGACACTGGGTGCTGTGCTGTGTGCATTTTTCTCCACATCGGGGTTGTTCTTAAGCTATTCTTTCGACCTCCCCACCGGAGCAGTGACTATAATACTCTCTGGAATTGTCTATCTGGCTTTGGCATTGTGCTCAAAAGCAATTGTCAGACACAGGCAATGATGAACATAGAGATATAGAGAAAAGCAAAGGCCATCAGGATAAAGAAGATCTGGGCAGAAAGTTTTTTTATGGCAAAGACCCGCCGCCTGCCTATAAAGGAAAGAAGCAGTGCAATTACAATTACAGAACAGCCTATAAGGGCCAGGGAAGCCCAGACTGTACAACGGAGCAGAAGCAGCATAGTGCCCGGCAGGAAAGCCTGGTATGAGCCAAGGACATAGAAAAAGAACACGGCAGATGTGAATACTGCCATGAAAATGGAACACTTGTTGATTATCCTGAATACAACTGTCCTGGAAAAGTCCTTTGCCTGCATATCTTCTTATATCATAATAATATTACTCTTGACTGTAAATCCCACATAAAATATTCTTTATATAATGAGAAAGCTGCTGGTACTGCTCCTTCTATTTCTATGCCTCTCCACCATTCCTGCCCAGGAAGATTTTGAGCGGACTATATGGCAGCTGAGTCCATTCTACCCAGCCCAGGAGCATTCTGAGCAGGCAATCTGGATACAGAATTATGTAAAAGGGAGACTGGAAAAAGCAGATATTCCCTATTCAGAAGTACCTCTGAATACGCTTAAAGAGCGCCATTCCTTTGCAACCAATATATCGGTGGTGCTGCCAGGAACCGGGGATCAGAACCTGGTAATCGCTGTCCCCATGGCGGAGCATGGCAGTGCAACCTGTACAGCACTTGCGCTGGAGCTTGCAGAATATTTTTCCAAGCAGGAGCATGTCAGCCAGATACAGATTCTTTTTCTGGGAGCCGATTTTATAGGGGCCAGGGTATCTGCCGAGGAGTTTCAGGAAGGGAAATATACCCTGTTTTACCTGAATTTTCAGGGAGTGCCAGAAAAAATAATACTCCAGACAGGAAACAAGGAGCATATTACTCCATACTGGATGGTGAATTTCTGCAACAGAAGCCTGCAGAAGGCAAGCCTCAGCTTCAACCTTAAACCTGAGCAGAATATCCTTTACAGCATAGGAATGATTCCAGATCCTTCTCCTCTGGATATATACCTGGATGCCGGTGTGACTGCGCTTATGATGTATGGCAAACAGGGGGAAAAGAACCAGTCTGCAGCTATCTGGGCCGAATCCTTCTGCCGTTTTGTGGAGGACTTTGAGAAGAGGGAGCTGACCCATCATGAGAACGAGGATCAGAACTATTTTATAATGCAGCTGGGTTATACCTACTTTATTTTCACAGAGTTCTACATCATGATCTTCTTCCTTGTGATCACAGGTTCCATTCTGTTTTATATCATTCTCCATACAAAACAGGCTAAAAACTATCTCCATATCTTCATCAAGAATATTTTCATTGTGTTCTGGACCACAATGATGCTTTTCATATTCTTCCAGATATCGACTTGGATATCGGAGCTTTTCCTCAAGGTCACCAGGCTTGATACCCAGTGGCAGGCAATAATCCCAGAGCTCATAAGCCTTAAGGTGCTGATCAGCCTGGGGCTTCTTATTCTCCTTCTCCCCACCTATTCCCAGTTCAAGCAGCATAATCTGGGGAATTTCTATTCGGGAACCGCTGTCATAACAGCCCTTCTGGACATGGTTATATTTATGGCCATTGAGTTTTCCTTTGCCGCATATTTCACATGGAGTCTTCTGTGTATTTTTGTTTTTGCCGTAGCAAAAAGACGTTATATAAAGTTCATATGCATGATACTCTCGGGGCTTTTCTTCATCAGGACTATCCATGGAATATTGTTCTACCCTGCTCTTAATCTGTGCCATGATCTGATATTCTCATCCATGTGGACAAACCTTTATCTGGCTATCTTTATCCTCCCTTTCATATTCATGGGAATAAGAATTTTCTATGTGCTCCCGTTTAAAGTGCAGCTTAAGCATAGGCTTACCAAGGTGCTGGGATATGCCGCATTGGTAATACTGACAGTGCTGGCCTTCCGGTTTATCTATCTGTACCGTCCTTTCAACGATAATAACAAGCAGCTGGTAAATGCAGTCGAGTTCTACGACCTGGACGAGAAGCGTGGTACTCTGACCTTTGAAAGTGATTATAAGCTTGGAAACATACAGGTGAAAAACGGAGATGATGAGATTGATATCTCATCCAAGGAGAAAAGGCTTATCTATGATATCCAGATGCCTCAGGAGGAGGTTTCGGTATGGGCTGCCACCAGCAGGTTCCTGGAGCGGAAGACTATTGAGTTCCATGTTGCCACAAATGGAAAGCCCGATCAGCTGTACATTACATTAAAAGCCCCTTCTAAAGATGAAAAAATTATAATTCTGGATTCCACCTACCCCTATAAAATACAGAACGATACTGTCTCGTTCTTCATAGGAAAGAATCAGCCTATGCCTTTCGAGCTTAAGGTGACTACACATAAAAGCAGCGCTTTCGATGCACAGATAGATATTTGCTATTCCACCATGCCGTTCGACTTCATTTTCTTAGGCGAGAATAAATACTGTAAAACTTCCTTAATACTTTCCAAAAAGCTATCCTTCTATGAGGAAAAATGATGGAAAGCGTTTTTTTCTGCGCCGACATGGATGCATTCTTTGCATCTGTGGAGCAGCACGACAATCCTGAATACAAGGGCAAGCCTCTTATAGTGGGAGGAATCGAGGGACACCGTGGTGTGGTTTCGGCCTGTTCCTACGAGGCACGGAAGTTTGGAGTCCATTCTGCAATGCCGGCCTCTACTGCCCGCAAGCTGTGTCCCAACGGTATATTTGTCCCGGTGCGGATGAAACGGTATAAAGAGGTCTCAGATCATATAATGGAGATATTCACCAGGTTTGCTCCTGAGGTAATACAGAACTCTATAGATGAGGCATTTCTGGATCTTACAGGCACAGAGAAACTTATGGGGCCGCCTGCAGAGGTTGCCGCAAAGATCAAGGCATGTGTCAAGGAAGAGACCGGCCTTACTGTCTCCATAGGAATTGGGGGCAACAGGTATCTGGCAAAGCTGGCCTCTGATTACAGGAAGCCCGACGGACTGTACCAGGTTGAGAGCGGAAAAGAGATTGAGTTTATAGATTCTATTCCCTTGAAAAAGCTTTGGGGAATTGGAAAAAGCACATGGACACACCTTGAGAAATCGGGCATTGCGACAGCAGCTCAGATACGGAATCTATCGGATAATATGCTGGAGGGGATGTTCGGGAAAGGAGCCGCTGAGTTTCTGAAGGCAATAGCCAGGGGACAGGATCCTGGGATCTGTGCCGCAGAACCAAAGAGCAGGTCTATAAGCAACGAGACAACTTTTGACCAGGATGTGGGTGATTACGCCGTGTTAAAAGATACCCTTCTGTGGCTTTCTCATCATATTCTTTTCCGGCTTCTGGAGAAAGGCTGGTCGTCCAAGACACTGGCGCTCAAGCTTAGGCTGGACAACTTCTCCACATCCACCATCCAGATGACGCAGGAAAATGCATTCACCTCTGCCGAAGAGGTGTTCCAGGCATCCCTGATTCTGCTGCAGAAAAAATGGGACAGAAGACATAGTGTCAGACTTATAGGGCTGGGTTTCCAGAATGCAGATACATCTGGAACTGGACAGCCTTCGCTTTTCGAAGATATCCATGAGAAACAGAACAAGGTGGAGAAGGCTGTACTTAAGCTTAACAGCAGATATAAGGGGAATCAGGTGATTAAGGCTGCCCTGCTGAAGAAGCCTTGAAGCCAGGAGGAACCATATAATATTTGTTGGAGGAGTTCCAGAGGGTGAAGCCGCTGGCATTCTCCTTGGAAAGTCCATTTATCTGGCGCTCGTAGTATTCGTAGTACTCCTGGGTGCTGAAGTTTTTTTCATCCCCTACCAGGAAAGCCTGCACAAAGGGACGGACCAGACAGTTGTTGTATCCACCTATAAGCTTTGAATGCAAGGTTCCTGCCTCGTAGATGTACTCTGCCCATTCCATGTAGTTTCGCCCTTTCTTATGGAAGTCTGGTGAGAAATGGGAAGGATAATACATAGGAGATACAACATCAACATACTTGCTGGCCATAACCAGATTCTGCCCGTTCCACTTCTCCATCTTGTTCCAGCCGTTGAAACCGTAGAAATCCACACTTATAGGAATGGCGATTGACTCCCTTGCTTTCTTGAGGAAAGACTCCAAAGCATCGGAATTGGTCATGTTGTCGTGCCGCCAGGTGTACTCGATATTCTGTATATTCCCGTCAGTGGGGAACCTGATATAGTCAAACTGGATCTCATCTACTCCTGCCTCCTGGAATTCCAGGGCCAGGGAAATGTTATAATCCCATATATCTGAGCAATAGGGATCCACCCAGTATTCACGGCCGTTTTCCCATGGCCTTCCATCGGTCTTTTTCTTGACTGCATATTTATAGCCATCGTAACGGTACATCCGCTCGTCCTTGAAGACAACTATGCGCCCTATGACATACATACCTGCGCTGTGGGCGGTATCAAGGAGCTGGGCAAGGTCGAAGTATTCCTTGTCGGCACCAGTGGCAGCTGCAATCGGATTTGATGTTGTGCAGGTGACATTGCCGAAATCATCCTTTAAGTCTATTACAACGGAATCCATGTTGTGGGCCTTAAGGAACTTTATATGGTTCTCGATACGGCCAGGTTTTCCGTTAATGTAATTCAAGTAGATGCCGGTTCTGTCAGATGCCGCTTTTTTGCGGGCCGCCTCCGAGAATGTCATAGCAGTTTTCTTGACCGGGAGCTCAAGCCCATCGTATTTATACCATTCGCTGCCATCGTAGGAGGCCTCATAAACCTCTGTCCCTGTGAACACCTTGAGGGCAGTTCCTGTATCTGTAATCGCATGGATAGGGTTTGCCGATGCTGACTCTGGGGTTGGAAGCGGCTTCCACCGCTGTATATAAGGGTCGTACCCATAGAGCTGGTTGTCGGGGAGGCTGGATGCATACCAGGTGTATGGCTCCTTGTTGTTCACAGGGCAGATTGCAGTTATCTCCTCATAGAAACCGCCGCCGATATAGAACCGGTTGCTGGGGAAAATCTCCCAGGTGGCGCCCATATCGTAGGTTACAAACAGACCGTCGCAGCTGGTTCCGATCATAACTGTATAGCCTTCCTCTGTCCCCTTCAGGGCCACGGCTGTGTAGTAGGAGCGCCGTTTTACCGGCTCTCCCACCGGAATATTCTTCCATGAGGAGGAATCTATATCATAAAGCGAGACATAGTTTGAACCGCAGGCTACCATATAACCGCTGGCCTCGTGGCAGAAGATGCTGGAAAGATCCCTGTATTCCTTATCCTTGAAAGGATAGACATGCTTCTCAGGCAGACCATTGGCAAAGGGACTCCAGGTGATTCCCCCGTCAAAGGAGCGCTGAACCATAGAATCTCTGCAAGTGGAGATGTAGGTTCCGTCCTCCAGAATGACAATACGCTCACTCTCTGCAAAAAGAGGAAAAATCAATGCGCATAACAAAATAAGTGTAACTATTCTTCTTTCCATAGGTTCTCTATATAAATCGGCAGATTGTAAAAAATGTTTATATGGTATAAAATTAGATAATGGCAATTGATTTTGAGCTTGGCAAGAAGATTTTAGCAACAGTCAATGCATCCCGGAATCTTGATGTAAAAACCCTGGATGCCGACATACTTCCCCACCCGGACGGCAAAGATATCTTTGTTCTCCATTCCAATATGAAGTTTCCTATAAGCAGAGCACAGGCAGAAAAAGTGCTGGAAAAGTTTGCCATTCCAAGCTCTGTTCTGGAGGATGTCCCCTGCGATGAAGGGACACTCCGCTTTACCTTTGATACTCTGCACTGCCTTGGACTGTACCTTATTCCATACCTTTCCTATGGCATACTTAACGGGGGCATGGCCACCAGCTACTGCGATGTCAAGAACAATTCAAAGTTCAACCCAGAGCTGTTTGACCAATGCCAGAATACCTTTGAATCACTTTCAGAAGAATACAAAGGAAAACCCAAGGGGATAACCCCTGCCTATATCAATCCGGATGGCTCCCCAGGTTACGATTTCATCGAGCTTAAGATGCGCTCTGTACTCAGGCATATCCTGCAGTCCCAGGCTGTTACCGGAAAGCCGGCATCAGAATATCAGCATGCCCTTTTCCAGATGACCAGCTACAACACCGATGAGAAACTGGCCGCAAGGTATAAAGAATATAAGAACTCCCCTATCCTCAAGCCTCTTATCGAAGCTTCAGAGGTTGATGTCACAAAGCCTGAGAGTGCAATCCAGCCGCTGATTCCCGCATTCACCCCCACAACAGCAGGCTATCCTCTCTCCTTCTTCAAGGATAAAAACGGGGATTATTATGCGCTGCCCGGAGGACATGGACAGAACTTCATAGTGCTGCGGGATATCTATAAAAAGCTGCTGGCAGCAGGGAAAAAGTTTGTATACCTGGGAAATGTGGACAACATAGGATTCACAATTACACCGGTTGAGCTGGCTGCATTGGCCCTTTCGGGGCGGCAGGCAAGCTTTGACTTCTCCTTCAAGACACCTGTGGATATAAAAGGGGGAATCCTTATCCGGGAGCGGAATGGACGGCTTACCTGTGGCGATATAGGCCGGGCTGTTTCAGATGCTTTTGTAAAGAAGAATGAGGATGCAGGAATACCTATCCTATTCAACTGTGCCACAGGACTTTTCAACCTGGAGTATCTGGTGGAGAACCTGGACCGGATTATAGAGAACCTGCCAATCCGGCTCAGCAACCAGAACAAGGACATAGGCCAGTATTCACAGGCCGAGCAGATTACATGGGAGGTCATAGGACTTTTGGACAGCCTGATTATATTCGCTGTTGAGAAAAACCAGCGGTTTATCGCCTCCAAGCTGCTTATGGACAACATGCTTGCCTCAGATCTGGAATGCTGCCGCCCTTACCTTGCTTCTCACGAGGAGACCGACTTTGTCCAGGCTGTCCGCTCTGTGCAGAAAGGGCTGATCTGGAACCTGAGAACCCAGTATGGCCTTGAGCTGAAAAACGGCCGTTGGATACCGTCACTCTGAACCCATCCACACATCTACAATACTATGGACCACTGTGTATCTGCTGTCACTTGCAGGAAGAGTGATAGCCTCCGGCGGCATGAAATCCCGGCAGGTAATCTTGCCATCTTTTCCACGATTCCAGTGCCGGCCCAGAGCACAGCCTTCCTTGACATCAAAGAATGCACATCTGATGCACAATTCATTCACTGCTTGATTCATTTTTCCCTCCGAAAGCAAAAAAAAAGGGACTGATTTCTCAGTCCCATTAAGGTTGTGATATGCAATAATCTGCTCTTAATTAAAGCAAATAGATAACGAGGAATTATGATTTATATTACTTTTTATAATTTTGATGATTATTGGCACCATTTTCACAGTCCAAGGTTTTAGGTGTTTTTCACAAAAAAATCCTCAGACCCGAGTTGATTCCAGGGCAGGGCAGAAAGGAGAATAAAATGATTATTTTGTTATTTTATAAAGAAATATCCGTTCAAGGGGGATGCTTTTAACAATTCTTATCTTCCCCCTACTTATATATGTACTTTTAGGCAGTTTTTCGCACTAATTTTTGATGATATTTTCTCATCATTGATATGATTGCACGTTATGGCTGTTTTTTGTTCTTTATCACAGCCTGGACAATATCAAGGATCATTTTTATGTTTGCTTCGGGAAGATTCTTCAATTCGTTCAGGACTTTTCCATATTCCCTGTTTTGAGAAACTACATTATTAAGTGAGTCATATTCGGAAATCGAAGGATCCACCCTGCCCTCCTCGTCGGAAAAGAGGTATTCAACAGTCACATGAAGAGCCTTAGCTATACGGTGGGCATAATCAGCAGGCGGCATGGAGGCGCGGCACCCCAGATAGTTCTCCAGGGTCCGTTTGGGGATTTTTGTCATCTCGGCCAATTCCTTGACAGAAATGCACTCGTAATCGAGTAAATCTCTCAGGTTTTTCCTGAAATTTGAGTCCATGTAATAAATATACCTCAAAATGCGTAAAAAATCGTTGACAATACGCTGAAATAGTAGTATCTTGTTTTCCTAATACTTCAATTAGCGTATAAAAGGAGATTTCTATGAAAAAATTCACCTCAATCGCCGTGTTGTGTCTGATAGCACTTGCTCTTATCAGTTGTGGAACTACAGCAAAAGCAACTTCAGAGCCAGCAGCTGCTGCAGCCGATACAACACCCACAGCAACTGCACAGGCAGCTGCAAACCCAGCTGTTCCACAGACAGTGATCATCGACTACAAGAACAAAGCTTTCGGCGCACCTATGCCGGAATGGTTCATGGATGCACTGCAGGATGATTACGACTCCTTCAAAGAGAAGTTCAACTGCAAAGATGCAACTATATTTAAGATTGAAGGAAAAGGGGCAAACTTAGAGCTGGTTCAGAGCTGGCTGCAGAATGCAGAATTCAATTACCAGATTGCCTCCAGCCTCCAGACCATAGTTGAGCAGCGGTTCAGCGGTGTCCTTTCCAACAAAGAGAAGACACAGAAGGCTATCTACGCATCCAGCACTAAGGCAAAGTTCTCTGGCTTCCAGAAGAAGACTGATTTCTGGGCACAGCAGCGGATTATCGACAACACAAAGAACACAGTGACCGATGAATACAATGTTGTTCAGTTCTATACCATAGACAAAGAGCTTTATCAGAAGCTCCTCAGCAGCTACCTGGACACAATCATCAAAGATCTTGACTCTGCAGACCAGAAGAAAGCCGAAGAAATGGCAGACAATCTGGCAAAAGAGCTTTCCACCACCGACCTTAGCAGCACAGTAAGCAAATGAAAAGAATAATCTGTATATCTCTGCTTATCCTTCTGGCAGTCTGCCCCTGTTTTGCAAAAAAGAATGTGAACAGGGTAGATGCCTCAAAGCAGGTGGATCTAAGCGGCAAGTGGAACGACACCGATGCCCGCATTGTATCAGAGAGCCTCATTGAGCAAGCCTTGAGTTCCGGCGGATTTGAAGCCTACAAGGAGGAATTGGGCAGAAAGCCTTTCATCAGCGTCGGGAACTTCAGGAATGACACAAGCGAGTATATCAATACTGCGATCATATCAGATGGAATTGAAACTGCCATCATCAACTCAGGCAAAGCTAAATTTATTGTCTCCAACAAGAACTGGCAGGAGATGCAGGCTGATATGGCTGACCAGCAGGCCTGGCAGGCCGATATGTCCAAGCACAAGGAAATTGCCAACAGAACCCAGGCAGACCTTAACCTGACAGGATCTGTGAAATCAATTGTGGATACCGACAACAAGACATCGGTACGGACCTATTTTGTTTATGCTCAGCTTGAGAACTTCGAGACAGGAGAAATCATCTGGCGGGGCGAAAATAAAGAAATTAAGAAAGTCATTGGAAAAAAATAAAAGGAGAAAAAGATGAAAAAAATTTTAAAAGGGGCACTTATCTTGGTGCTCTGTGCAATGTTCTTTGCATCCTGTGGCACAACAGGTAAAAGTGCTGCAACCGAAGATGGGGCAAAGGAAGAGAAAGTAGCCAAGTCTGACAAGCAGGCGGCTAAAGAGCAGCAGAAAGCTGACAAGCAGAAAGCAAAAGAGAAGAAGAAAGCCGGTAAATCAGCAGAAGCCAAGTCTGGCAGCTATCTTGTACCTATCAACGAGGCTGTAGCAGCCGGAGAGTATGAAGATGCCTATGCCCTTCTCTCACAGGATGACAACAAGGCATATCTGGGATCTGATGATATCTACAACATGGATGCCGGAATGGTGAAGCTGTATGCGAATAATAACGAGGCCGCTATATCTCATCTTGAGCCTGTTGCTGATATGGAGAAACTGCAGGAGAAGTATGCAGGGGCAAACAAGGTTGTTGTATCCACATTCTTCGCAGATGAATATTCCCAGCCTTATGTGACATACGACTACGAGGATATCTATGCAATCATATTTGATGCAGTGGCAAAGCTGGACGACCCGAAGACTGCTGACGCAGCATTCCAGGATCTTCAGAACATCCGCAATATGCTGATGGCTATGGAAGTGTACAACGAGACTCTTTCCGCAAAGCTGAACGAGGTTGGCGAACTTGATAAGGAATCTGCAGATTCTCTTCCAAAAGCAGAGAACTTTGTATTCAACAACTCTGCATTGGCAAACTACCTGGCTCTTATTTACAACAAATACAATGGAGATAAAGAGGGAGACCAGAGAAGCTTCTTCTACGACCAGATGGAGGAATCCTACAATCAGGACAGCTATGCAAATCAGGAGATGCCTAAAGGGGTTGCTGCCGAGAAAGAGTCTGTTCCTGCAGGAAAAGCACGGCTCAATGTATTGGCTATGGTTGGTCTGATGGCAGAGAAGCAGACAAAGGAAATCTATGTAGATGCTCCAATAAAATTCCTTACATCCCAGATCTCAGAGAATGAGGATATCAAGAAAGCAAATATTGATGCATCAAAGATTACTTCTTCCCTTGGAGATATTTTTGCCGGCAACAAATATAAGGTTGTTTATTCAGAGCTTAAAGACCGGTCCGAACTGGCAGGAAAGACCTGCAAGGTCACCATCAACGGAACTGATTACGAGCTTGAGACAATCGAGAATGTAAGCGACATAGCAAGAAAATGTACCGAGAGAAAACAGAACTTTGCAGCCCGCAGAAGCCTTATCCGCAACGTTATCAAATCTGTTCCTCTGACAGTTGCATACATGCTGCTTCCAGACCCGGCAGGCATGGGTAATCCTCTTCAGCAGAAAGCAGCCGAAGCTGGCCGCAAGAGTGCAAAGGAAAAAGTTATCGACTCCCTTTCCAAGGAATATGGAGACATCAGAGGCGCACACTTCTATCCTGCAGAAGTTCAGGCTCTTGGAATTGACCTTGATCCAGGAACATATGATGTTGTTGTGACATTCCCAGGACAGAAGCCAATCAACAGGTCTGTAGTAGTAAAAGCTGGTCAGCTCAACCTGCTCGAAGTGGAGTGCCTGAAATAACATGAAAAAAATTTTCTATCTTACAGCCGTTTTATCTCTTTTATTGGTATGCTCTACAAGTTTCGCAGAACTTCCCCCGGAGTGGGTGGACAATCCGTCCGCCATATATGATAAGGATTCATATATTACCGCAGTAGGGACAGGCAAAGATAGAAAAGCAGCAGAGGCAAGTGCTATAAATGCACTTGCTTCTATTTTTGGTCAGAGCGTAAGTGCAGAAACTAAATCTTCAAAGGATTTAGCAGAGTCCCATGGGACACAAGGACAGAATTATCAAGGGAGAACAAACATAAGTCAGGATATTTCTCTTCATACAGATATAAAATCATTGATTAATGCCGAGATAAAACAGACCTGGAATGCCCCGGACGGGACATGTTACGCCCTGGCCCTTATTGATAAATATGATGCGGCAAATTATTATTCACGGGAAATTGCAAAGCTGCATGATGATATCACAGAGCTCATTTCTATTACAGAAGGAGACAGCCCCCTTTCTGCCTGCATGAACTATAAAAGTGCATTTGACATGGCAGAAAAGCAGAACGAATATATGTCTATTCTATCTGTCCTGAACAGTGCCGATGCCATGCTGGTCGAAGATAAGATTATATCGCCGAACAAAGTAAAAAGAGAACTGAACCAGCTGCAGCAGAAGGTTCCTATCCACATTTCAATAGAGGGAACCACCGGCGACTGGAACAACAAGATTCAGAAAGCCTTTGCCGGGAAACTGCAGTCTTATGGATTCAAGACCACTCCCAAGGAGTCAAGGTATGAGCTTATGTGCACAATTGAGATATATGAATATAAGCTCCCTGGCAACCCAAACCACATGGTCAAGTATACGCTGAATGCAATTCTGATGGATAACGAGGAAGCTTTAGAGTTCTCGCCCTACTATACAGAAGGGCAGACTGGATTCCAGACCCTTGAAGGGGCTGTGGATAAAGCCTATATGCTCCTTGAGAAGAAACTCAAGGCAGAATACATTTTAGAATCCTGATTATTTTCTCTTCTTGAAAGACTTATAGTACCATCTGCGCACTGCTTCAATCAGCCTAGCCCCTCTGTACAATACCGGGCGGCATGGATAGTCCCAGCATCCTGGACGGTGGACAATAGAGCCGCCAAACCCTGTCTTGAAGCAGTATAAGCCGTACATCGGGTGTTTTGGGTCAGAAGCAGGCGGTATTCCAAAGAAATCATATTCCAGACAGCCTGCAGCCTTTGCATCCTGGATTGCCTTCCACTGGAGAGCATAGGCTGGCATAGTCTCCCGCTTCCGGTTGGAAGTGGCGCCATACAGGTAGGTTGCCTCCGTTCCGTCAAACAGAGTAATAATTCCACCTATTTCATCTCCCTCTACCGATGCCATATAAAGGCGCACATCAAGCCTCTTCTGGTTCTTGGCCAGTTCAAAAAGCTTGCGATAGTAGACCTCGGGATGAGTAGAAATCCGGTCCCGCTCAGATGTCTCTTTAAGCAGCTTATACCAGACAGATATTTTCTCGACCCCATGGCAGGTGATAGTCACCCCTTTTTTCTCGGCTGTCTTTATATTGCGGCGGGCCCTCTCCTTAAATCCCTTGCGGATTTCTTCCAATGGGCGTGAAATATTAAGGATAACAGAAGATGGAGGCTGTATATCCATTGCAGCCCTTCTGAAGCACTTAGGTGCATCGGACCACTCTCCCTCCTGGTTTACATACCAGGGCAGATCCCAGCGGATAAAGACACAGCCTTTAGGAAGCAGGGTTTTAAGGTAGGCTGAAACCTCTTCCAGCCTCTCCTGCTCTATAGGTGCATAAGGAATATATACAAGAGAGAAGAATTTCCCAAAATGACGCAGGAGCGCATTTACAAGCTTTCCCTCGAAATGGAAAGAATAAGGCTCCCAGCCGAATGACCCCTTAAGAAGAGTCCATAAGTTGCTCTGAAGAAATGCTCCGGACAAATTAGTGAACTCCTCCATTTACAGTGAACTCAGTGGTTATAACTTTGCCGTCAGCTGTCAGCTTCTTGCCGCCTATCTCCACACTTTTTTCCACTACATTTATCTCGATACTGAAGAACATATCTGCCTCGATGTTGTCAGGCTTGACTGCATTAACATCATCCCCTTCCAGAACTACATTTGTACCAGGTGCTGCCCATGGTGCAGAGAGAACTTCCACACACTCCTTGCCGTCGGCATCCTTGTAATCAGCAGCCAGGAGCATACCGCGGCTCTCTACGCCCCGCATCTTCCGAGGCTTAAGGTTGTCGGCCAAAATAATATGCTTTCCAAGAAGCTGTTCTGGTGTAAGATATGGCACCAGTCCGCTCTGTATCACACGGTCCTCGCCACTGCCATCATCCAGGTGCTCGATATAAAGCTTGTCGCTCTCTGGGTTCCGCTCTACGCTGACAATCTTAGCCACCTTGAGCCGGATATTCTTTGCAAAGAAAGCTGGCTGCTCGGCAGCTGGCAGAACCTCAGGCTCTGGAGCTTTCTGCTTTTTAGGCTGCTGTTTCTGCGGCTGGGCCTGAGCTGCTTTCCGCTCCTTCTGGTTGCCGGAGAACTGATCCCTGAAAGCTTCCATAGTTTTCTTGTCCATTGGAGTGAAGAATACTTCTGTCGGTCCGACAGTAGAAAGACCCTCGGTCTTGCCCACCTCGGCCCAGCACATTCCAGGCTTTATGCCCAGGTCAACGCGGCTCTCGAAGATTGAGGCACCGAAGTAGCTCATCACCTTCTGGGTATACTGCGGCATATATGGGTGCATCATGATCATAAGATCTTTAATTACATAGCAGAGGTTGTGGATAAGCTTGGCAGCCCGCTCCGGGTCTGTATTCCTGGTCTTCCATGGCTCTGCAGCCTGGAATGCCTTGTTTGCGATATCAGATATTGCGAACATCTCGTGGAATGCCTCTTTAAGCTCAGCCCACTCCAGAAGATCGGCAATCTTAGCCTCTCTCTGGTGGATATCGGCCCACAGAGCCTCGTCCACAGGAGCCTCTGGGATCTTGCCGTCATAGTATTTGTTCACAAACAGCAGGGTGCGGTTAACCAAGTTGCCCAGATTGCCAATAAGCTCGCTGTTCATCTTTTCCTGGAAATCCTTCCATGTGAACTGGAAGTCTGACTTCTCCGGCCGGTTGTAGAAGATGTAGAAACGCCATGCATCGGCAGGAATTCCGGTGGCAATCGCATCGGAACCGAATACACCTACGCCCCTGGATTTGCTGAACTTGCCATCCTCGTAGTTCAGGTATTCAGATGAGCTCATGTGGAACAGCTTGGTCCAGTTGTGGCCTGAGCCCAGCAGTGTGCATGGGAAAATTACAGTATGGAACGGGATATTGTCCTTGCCGATGAACTGGAAAAGTTCAATATCTTCCTTGCCCTTGGCCTCCTCGCTCTCTTCCGGTAGCCACCAGCTCTTCCAGTCGAAGCTTGCCTTGCCGGCCTTCTTAAGCTCGTTTGCCAGCTGGGCAGTGATAGAGATATATCCGATAGGAGCATTGAACCATACATAGAAAACTTTGTTCTCGTATCCGGCCTTTGGAACAGGGATTCCCCACTTGAGATCCCGGGTTATAGCCCGCTCATTAAGCCCTGCTTTAAGCCAGGATTTGGTGGTGTTGATTGCGTTGTCAGACCATTTGCCGTCCTTGCTCACCTTATCCATCCATTCTTCAAGCTTGCCGCTGATGGCTGGGAGGTTAATGTAAAGGTGTTTGGTCTCCCGCACCTCAGGAGTTGAGCCGCAGGTCACGCACTTAGGTTCCTTAAGGTCGATAGGATCCAACAGGGAGCCGCAGCCGTCACACTGGTCGCCCCGGGCATCGGTGGCACCGCACTTAGGGCAGATTCCCCGTACATACCGGTCAGAAAGGAACATGTTGCACTTAGGACAGAAAAGCTGCTTGTTGGTGTGTTCTGTTATAAGGCCTGCCTTGTCCAGATCATTGAAAAGGCCCTGGGTTATCTCGGTGCACTCGTCGTTGGAGGTACGGCCGAACTTGTCAAAATCGATATGGAACCAGTCGTAGATCTTAGTGTGCTCTGCAAAGTAGTAGTCGCACAGCTGGCGTGGAGTCTTCTTCTCCTCAAGAGCTCTGGTCTCGGTGGCAGTACCATACTCGTCAGTACCGCAGATATACAGGGTGTCGTAGCCCCGAAGCCGGCAGAACCGGGCAAAAACATCACCTGAAAGCATCTGGATAAGGTTTCCCAGGTGCGGAATATTGTTAACATATGGAAGCGCTGATGTAATCAATCTTCTTTTCATACAGATAATACCTCTCTAGTTCATCTTGTTCTAAAATATACTAAAAAGAGAGCTTATACAAGTAAAATATAATTATAAAGGGGATTATTGGCCTACTTCTCCATGGCAGCTCCCTGTAAATGGGAAATCGGAAACCAGTTTCTGAAGTACTGACCTGCTTGCTCCTGTCACAGAAAAGCTCAAGGCCCGCATTCTATTCCGGTGGTAGATACGTCCTGGAGCCGATTCCCTGCAGACATTTATATAATCACCGGCCTCCCCAGCCTGCCCGAATGGAGAGAGGATTGGCACCTCTAAAAGGCCTGAAAGTGTTTCCCGGTACCTGGCATCGCCACGGATCTTCACATCAGTCTCCACTTCTGAGGCAAAGAACTTGTCCACCACCGGCTCTGACACCGTATAGTAGAGAGTTTTATACACATCATAAGGATAAAAGCCTGCCGAAGCGCATTTTACAGGAATCTCAAGCACAATATTTGCAACATCAGACTTAAAATTATAGATTATATTCACATTATTTGCACTTACTTTCACATATTTTGCTAACTGTAGTATATTATTTTCAATCTCAGTCACATCATTGCCATATACTGTCACATCAATAGCGTTTCGGGTGTGTTTTTCTGGAATATAAAAGAATATTTCCGGATAAATGGTGGATAAGTTGTGAATTTTCTGCAAAATATCTTGTTTTTTACCCCCAAGTATAGTGAAAGCAGCCCTCCCCTGATCAGCATGAAGCGTAAGACGGTCAAAGGCGTTCCATCTCAAGAGAGTATCCTCAATATCAAGGGCACTCTGCTGAATAAATGGAAAGGATGTCCCACTCTCATATTCGAGGGAGAAAGTCAAGCCAGAAGCAACAGGTGATTGCGGAGAAAACATGAAAAAAAACAATGCAAAAAGTAAAATGGGCGAATAACACCAGAGTGGAATACAGAGCTTGGAAATCGGATTCTGTCTCACAAAGAATTGGCAGATAACTGCGGCACATAAACCAGACGCTAGAGTAATGCAGAATGGAAGAAAAAGATTTCTAAAAGATACAGGAATATAGAGGGCAACAATCAAGGTGGAAAAAACAATAAAAGATGTAAGAGCAGTCCCTTTTATTCTAGCATGAAATGGCATCGGCTTGAAGTCCTTGTCATATTGCTTGACAAGTGCATATAGGTCTGCTACAGTTAAAGAGGAAGGATTACTTCCACCAACACCTGTTGCATGAGAAGGCTTGTAAACCTTAGGCCCTGTAGCAGGTGTTATTTTTATATCATTAACATTATAAGCCCTATAAATATCCCCTTTTTCTGAATTAAGTTCATCAACTAAAAGAGAAACTACATAACCCTTGCCATTAATATTTGCTATATTGTAGAAATGATGCATAAAACTTCTATCTTGATTATCCGTTTCGGCAATTACAGTTGTATCGAGCAATATAGATTTTTTAACAATGTCTATCATATTGGGTAATATTGACAATCTTGCTAAATATTTTTCGAAATCTTTCTTTCTTGAATAATCTCTATTAGCATAAGTAAGCGTATCTTCATACACCTGCTTAGAAATAATAATCCTAAAGCCTGTATCAATATTTGTTTTTTTATCTCCTCTAAAAAATACATCATTTTTTAGTCCATCTTTTATATATTTAACAGCTTCTTTTCTATCTTTGACATCAATAGTTTTTATTCCTGATATTATTCCAACTCTGCTTTTATCAAACTCTCGCCAGTCACCCAATATACGACGGTAGAATGGAGATTTTATACCAAGCTGTTGCCAGAACTTATAAGCCCACTTTTCAGTTTTCTCTATTTCTTCGCCTGTGAAATCGTTTATGCTTTTTCTTCCGATGCTGCGGAGTATCGCTATATCCTGCCGGCTTATAGGTTCAGCGTATTCACGGGGAATATAACTCTGGCCCTGAGGAATAAAGGAATTGAAAGATAAAATAATAACCAAAGAGAGGGAAATCATAACAGTTATATCCACCTGATAACCTGCAAGCGTAACAGTTCCAAGGGCAAACAGAAACACTATTATAAGGCAACAGATAGCCTGGGAAACAGTATTAAAGTTCTTTGTTTTTACCCATAACCAAAGAATTAAAATAAAAAACAGGAGAAGGAGTATAGAAGAGGAAATTATAAACGATTTTTCTATTTTATTTCCAAAGTTATAAAGGGTTCTGCCACCTAATCGTGACGTCACTGTTACAAGCTGCCGGCAAAGCCGGACAGTATTTCCTTCTCCTGACTTCATAACAAAAAAAAGAAGGGCTGGTTTCCCATCAATATGCCCCAGGCTCTGATTTTCAGCCTCCTCGAAGTTAAGATCTGCCACATCATAAAGCCTTAAATCTGGAGCTAAATATACATTCCCGAACTCCTGCGGAGATGAGAGGCGGGAAGAAAGCACCAGTGTCTGTCCCCCGGGCATAGCAACCTTGCCCGCAAGGTTGCTGCTCCGCAGCCTGCTGTCCAGTCCATCGCTGGACAGCGCCATGCCTGCGAGGCGGTCTGTATGCAGATTCACCATCAGTTCTTTCTTCTTCTGACCGCCCAGTTCCACCTTCCCTGTTCCTGGAATCGCCTCGTATGCTTCCCGTATGCGGTCAGCAATTCCCTCTTTCTCCAATGGAAACCATGAGATAAAAACTGGATATAAGTCGCTAGAACTCCTAGTGATAACTGGCCTGTTGACCCCCTCTGGGAAATCAGCATATACATGGGCAGTAATATCTGAAAGCTGCACATAAGCTTCATCAAGGCTGGTTCTGTCGGAAAACTGACAGAGTATATATCCCTTGCCGGCCTCAGACACCGAATTGATATCCTTTATTCCCCGGACATCCATATAGGCTTCTTCAAGAGAAGAGACCAAGACCTCCACCTCTTTCTCAAATGCTCCATAATAATTAAAAGCTACAGAAATATTTTTCTTCTCAAGTTCTGGCACAAATCCCAGTTTGATATGCCCTTTTATGGCCAGAAGGATAAGGATACACAGCGCAAGAAAGATGAGTTTCAACCGGAAGTCCCTGAAGTTATTATCCATTGCTATCCTCCTTTATCAGGATTGGAATCAGGACAAACATAGATACTGTTCCAAAGAGAAGCCCACCAAGCAGAGAAATTGAAGCACAGCTCTGAATAGGATTTGAATCGAATAATGCAACAGGAAGCAGCGCCACCACTGTGGACAAAAGGGTAATACACACAGTTCTCAGCCTGGATAGAGCGGCCTGATTGATAGGAATACCACGGATAACATCGGAGAGAATAAGAATACCAGAATTCACTCCTGTCCCAGACAGAATCATAAGTCCAAGCACAGAACTGATATTCAGGCTCCTCCCCACCGCAAAAAGAGCAAGGAGGCTGCCCGAGATACCAAGGGGAACAGTGCTTAAAATAAGAAATGGCATAAGACAGGATTCAAACTGGACAGCAAGAACAAACCAGATGAAAACCAAAGCTCCTGCAAAAAGAATAATTATCTCTCCCTGCTGTTTTTTTGTCATCTCATCTGAGACTCTGGTGGTACCATATCCTTTTCTCCTGTCAGGTGAAAAGGTCAAAAACAATGCATTCTGCCTGTTCAATCTATCAAGGGCAAAACTGTTATCCTCTTTTTTAAACTGAATAAATGGCTGAGTAAACAAAGTCCTTCCATCCTCTTTCAACATAAGCGATGTCGCCTTTTCCACAGTATCTACAAATTCCCTTCCATACCTCAGCCTTACATCCACCGGTTCTCCATCCATATCAAGCTGGGCCACAATATTTCCTTCCACCGCTGATGTAATTGATTTGAAAATATCAGAAGGAGTCAGTTCTGCAGAATAAATGTTTTCAGAGACTGAAATCCTGTACTCCGGGTAATTCTTAATCCCATGGACTGCATCAGCTGAAACACCATCCTTCCTCGCTCTTTCCTCTATGAAAAAAACTTTTTTCTCCAGCTCCTTCCTGTCTGAAGCGGTAACAGAATACAAGACGCTGTTTCCCACCAGGGCTGTAAGAAAATCTCTGCTCTCCAACATACGATATCCCCAGGGCATACTGTCAAAAAGCTGCTTAAGATTATCTTTTTTTCCTCCGCTTATATGAAAGATGAAAGTGTTTGAATCCTGCCGCGAATCCTTGTCATAACCGCCATATATTGTCACATTTCTGCAAAGCCTGCTCTCCCCTATACTCTTCTCCATTTCGCCAGCCCAGGCTACATAGGTAGAAAAAGGATAACCATAAGGATAATCAACTTGAATATCAAAACTGTCTGATTCTGTCTCTGGCAATATTTTAAAAGGGATGAAGATTATTGTGCTCAGAGGAAGCAAGGTAAGGATAGCTATCAAAACAAGCAGGCATTTTTTTGACCTTATGCGGTCGAGATATCCTTTATACCACTTTTCAAAAACAAATGTCTTCTGACTGAACTTGGTACGGTTTCCAATCAAAGTGAAAAGTGCAGGAGTAAGCGTCAGGGCGACAAGACAGGAGACTGCAAGATATAAAATGACAGTGACAGCCAGACTTGAAAAGACTTTTCCCATGAGCCCCGGCAGAAGGATAACAGGAATAAATATGATGATTGTAGTGAGTGTGGAGCCGATCACTGCCGGTATGCTGCTGTAATAAGGTTTATTCTCCAGAAGATATTCTGTGACCACCACAGCATTGTCAAAAACCATTCCTGACCCAATTGCCAGCGCCGACAGTGTGATTATATTCAAGGAGATTCCAGAACAGTGCATGCATACAAAAACTGGAAGCAGCGAGAACGGCAGAGCAGCTATTACTATCAGCGCCATATAGCGGTTCTGCATTAGGAGCATTATGACTAAGCTGGCACATAAAATTCCAGTTCCGATGGTGATGACCAGACTCCGAATTGCATGTTCAAGGGGCTTTGATCTGTCCTCTATAATCACCAGATCAAAGAGATTGCTATATACGATGGAAAGCTGATCAACAGCATTGCGCAGCTCACTGCATGTCTTAAGAAGGCTGCTTCCACCTGTCTTAAAGGCCTTGAGACCTATTCCCTCCTTTCCATCATGGGAGAAAAAAGAGTTCCGTTCCTTTTCACCCAATATGACTGTCGCCACATCTTTCAATGTCATAGCCCCCTCTGTATCCAAAGGAATCTGACCTATTTTTTCTGGCGATTGAATATTGGACTCAGCCCGCAAAGGATAACTGTGCTCCCCTTCCTCTATATTCCCAAGGGGATATCGGAAAATGCTTTTTCTTACAGCAGCTGCCACCTTATCCAAATCCAAAGAAGGAGCTGCCATCAGAAGAGGATAATTAACATCTATGTGTATCTCAGGTTCTGCACATCCTGTAAGATGCACCTGAGCTATGCCATCAAGGGCCAGAATACGGCTTTTAAGTTCCTTTTCCACCACAGATGATGCCTGGAGAATAGAGAAACCAGGCTTGGGAAACACAGCCAGTGTCATGACCTCAGAATCGGCAAATGATTTGAATGAAAGTGTAGGCCTGGAAACCGATTCCGGGAGGAAGGGATATACTGCATCAATCCTATTTCTTATCTCACTTCCAGTGGCCGACATATCTGCATCCCAGCTGAACTCAACTCTGATAAGACACTCTCCCCTTTTTGATGAGGATGATATCTGCCTGATATTTTTAACTGCAGAAACACTGTTCTCCAAAGGAATTGTAACCAGTTTCTCAACCTCGTCAGCAGGCATGTCTGGGAACTCTGCTGTTATAGTCGCATATGGAATAGAGACCTCTGGATAGAAACCTATCTCCAGCTTGAAAAGGCTGCATATTCCCAGCAGGGCCAGACCAATCCAGCAGATTAACACAGAGAAAGGATGCTGTGTGCAGAAATCCCTTTTATTCATAAAGAATTTACCCTCAGCACATAATCATTTTCCAATGTGTTGCCATAGGAATCCTTAAGTGTACCATTGACTGAAATTACAACTGGAGTCTGGATTGTACCTGCCGTTATGGAGCAGAAAACCCTGACACACAAAACTCCCGGCCCTTTTCGTTCAGTCTCAAGCCGCTCAAGATCTATGGTCAGGTTTCCTCGGGAGACAGCAATATCTACTGCACCATAGGCATCTGCACTTAAGATTTCTGCATCTATTCCAGATGAGAAAACAAACTCAAAACAAGCCTGGGAACCGGTCTCAAAAAGAATGCCACTGCCATATTGGAGAGTCTCGCCCACTCCTGTTGTGTAATCCTGATAGAACTTGATTTCCTGCACCTCAAGCGGTTTGGAAGATTCCTCATCCACATACAGCAGATACCGTCTATCTTTTCCTGCCACCAGTTCCATCAGTGTCTTGTAGGGCAGTCTCTTTTTAAAAGTTACAGTGCATTGGGTATGGCTGCTGTTCCATACCGTTGTATAATCCTGTGCAGGAGAGATAGAAATAGGGCTTCTTAGTGTTTTGGAATCTGGGGTTCCTGAATATGTCAGCACCAGCTCGGCATCTTTTGGAATCCCTCTGTTTACAATGTTTCCCAGTACAAGTTCCACCCCATTCTTTATACCCACTTTTTCCAGTTCATTTTCTGGTTCTGAGACAGTTGTGAAAGTCACAGAATAATCAGAAGGCAGAGTATTCCCATACTGATCTGAAATGCTTTTTTTCAATGTCACTGTATATACAGAATTCCAGTCCAGCTTCTCAAGAGGAGAGAAAACTACTACATGTCCATTATCAGCCAAAGAGATTGCGCCTCTTACCCCAGGACTCACCCCAAATCCCTGGTAAAAAGCAGCTTGATCCACTGGACTGGAAAATCGTATTTCTATCGGCTGCAGCAGATCTGCAACTGTATCGCCATCAGAGATGTTCATTTTTTGAACACTAAATCTATTCTCTTTCTCAAAGGTCGAGAAAGTATAGCTGAAGACCTCTTTAAGGGAATTCCCGTATTTATCCTCTGCACGGGTCCCGACCTCCACCTCGTATCTGCTTTTTCCTTTGATTCCTGAATCGGGATAGAAATAAAGAGTCCTCTCTATCCATACAAATGTTCCAGAAATTGCCTCGTTATTACAAAGGCAGGAGAATGCCTGCTCTGTAATCCCTTTTTCCATCTCAGAAGAAAATGTAATCTCTATACATCCTTCTCCATATGAGCAATCTGACACCTTTGGAGTTTTCATGTGGGAATATTCCTCTGCCAAGGTGCAGGAACTGAAAATCAATACAAACAAAAACAGTCTTTTCATCAGCGTGTCCTCAATGTTATTTTTCCAAGTCCGTTCACATCCAATGAATAAATGCGACCCTCAGGGATAAAGCCGGTATATGTGACCTGAATTCTGCTGTCCCCTGACCAGAATATTGACATTGCCTTTGGGGCAACAAGTGCCGGTGGAAAAACCCCTTTAAGCTTTATACCGGAATAAATCTGCTCTTTCTCGGATGCAGTTGTAAACTGATGATTGAAAACAAAGCCGAAGGTATAAGTGTTCTCCGGCAGAAGAGTATCCCCCACATCAATATCAACCTCCTGACTGGAATCGAAGAGAGAAAGGGGAAATCCATCAGCATCCTTCCCTTCTATATTGAGAAGCTTAAGTGGTATGACATCAGGGGTAAAACTGGTCTCAAACCAGTTTGGTAGCAGCAGCCCTTTTCTGCTTTTTGCAGAAGTATCTATTTTCACCGAGTACAATGTCTCACCCTGCCATTCTGCATCCGGGACAAACACCAGGGTATAATCATCAATCCAGCAGATATGACCTTCAATATCAGGGTTTATTGAAAATGCCCCCTCCGTGTCATCCTTATCCATAGCTTCGGAGAAAGATACCCTTATGGCGTCATTGTTTTTTATCCCATCCAGTCCTGTCAGCAGAAGTGGATAGGAAATGCTGTCATTAAGGGCTGTATCGACAGAAAGGACTTTAGGCAATTCAGCCCCAGAACCGCTGTACAGGAAAAAACTCTTAGGTTCTGAAAGGGGAATTCCATCGGCCGAGGAAACTTCCTCTGAAAAGGAGAAGCTGTATATCTGATGTTCTTTCCACTGCTCTTTAGGAGTCAGCACCATCTGGGTATGTTCTTCGTTCCATTCTTCGGTATATTCTATTTCAGGCGATATGGAAAAACCTCTTATCAGTGATGTCATCGCCATAGGAACTGAAAACGAGAAGGTTATTCTGTCCCATGCATGAACAGCACTTCCATCAGCTGGACTGATCTTTGTTACAGCCGGTTTTGCAGACTGCTTTGTCTGATAGAAAAATGGAGTATAGATATTATATTTATGCCCTTTTCCAGAAGTATCTGCCACCTCCCCTGCATACTTGAGAAGATAACGCTGGGCAGCTTCAAAGCCTTTATCCGGCGTGAATATCATAGTATTGTCATTCCATTTAAAGGTGCCGCTCACTCTGCCTCCCATCCTCTGAATCTCAAATGCTGATTGAGCCGAGACATGGTCAGGCGAGAAACCGAACTTCACATATATATCCTCATTTTCTCCGACAACCTGGTTGTATTTTGATGGATTCACTTTTATGGAATCAGAGGGAGAAAAATCAACAACTCCACAGGAGAGACATAATATAATTATTAAAACAGAAAAATATTTTTTCATTTTACCTCCACTTCACATCCGTCCGAAAGATGACCCAGCCTTGATACAGCAACCACATCTCCATCTTTGAGTCCATCCTTTATAAACACCTTTGAATCGGTGACAAAGTCCACTTCCACATTCTGAAGAAACACATGGCCATCCCGCACAAGGAACAGTGTGGCGTCGCTGTAGTCATCCTGCTTATGCAGCACTGCCTCCTTGGGGACAGAAAGGCGAAGCTGCATTTCTCCTACCGTGATTGAAACCTCGGCAAAAAGACCTGGAATGAGTGTTTTATCCCTGTTGTCCACCGCAATTTTAAGAGCCCGACCTCCTGTCTTTGCATCTGCATATGGAGAGACCTGCTCCACAATGCCATTGTGCACCGCAGTGCCTAAACGCACAGTTGCGGCACACCCTTCTGCAATCTCATTGAAACGCTGGGCATTGACTGTCACAGAAACATAGACCGATTCTGTGGAGAAAAGGGTGAAAAGGCGGGTCTCGGAATCGGCTTTCTCACCTATGTCCACATAACGCTCTGCCACAATTCCATCAATTGGCGCTTTGATCTTTGTCTCTTCAAGGTATATCCTGATGTTCTCCAGCTGTGACTGTGCTGCCTCAAGCTCTGCCTGCGCTGCATCCAGCTGTGCTTTCAAGGTGGTGGTATTGATCTGAACCAACAGTTCCTCATACTCATCCTTTTCCTCTGGCACTATATGCCCAGATGCTTTGATATCGTTGTCAGAGAAGCCTACCCTGGCTGTCTTCAACTCCAGAAGAGCCTGCTCCAACGCACTGCCGGCAGAATCCATATTCATCTTTATGGACTGCAGTTCCTCATCCGAAAGGCCCCCTATGATATGCAGCTTAAGCTTGTTATTGTAGATGCGTTTAAAATTGTCGAATTCTTTTTGCTTCTGATCTACGGCACATTGAATCCGGTCTATGGAGAGAATAGTTTTCCGTGCATTCTGGCACCCTTCTTCATACTGTGCCTTTGCCAAAGCTACCAGCGCTTTCTTAGACTGTACATCCGACTCTGCCTGACGCAGCTGCACTTGAAGTTTTACGTCATCAAGCAATGCCAGAATATCTCCCTTCTTAACATTCATCCCCTTGTCAGCAAACACTGCTTTAACATTGGAGGTAGATGTTGGATACACATCTGCTTTTGATTTGTAGACGATGGAGCCAAATGCTGATATCACAGGGGCAGCCATCTCCTTTACTGCAACAGCTGTATTTATTTCAACTGCTTTTTCAAAACTTTCCTCCTCTTTGTGGCATGAACAGAACAAAAGAGAGAATAAAACTGTAATCAATAAGAATCTGAATATGTACCTCATAAACCACTCCCCTCTATAAGATGCCTGCCAGTTGATGCGGCCGAACCTATGCCGCACAGATTCATGAATGCTATTTCCATGGAGTAGAGCTGTGAGATAGTCTGAAAAACCTTTATCCTGTTCTGGGCCAATGCAATCTGGCTTTCCACATAATCAATACGCTTCTCCTCTCCAAGCTGCACCTTGAGTTCCTCTATCTCCACCTTCTTCTGCTCAAGCTCAATCCTCCGCCGTGCCAGAACCAGATTCTCCTTGAGCACAAGAATTGCTTTATGCTGTTCAGCAATTTCCTCCTGACACTCTCTTTTGTACTTCTCTAAATTCCATTGGGTCCGGTCCATGACCACCTTGCCGCTTTGACTGGAATAAAGAGATTCTGAATTACCTATCACATCTGCATCTGCAGAAAATTTCCGGTACCGCTGTTCCTCTGAGTTTTTCCCTACTCCAGCACTCAGCGATGTTGGAAGCGCCGGGGTATCAAAATCTAGGTTGAGAAAAATGGAAAAGCTTTTTTCGGAAAGAGGATATGCTTCGCCCGAAACTGCAGCTGTACATGAAAGGGAAATATCGGGGACATATTTTTTCCTCAGCAGGGAATAGTCTGCCTTAGCCTTATGCTCTGCATATTCAATCTCCTTCAGGATAAGACTGTTAGATAAAGCCTGAGAGACATAATAATCGCTGCTCTCGTTTACAAAACCACCATACAGATAATTCAGTTCTCCTACCAGCACCGGAACATCGCATGATTTCATATTCATCACTGCTGCAAAAGCAGATTTTGCCTCATCAAGCTTCTGGGCTATCTGTGTTATCTGGATATCCATATCTGCCAATGCAAGTTCCAATTCCAAGAAATCAAACTGGGTTATCTCCCCAAGATTCCGCTCCAGATGCCCTATCTCCACCTGCTGCGAGACCACGCTCCTCGCCTGTCTTGAAATCTCAAGTTCCTTTTCCAGTTCCAGCATATTTTTATAGCTGTCTATCACAGAGAAGATAAAAGCTGTGCGGTTCAGATTGTTCTGATGGGCTTCAAGGGCCAGCCGTTCCTTCTCAAGGGCTATTGAAGAATGAAGAACTCCACGGTCATATATAAGCTGTGTAAATGTTGCGCTTAGCTGCTTTGTATGGCTGTCGTCTGCAAAATAAGTAACTGTATCGGTGGAAGAGTACCCCAGGTTCAAAGTTGGGAAATATTTTCTATATTTCATCCGCATATTTTTTACCCCTATGCGGTTCTCCTGGGCTGCAAAATCGAGGCTGAGATTATTCTCAAGTCCCATTTCTATAGCTTTGCTTAGGGTAAAAGGCTCAGAGGAGAAGATGGGAAAAGAGACTGCACTAATAAGAAATAAGAAAGGGATATATCTATTCATGAATCCTCCTTTCAGAGAGGGCTGATGCTCTCTCCATCTGTTCCTTGTATTCTGTCTCAAGTCCGAACTGCGAATAGAGCTGTGCCAACTCATAATGGGCATAGGCCAGCTCCACCTCGAACAGATATGCCCGATGGTATGTGACCACTGCCTCCTTAACCTTCCCCTGGGCTTTATAGCTGGAGGCCAGAAGCAGGAGCAGCCTTGGTTCTTCTGGATAATTCTCGAGGGCGATTGAAATCAGTTCCTCAGCCGCTTCCCACCGTCTTGTGATGATATAGAGATGGGACATCCATCGGAGTGAATCGAAATCAAGAGGTTTGCTCTTAAGGACATGAGCAAGTTTCTCCTCGGCCCTTTCATATTGGCCGGTGAACAGGCTTATCCGGCCATCTAATATAAATGGAAGAAGGAAATATGGATTCTGATTCTCAATAGATTCAAGCTTCTCTAAAGCCCCCTGGGTATCACCCTGGAGATAGAGATCTTTGGCAATAAAGTAAGACTGCTGATCAACAGCCCTATGACAAGAGAAAAATAAAACTGTAAGCAAAATGATTTTTAAATTCTTCATGCCTAAGTAACACAAAAAATTTTCATTTTGCTTCAATTTTGAGAAAAGTTTTTAAAAAAAGTTTGGATTTCCTTTATTTGTATGGTTTTAAAAGTAAATGATACTTTTTTCCCCAGACCATGGCAAAGTTGACAGTTGCCCCTTTTAGGGATATTCTTATAGCAACATGAAAGTTGCACACATTCACAGTGGTATCAGAGGCATTGCCTCCTATGCACTGAACATATATAGATATTTTGAGCAGATTAACCAGGAGATGCTGGTGGTCAGCGAGGCAAAGTGGACCAAGCAGCCAATTCCTGTGTACGAGCCCGATTCCTGGCTGATCGGTGGAATTGTCCCATGGGCTAAGCATCCGGACCAGGTGCTTGAGCGCCTTAAAGAGTTCCAGCCCGACATTATACATCACCATCATCCCTCCGGAAGATTGGATTTTTCTATCGAGCGGTTCCGAAAGGAGCTGGATGTTCCCCTTATCTGCACCTTCCACATGTCTGTAGGCTCCAAAAAATACATGGTGGACAAGTGCATGAACAGCTTTTTCAGGATGACCAGACGGAACTTCAAGAATGCCACCTGCTATGTGGCCATAAGCCAGTTTGTAAAGAAACAGCTGGAGGAGATCGGCGGCGTTCCAAAGGAGCGGATAGTGCTGCTCTATGCCGGAGTGAATCCCGATATCTTCAAGCCTATTGAATATACTCCCCACGACACTCTGGAGATAACCTTTGTAGGGCAGATTACCCTGGAGAAGGGAATCGACATGCTTATCGACGTGGTGCAGCAGCTTTCCCAGGAACGTAAGGTACGGCTTAACATTGTGGGCAACGGCACCCTTAAACCTATCCTGATGAAAAAGACCGAAGGTGACCCATGCATCAACTGGGTAGGCTTCCTGAAGAGTCCTCAGGAGGTGAGCCAGTTCTATGCAAAATCCGATGTGACTGTTCTTCCGGTGCGGTGGGACGAGGCTTTCTCCTACATTCCGCTGGAGACCATGGCAAGCGGCACCCCTCTTATTGCATCCCGCTGCGGGGGCAACCCGGAGACTGTGACCGATGGCGAGACCGGCTTCCTATTTACCCCGGGCAAGGCTGATGAGCTCTATGAAATTCTAAGAAAAGTTGAGATTCCGCAGCTGTGGGATATGGGGCAGAAAGGACGTGAACTTATCCTTAAGCGCCACACCCTTAAGCTTTTCGGAGACAAGTATAAATCGCTGTACGAGAATGTGCTGACCGACCCTGCCCATCTGCAGCAGATAGACTAAAGAACATTTTCTTTTGTAGTTAAAACCCTGGCGGCAGATTTTGTACCCAGCTTACATGCATCGGCAATGGACATGCTCCGGAGCAGTCCGACAGAAGTCCCTGCAAAAAAGGCATCTCCCGCACCTGTGGTATCTACCACTGTAATGGGCAATGCCGGGCAGACTCCAGCCTCCCCTGCCGCATCGGCATATACAGCACCGTCTGAGTCCATTGTGATCACCCTGGCCTTCATATCCAGCCTATTAAGCTCTGTCTTGAGGAGATCAAGCATTTCCCGGGGCGACAATCCTTCTGTCTTCTTATCGAAAAATATCTCTGCCTCCAGCCTGTTGCAGAAGAAGCATGCTGTTTTTTTGATATAAGGGAGGCGCTCTTTTGCTATGGTCATGTTGGAAATAACTGCATAAACCGGGATGTTATACTTTTCTGCCAGCCTCATGGTTATATCCACAATCTCTTCATCAATATCTATCTCCAGCAGGATTCCAGCTGCATCTTGGAAGATCTGTTCTCCGTCTGTCTTAAGTATGTCACATATAGGCAAAAGCTCCGGCCTCTTAGATATACTGGCACATAACTCTCCATTATTGTCAAAAACTGCCATCCAGGTGCCCATACCATGTTCTGCCTGTTTTACATAATCGGTCCCGACATTGACCTTTTTCAGGTGCTTGATCACATCTGATGCGGCGCCACTGTCATCCACCAGGCTTACAAGGATGGAGTCCTCGCCCAGTTTAGCCACATCTTCGGCTATATTTCTGGCAACCCCGCCATGAAAATATTTTATATCTCCGACATTTCTCCCTGTAGGAATAAAATCTCCCGAGGGATAACCCTTGATATCTACATAAACAGTTCCGACAGTTACAACTTTCATGGCCATTATTTACACTGCAGTCTGGTCTGGTAGAAATTCTTTCCCAGGTTCAGAAGTTGCTCTTTTGTGTTCATGGCCGGGTCGTCCATAACTGCCTCAAGAAGGTAGTTGAGCACCAGACCCATTGCAGGACCCTTGGGTATTCCAGCCTCTTTTAAAAGCATCTGGCCATTCACCGCCAGATCTCCCAGCTTAAGGGCCGGGGTCTCCTTTACAATAGCATCTACCCTGCGCGACAGAGCAATATCCTCAGGGGTGCAGGCAAAAGACTTGTCCCCGGCAGCACCGGCCCGGTCTGCAAACCGCAGCTTGAACAGGTCTGACAGGTTCTCTATCCCTACACGGGCAATGAACCGGCGCACTGCTCCATCGGACCACTCTTCGGTATAGTGGAACATGTGGTTTTTAATCAAGTGGCATATCCGGTTCTCATCCGCTTTGGAGAACTTGAGCCGCCTAAGGATCTCGTGGGCCATATCGGAGCCTACATTCTCGTGGCCATAGAATGTGTTTATGCCGTCCCTTACCTTGAAGCACCGTGGTTTGCCTATGTCGTGGAGCAGCGCTGCCATCCGGAGCACCGGATCCTTCTCCATAAAGTCGCATGAATAGAGGGAATGGTGGAACACATCAAACTGATGCCTGTCCCGCTGCTCTATGCCTACCCCCTCAAGAAGCTCAGGCAGCACATATTCCAGAATCTCGGTCTTCTGCATATATAAAAACGCGGTCGACGGATGATCTGCTGTCATGGTCTTGAGAAGCTCGTCCCTGATCCTCTCTTTTGAGATATTCTCAAGATGGTCTTTATTATTAATCATCCCCTGCAGTGTGACAGGCTCTATCTGGAAATCAAGCTGAGCAGCGAACCGGCAGGCTCTTAAGATTCGGAGACCATCCTCGGCAAACCGCTCATTCGGGTTTCCGATAGCACGGACTATACCTTTCTTCAGATCCTCCATTCCGCCGTGGACATCAATAAGGGAATTGTCCCGCACATCAATTGCCATAGCGTTGATGGTGAAGTCGCGCCGCTTCAGATCCTCGTATATATCGGTGCAGTAGGTTATGC
>JAGCGL010000134.1 GCA_017649605.1 Spirochaetia bacterium
CTGGAGGACAGAGTCATCAGAAAGCTTATCCGCAACGAGCTTAACCTGAGCCTCGACAACCCTCCTGTATACGACCTTGAGTTTGACATTGTGCTGCAGGAGGCAGTGCGGATGCTCAAAGCCGGAGAGATAAAAGTCAAGTGAAGCAGTTTATCCTTCCTTCCTCTTTTGACGGCTCTTCCAGCGTTCTTCTGGACGAGAAAGACACCCATTACCTTAAGAATGTTCTAAGGGTAAAAGTAGGGGCCGAGCTTAAGTGCACCGCTCCGGACGGCTCTGTATGGCGCGGCATAGTATCCAAGTTCGCTGACGAAGGCTGCACCTTGGAGCTTTTTCCTGCCGGCACAGATGCAGAGAAAGATGCCGCAGCCAATAGCACCGGCACCCAGGTTGTCCTTTATCAGAGCATGATAAAAGGCAAGAACATGGACCTCATAATCAGGCAGGCGGTGGAGGCTGGAGTTGCAACGGTGGTGCCGGTTGAGACCGAGTATTCCCAGATCCACCTCAAGGACTATAAGAACGAGAAACCGGAGCGGTGGCAGCGCATCATAAAAGAGGCGATGCAGCAGAGCGGGACATCAATTCACACTGCAGTTGAGACTATGATCAAGATAGAAGATATATCCCCTGTGTCATCCGATGAGACAGCTCTCTTTTTTCATCAGTCTCCTATAGAAAAAAAGAGCATCCACCAGTACCTGGACGGCAGCTTTAAGAAGATAAGTCTTTTCGTCGGACCCGAGGGTGGCCTGTCGCAGAAAGATATCGCAACCCTTGAATCAAAAGGGTTCAAGCCGGTGTATCTTGGAGAGAATATCTTGCGTGCAGAGACTGCGGCCCTCTATGCCACAGCAATCGTGAAAAATCTTATTTTGGAAAAAGAGACCTGGCAGTCTAAATAATCAGCACTTCCGGGTGATTACAGGCATATCCTTGTTGCCCCGGAGTCTTGAGTAGAAGAGGGCAATCAGAAAACCGTTGGCAATTCCCAGCACTCCGCAGAGGATGTTCTTTCCTTCGCTCTCTGCGCCGAAAATTCCTTTCCCGATATAGTAGAAAACAATAAAAAGAATCAGCGGCAGTATAAGGACCAGGAAGCTCTCGAACACAGTGCGTCCAGAAGGGAGCAGGAACTCAACCTCATCGCCCTCGGCAAGCTCGAAGTTGTTCAGGTTCTTCACCTCGAATATGCGGTCTTTCTTCCTGCATATAGGGGATTTGCAGGCGGCGCATGCGCTGTTGGTGCCGCATTTTATAGTCACTGTCTTTCCAGAAATTTTCTGTACTACGCCACATTCATACATCTGTGTTCTCTCCTTGCTCAAACGGGCAGTTCCTGCGGATCGGCTCTATGGAGAGGGCCTTGCCCGAATCGGGGTCTATGTCCAGTATCACACCCTGCAGCTCCAGGTTTTCCCAGCACTCCTTGGAGCGCTCCGGCAGCTGGGTCATATATTTCTTTATCTCAACTTCAGGCTCAAGTCCACCTACAGAATTAAGGCTGCCGGTACGACCCGAGTCGGTTATAACAGCAGTTCCCCCTGGCAGAACCTTGCTGTCGGCAGTCAGGGATCTTGTGTGGGTGCCTATTACTGCGCTCACCTTGCCGTCCATCATGTAGAACATAGTCTTTTTCTCGGCAGTGGTGGAGGCGTGGAAATCTACAATTACTATAGGGGTCTCGCCCTTTGCTTTTGCGGCTAATTCAGGAAGGATCAGGAACGGATTGTTCAGATGGGTCCGCTGGAAACCCGAGTTCCCCAGGATGTTGATTACAGCTATCTTCTTGTCGCCCACAGTGTAGATCCGCCATCCCCGGCCGGGGCAGTTGTAGGGGAAGTTTATAGGGCGCAGATGCCATGGTGCCTTGGGCAGGTGCTCCACAATATCTTTTTTAAAGAAGATTTTCTCCCCAGAGGTGAGGACATCTATGCCAAGCTTGCGCAGATAGATGGAGTGGGTCTTGCCAATGCCGAAACCGCCGGTTGCCCCTTCGCTCGCAGCGATGACAAAGTCCAGAGCATACTCCTCCTTGAGCTTCGGAAGGAGCTTCTTGACGCAGAACACGCCCGATTTTCCTACTATTTCACCTATGAACAGAACCTTTATACCCATCAGAGTTAAAATATCATTTTATCTATAAATAAACAAGGTGATTTTTATTGACAAGAATCCAATGCTCCATTATTATAGGTATACTTACGCCCGAATGGTGAAATTGGCAGACACGCTAGATTCAGGTTCTAGTGACTTCACGGTCATGGAGGTTCAAGTCCTCTTTCGGGCAAAAAAATAGGCCAGCTTTCTGCTGGCTATTTTTCTGGCCATACCATAGGAGGACTTGAAACCCTGCCACGCCGAGCAGGAGCGAGGAGCAAGTGGCGAGGGGGCGGGCCGGAGGCCAAGTCCTCTTTCGGGCAAAAAAATAGGCCAGCTTTCTGCTGGCTATTTTTTTGGCCATACCATAGGAGGACTTGAAACCCTGCCAACGCTGTGCATTGAAATTTTTCTATACTTTATAATATAATTTGCCGATAATTCGATATGAGGTACTGTTCTGATGAAAAAGAAGGTCGTGATAGCAGTTGCTGTTCTCCTTGCCCTGCTTGCTTTGCTTGCTGCAGCTGCAGTTAAGATTACGACAAAACCAAAAGAAGACTCACCCCCTGTCCGTATCATAGAGGATAACAACGAGGAACTGTTGAATTCTCAGAACGCCCTGATAGCAGAACAGCGTGCAAAGATAGAAGAGCTTGAGCGCACTCTGGCCCAGCAGGAGTTTGATTATTCAGCCCTCCAATCCGAGAAAGAAAAGCTTGAGAGACGGAGTAAGGATCTTGAAAGTCAGAACAGCTGGCTGCGTGGAAGAAACAGCTCTCTAAGCAGTTCCGAGAACAAGCTTAAAGACGATATTTCTGCTTTAAATAAAGATATTTCTGCATTGAACGAAGAACTTGCCCGTATAGACCAGGAGCGGGAGGCCAACGAGGCAGCCTACAGAGAAGCGCTGGCAAGGATTGCAGAATATGAGGCACTGAGCGAAGAGCTTGCCCGGGTTTCCCAGGAACGGGATGCAAACGAGGCTGCATATCAGGAGGCTTTGGCTCGGATAGAGGAATACGAGGCAAAATCAGCAGTTGCCCAGGCTCAGGCCCAGACCGAGACCCAAGCTCAGGAACAGGATCAGACCCCAGCTCCGCAGGATGAACTCAATATACCGGATACCCAGACAGCCGGGGAAGAGGTGGCTGTATCGGCACCTGACAAAATCCCGCTCGGCCAGAGCCGCAATATATTTGGAATTAAAGCAGGAGAGACAGATATAGATATTGAGGCAGCCTTTGCCCTTATGCCCCATTGGTTCCTGGTGACAGAGATAGGAATAATAGATGCTCCTGATGACTTTGTGGAAAAGGAGTTCCCAGGCCTCACCGCAGACCATGCATTTATGTACACCGCACTATTCGGCACAGGCTTAAACTGGCGCGTAAACGCTCTGGCTGGGCAGCCTAACTTCTATATCGAGACCATGCTTGGTCCTGCCATATACAGATATATCAATAAAACAACTGATGAAAAGGGAGTCAACACCTACTTGCTCTGGCGGTCTGCCATCGGATTCGACCTGACTTTGTATAAGAGCCTGCAGTTCACCACCGAGGTCGGCTTGGATTATATTATCAACTGCGAGCTCACTCCTCGCGTTACTATCGGGCTCCAGTGGAATTTCAGCAACAACTGGGCTCTGTTCGGGAGCAGATAAAATTTTGTTATTTTTCTATTTTTTTTAATTACTTTATTGACTTCGGGAAATAATTCCTATATATTTGATAGGTAAAACTTTTAATAAATATTACTAATATTTTTATAAAATTATTATTAAAGGAGATAATAATGAAAAGAAGAGGAACTTTAGTGATGACAGTACTTGTCGTAATGGCAATGCTGTTTGCATCATGTTCAAGTCACCTTAGCGAAGGTGACGCAGAAGGGGGATCTTCTGCAAAGACAGTAAGCGTATACCTTGGTGTTGACGTTGAGGGAAATGTACAGAAAACTATTGGAAGTGATACAAACCTTGATGGACTGACATATTGGTATTGTGCTACTCACAATTGGGTTCAGGACAGACCTGTTCACGGCGATACAAACGGCCAGTTTATTCTTATTCCAAACTATAGTGTAGGAGCTGCTCCAAAAAACCTGGGAAATTTCACAGCAGGTGAGTGGACATTTGATGTAGAGGTGCGCAAGGGTTCAGCTGTAATTTACTCTGGAAGCTTAGATTATACTCTTTATACCGGTCACGTAAGCCCAGAAGTGACAGTAACTCCTGATGGTACCGGCACTGGTAAAATATCTATCACAGTAAAAGTTCCAGCCACAGGCGGAGCTAATCCTGTGGAACACGAGGCTCTTTCCGTTATTGGCAGTGGTGAATGTGGCGGAGTAACAATGACCCGTTCAGGATATGCCGATGGTCTCGCAACATATACTGGAACTAAAGCCGGTCTTGCTCCTGGTGCATACACCTTCACATTCCGCTATACCGATGAAGGCAATGCAGTGACTGAGGGTGCAGCTCAGGCAGTAACTATTTTCGCAGGACAGACCTCAAATATCACCGGTACAATTGATGGTGGAAAGTGGCACTCAAGCCAGATAACAATCAATGCACCTGGAATCACAGGATTCACCCTTGAAGCAGCTGCCGATGCTGTTTCTGTAGCTCCAAGCACAGAGCTTGTATATACAGCTTCTGCTACCTCTGCACAGGGTAATACCATTAAATACCAGTGGTTTATTAATGGTACAGATCAGGGAGATCCTTCTACTACACCTACATTTACATTCAGTAATGGAACTTGCGGAATGTATGTTATTACCTGTGCAGCAATCGACGAAACAGCTAAGGTTACAGAATCTCAGTCACTTTATGTTGAGGTCGGTTACAAGGTAACCTTTACAGCTGGTACAAACGGAACAGTTGCATATGGAGCAAATTCAGGTGCTGCCACAATCTTTGCAGCTAATGACATTGTATCTATGTCTGTAACACCAGATGATGGCTATCATGTTGGTGCACTTAGTCCTGCAGGCGAGTATGATGATGCAACTCATACTGCTACATTCTATATGCCGGCAGCTAATACAAACTTTGAAGTAACATTCGCAGCAGACGTTCCGTAAGCGATTTGTTTTAGGTTTTTAGGTGAGGCACCTGGGCGGGTTTATCCCGTCCCATGGTGTCCCACCATTTAGAGGCACCCATCTGGGCGTCTCTAAACGGTGGGAACTGAAAGGAAGATTGGAAATAGGATAGGAATAGGAGAATTTATACTTTGAAGATGAAAGCCAGATGCTTTAAAGCGATCATTTGTCTTATTGTCTTAGTATTTTTCTGCATTCTCGCATGCGACAACGGATCTGTGTCAGATTCCTCCGCATCCAAGTCCAGCGGCCTTGTCAATGTATCTCTTACTGTAGACAGAGATTCTTCAGACAGCCAGAAAAGCATTTCGATAGACAGCGATTACGATCCTGCCAACCTGAAATTCTTTTATCGGGCAACTCCTCAGTGGAGCCAGCCACGGCCGATCCACGGCTCTACAAATGGCCAGTTTATACTTATTCCTAACTGCAGCGCAGGCTCCCCTGCATCCCTTGGAAGCTTTACAGCCGGACAGTGGGTTTTTGATGTGCAGGTAAGATATGGTTCTACAGTTATCTACCAGGGTACATCTGCTGTCACCAGCATTTATAATAACAATGTTTCTGTAAATGTCCTGGTGAACAAGATTATCCAGCTGGCTTCCGGTTCTGTCAGCGTATCTGTGACAGCACCTACTGTTGACTCAGAGGCATTGACTGTAGGCTGGGGCGGTACACAGACTGGTTCTGGAAATGCCACCGCAACTCCTCTTGGCAACGGCACCACAGAATTCACATACACAGCAAGCGGCCTTTCCTCCGGATACTATACATTCACATTGAACCATTCATCTACTGGCGCAGGTGCGGCTATAGGTGTAGACCTCCGTGCCGGAGAGAGAGCCGAGATTACAGGCCACCTTGAAGATGGCTCTTGGCAGCTTGGTTATATTACTGTAAAAGTTCATCCTATAACACTGAACTTGGTTGGATGTAATTATCAGATCAATCTTACTTCTGCCGCCGCAGGAGACAAGGTTTCCTTCTATCTGGATCCATTTACAGGCAATGTGCTTCAGGGCAACGTAAGTGTCACATGGACCGGCGGTTCTATAAATCCTATTACTCCAAACAATGGTCTGTACACTTTTGTGATGCCCGATGCCGATGATGTGGCTATAAATGCCACTTATACAGGTGTGGGATCAGATATCGACATTCCGCTTTTCAAAGCTTTGTTCAATATATTGCATGATTCTTATCCTGGCGCCACATCCTTTGGTTATGACAGCGGCCCAGTCGAAGGGGATTACTTTGAAACAAAAGGTGTGAAACTGTGGTATAAACCTGGGGATAATAAAATCTGCTGGAATAACGCTGCCGGCACATTCAGGTTCAAAGCTGGTTCTTTGGCCAACTTCTTCAAAGATTTAAGTATTTTTGAATCTATAAGCCTTGCAGGCATAAATACATCTCTTGTTACCAGTATGGCTGGACTGTTCGAGAACTGTACTAACCTGGAAACTGTGGATCTGACTGGCCTTGATACACATGAGGTCACCAGCATGGCTGGAATGTTCAGGGGATGTGAAGGTCTGACAGAAATTGAATTGGATACAGAAAAGGATGCAAATGGAAAGTTCCTGCACTTCAATACTGCCAATGTAACTGATATGTCCTATATGTTCTGCAGCAAAACTATAGAAGCACAAAACGTAAAGCCATCTGCGATGAGCTTGGCTGAGGTGGATGTCAGCGGTCTTGATACCTCCAGTGTGACAAATATGAGTTATATGTTCTATATGTGCTGGCAGCTTTCAGAGCTGGATGTCTCAGGCTTCAATACTGCTAATGTAACAGATATGTCCTCCATGTTCGCCTGCTATAATTATAACGGCGTGTACTGTCCTGGCCATTTGACTTCACTGGATCTGTCCGGCTGGAATTTCACAAATGTGACATCAGTAGCTCACCTGTTTGACCGGCAGGAGCAATTGGCCAGCTTCTCGTTCCCAGACACAACCAACTTTGCAAGTCTTACCACAATGACATATATGTTCAGCCATTGTCTGGCTTTAACCCCATCGGTATTTGAGGATATTGTCGGAACTTGGACATTTATAGATAATGCCGGGTATCCGAATAGTATTTATGGTGATGGAACTCATGCCGGCGATATTGTTTCTATGTTTGGAAATAATGAAAATAATAACAGCGGTAACAATAGCGGAGCAAACTATATCTTCCGTGAAAATACCATGACTGATAAAGGGCAGAATTTTGCTGTCCGCGCAGGATATACAACTCAAGATGGTCATACATTGTATATCGGTGGTGGGAAAAACCAAAAAAGTGCCCGTCTGACAACGAAGGAGTAATTGGTGAGGAAGATAGTATCGATATTTACATTGCTATTAACTCTTCTCCTCATCCTTGCTGGTTGCGACAACGGATCAGTATCCGATTCTTCTGTTCCTAATAAGTCCAGCGGCTTGGTAAAGGTATGTCTTACTGTGGACGGCGATTCTTCTGATATTCAGAAGTCTGTGTCTGCAACCGGCAGCTACTGGACAAGCTTTACATATCAGTACAATGCAGTTCCCCAGTGGATAGATCCGGCCGGCACCAGAATCCATGGTGCTACAGACTGGCTCCCCATAAACTATTCTGCAGGAATGAGCATCGGCTACTATTCCCCTGGTCCATGGGTGTTTGGCATCCGGATAAAAAATGGTTCCAGCGTTATTTACGAAGGTTTCTCCGATGTTGTGAATGTTGAAAACACTTCCGTGAACGTTGATGTGCTGGTCAACAAGCTTGTTACCGATGCCGTGGCCGGCTCTGTACGCATAGCAGTTACAGCTCCTGCCGCTGTGGATGACACCTTGAGCATTTCATATACAGGCACAGCTTCAGGCGGTCCTTTTGATGTGACTGCCACAAGCGCTTCCGACAGATATCCATTTGAATATACAGTAAGTGGGCTGAACCCAGGAACCTATAACTTCACATTGACCCATTCGGCAGGCGATATAGAGGGAAATATAGAAGTAGTTATGCCTGCAGATGCAATGGCAGTCATCAGCGGCCACATGGATAACGGAATCTGGCAGCTTGGGTGCATAACTCCGAAAATCTATGGCATAAATCTGACTTTTGACGACGAGAAGGGAGTTGTTCATCCTAATGCCACATCTGCAGCTGCCGGCGACCTGGTCACAGTCTATGTTAAAGCCCTGAGCGGCTCCGAGCTGCACGATGTCTCGATAACATGGGGAACTCCCGCAAAGACAATCACCCCAATCATAAGCGGAGACTTGTATTCATTTACAATGCCTGATGGCGCGGTGAACTTTGAGGCAACCTTCACATCAGACCAAGACCCTGATATTAATATCACTTATTTCAAATATATAATTGATGCCCTGTATGATGCTTATCCTGTCACATCCTTCAGCAGGTCTGCTGTTGAACCGCAGGGGGTGGAGTATGTCGGAATAAAGAATGTCAAAATATGGTATGATAATAATGGCCATATCTACTGGCATTCTGACAAAGTGGGCAACACATTCAAGTTCAAGGCAGGTTCAATGGCCGATTTCTTCAGGGAACAGACCGATTATACTTCTATAGACCTGACAGGAATTGATACCTCGGCTGTAACCAATATGTCCCATATGTTCTACGGCTGCATAGGATTGACATCAGTTACTTTGGATTCGGAAAAAGTGACAGATTCCGGAGATCCAAGATTTGGCAAGTTCCTTCATTTTAATACTGCTAATGTGACAGATATGTCCTACATGTTCTCAAGTACTGCTCTTGATGGCTCTGGTGCGGGCACAAAGAAGATGAATATCAGAAGTCTGGATGTCAGCGGTCTTGACACTTCCAGTGTCACAAATATGAGCCATATGTTCTACCTGTGCTCCAACAGCAACCTTACCACACTGAATGTATCAGGCTTCAATACTTCAAATGTAACTGATATGTCCTACATGTTCGCCTGCTGGAGAGACCACCCAAGCTTCGTGACAGCAGTAAATATGAGCAACTGGGACTTCTCGAAGGTCACAACAGTAAACAGAATGTTTGACCGCTGCGAAAATGTAGTCATAACATTCCCGACTTATACAGAATTGAAAAATATTGAAGATATTCTCTATTGGTTCAGCCATTGTTTCCAGCTTACAGGAGCACAGCTTCAGGCATTTATTGCCGGATGGGATTTCTCAGAGCATAAAAATAAGGCTGCACTTCAAACTCTATTTAGTAAGACTGCATCTGGTAATGATGAGAGTGTTCCAAACAATAGAATTATGGGAAGTGATATGAATCCAAACAATAAGCCTGCCGATTTTGGTACACGTTTTACATGTCCGACATATTCCAGCGATGATCCTGAGTATGTAAACCCTATTACTGTGCTTTATGTTGGTGGAAACTTAGGCGATGTTAAATATCAGCGCCTTACAACAGTGGCAACCCCATAAAATTGAATATTATGCTTAAGAAGGTCTTGTTTTTACTGCTGCTGGTTTTTACTCTAAGTCTTTTCATCTCCTGCGATGGCGGCTTTCCCTTTATAAGCGAGATGTGGGAAAAAAACAGTCACTCGGGTGGCGGAGGCGGGTCTCATACAATAACTGTGAAGGCTGAACCAGCAGCAAAATACTACAGTGATATTACTCCTTTGCCGGATCCAGCGCTTACCTATACATTCAACCCCGATCCGCTGCCAAGCGGAATCTCCTTTACAGGGAGCCTTAGAAGGGATCCTGGGGAGGATATAGGCACCTATGTCATACGGCAGGGTACTCTGGAGCTTTCCGGAAGAAACGCCGACAAATATACAATCAAATTTATCACCAGTGTTTTCTCTATCATCTATTAACTGAATTTGCTATAAAAAGCCACCAATGTTGGTATTTCTCTATGTTTCTTTCATATTTCCTCGATTTTTCTGATATTTTTATATTGGATAAAATGTTGCAACATAAGCATTTATAAAAAAAGTTTCAAAATTTTCAAAAATTTCTTCTGCGTTTCTATTGACAGATTAGAAACGCTATAGTAATGTTGATATTGTAAACAGAAACGTTGGTGAAACGTTTCCAAAGAAAAGGAGAAGAAAATGAGAAACTTCAGACAGGTAGTTAAGATGATGGTTATGGCAATAGCAATGGGAGCACTTTTCTGTTCCTGCAACATGGTGGGAGGATCCGAATATTACGATGCAGCTTCCCCAAAGGCATCCGGCATCAGTGGATCTGTTGCAAATGGCCCATCCCAGACCCCCGCATTCTCCATCAAGCTGCCATCTGTCAAAGTATCTCTTTCTGGCGATGACTATGTTTTCCAGAGCGAGACAGAAACTGCAGTCATTACAGCTGAAGCATCCGAAGGTGCAGTACTTTCATGGTATGTTAATGGTATGGAACAGGCTGGCCAGAGTGGAACCACCTTCGAGCTTAACTGCGCGTTTCCTGGAGTATATGATGTTACCTGTATAGCAATAAGCGCCGATGGCAAGCTGTGCAGATCTGCATCGAAGCATATAACTGTATATCCGTAACAGAGCGGTAAATAGAAGGGGCTCCCAGCTATGGGAGCTTTTTTTTTGCATTTTTTCTCTCCCCCCCCCCCCTTGCCCCGCGTTGGTATATAGTATAAAATATTATAGTTAGTGCATTTACTGATTTTTAATAGATAGGAATTTATTTTGAAGAAATTAGTAATAGCAGCTGCAGTTATTCTCGCTTTGTTGGCGGCTGCCGGTATACTTATAGTAAAGAATAAAGACTCATCTTCCGAAGGCGGCGCTTCACAGCCCAATGTCAGAATCATGGAAGATAATACCATGACACCCGACCCGGCCTTCGATGAATCCTTAAGGCAGATTGACGAGCTTAAGGCCCAGTTGGAACAGCTTGAGCAGGAGAAAGGGCAGGTTGAGTTCGACCGTGCCGCGCTCCAGGCAGAACAGGAAAATCTCCAGAAACGGATAGCTTCCTTGGAGGAGCAGAATAGGTATCTCCGCAGTAGAAATGGTGACTTGAGCGATGGCAGCCAGCGGCTCCAGGGTGATGTTTCTTCCCGGGGAAAAGAGATAGCCGAAAGAGATGCAGAAATAGCAGCTCTGAACGAGCAGATTGCCCGGCTTGAAAAAGAGAAAGAGACCCAGGATGTAGCGATAGTTGCTATGAACGAGCAGATTGCACTGCTTAATGAGACAAAAGCGGCTCATGATGCAGAAATAGCTGCCCGGGACAAAGAGCTGGCTTCTAAAAGAGATGCAATGGTCGAACGTGGTGAGGAGATTGCGCGGCTTAATGACAGGATTGCCCATCTGGAGGCGGAGAGAGATCTCAACTACACTGCTTATCAGAAGGCACTTGCACAAGTTAATGAATATAGGGAATCCCTTGAAAGAAGGGATCGGGCATTGACTTCGGCCGAGACTGCCGGTAACCTTCATGTCAACCGGAAAGGCGAGCTGGTCAATACTTTCAACGTTCTCCCTCCTGGACAGTCAAGGAATATCCTTGGTATCAAGTTCGGAAAGCGCGATTTTGACATTGAAGGTACACTTGCCCTTATGCCTCACTGGTTCCTTGTTGCCGAAGTCGGCGCATCCGAGGCTCCCGACGACTTTGTGCGGGATGAGTTCCCGGGCTACGATGCAGACCATGCGTTCTTCTATGATGCGCTATTTGGAACAGGCTTAAACTATCGCTTCAACAGAATCCAGAGCCAACCTAACATATATATAAACACTATGCTGGGCCCAGCATGGTTCGTCTATAAGGATGATGGTGATATCGAGATGAAAACCTACTTTATGTGGCGGAATTCTGTGGGCTTTGATCTGACGCTGCATAAGCACCTGCAGCTTACCGGAGATTTCGGTGCGGATTGGATTCCTGATTATGGATTCACACCACGTATCACATTAGGTCTTCTCTGGAGTTTCAGCAACAGCTGGGATATAATCGGAAAATAATAAAAGGGAAATTTTATGAAAAAGATATTTTTTTCTGTTTTAATATTGATACTCTTGGCTGTCATGGCCTGTGATAACGGTGGCGTTGCTTTTGTCAATGATATTAAGCCGCTTCCTTCATCGACTCATACAGAGGGGGAAGGCTACTCTACTGTTATATTTGTCACAGCAGATGACAAGGAAAAAATATATGACCCCGATGATCCTCAGGGAAGGATAGAGCCTGATCCGGAATTTACCTATACCCATATTCCTCAGGAGCTGCCACCGGGAGTGGAACTCACAGGAAACTTGATCCGGGTTGCAGGAGAAGAGGCTGGAGAGTATGAGATCAAGCAGGGCTCACTGGCTCTTACCGGAGAAAATGGTCCCAAATATACATTGGTTTTTATCGGAGCCAAGCTCACTATCTACGAGAAAGGTATTGTAACTGTCATTGCCAAGAACAAGGATAAATTCCAGGGCGACCCTGATCCACTGGAATTGGATTATTATATAGCTCCAAGCAAAGAATCTCTGCAGCTTATCGGTATCACTGTCGAAGGTAAGCTTGCCCGTACACCTGGAGAAGAAACCGGAGATTATGCAATCAGCCAGGGAACATTGGCTCTGGCAGGAACTGATGCCGGAGACTGGAAGATTAAATTTACTCCTGCTACTCTCCATATTGCCCCTATGGGCGAGATCTTAGTCAGAGCAATAAGCTTCGAGAAGTTCTATGGAGAAGCTGATCCTATATTCTCATTTACATTAACCCCGGCAGCACTTCCGGCAGGGCTTTCCCTAAACGGTGCTCTTTCCCGCGATCCTGGAAAGACTGCGGGCGATTACTATATCAAGCCGGGAACATTGGCTCTCTCCGGTTCTGCTACAGACGGCAGGCCGTATCACCTTGCCTTTGACGAAATTACACCTGGCAGCGGCAACCTTGCAACTCTTACTATCAAACCTAAAACTGTCACTGTGACAGCCACCTCCTTCACCAGAGTATTCAACTCGGAATACCCGACACTCACCTATACTAACGATCTTAGTCTGCCGGATTCTGCTTTCACAGGAGCATTGGAATGCGATGCCGCAGACATGAGCGTTGTAGGATCATTTGCCATAAGGCAAGGCTCATTGGCTATGAGCACTGCAACCGATGGTGCCGGAGAAAGGTATGTGGACAACTACAGCATTGATTTTATAAACGGCACCCTCTCAATCACCGACAACAACATAATTACTGTAAATGCAAATGCCCAGAGTAAATTCTATGGAGATGATGATCCTGTTCTCTCATACACTCCAACCGAAGCTCTTCCAGCAGGTCTCAGCTTTACAGGTGAACCTACCCGGGATCCTGGCAGCAATGTAGGCACCTATGCCATCAGGCAGGGAACTTTGGCTCTTACCGGTACAAATGCAGAGCATTATACTATTGCATTTGTCAACTCAACCTTGACCATAAATAAAAAAGCTTTGGCTGTCATCCCTTCAACTGGCCAGAGCAGAATTTATGGTGCAGCTGATCCGGCAAATTACACCTTTGCCACAGACCCTATTGTTGATCAGGCGTCGGCCTTTGGAAGTACAAAGCTGAGCAGAGCTGCTGGAGATGTGGTAGGCGATTATGCCATCACTCAGGGTAATCTGACGCTTCAGGGAAATTATGCGACAAACTATGAAATAGCTTTTGACAATTCCAAGACATTTACAATTACCCCATGCCCGGTTGTAATCACAATATATCCTACAAGCAAGGTAAAGGATGACGATGATCCTGAATTTGACTTTGAGCCGACTCCAGCATCACTTAAGGATGTTGACAGCTGGAAAACTACAGTCTTCTCCGGCAGCCTTACCCGAGACAATGCAGGAACTCCGGAAGGCGAGGCTGTAGGAAACTACACTATCAGACAGGGTACTTTGGCCCTTAAGACAGGTTTCTACGCCACTAACTATCAGATTACATCTGTGCAGACTTCAACATTGCGTATAACTGCCCCAGGCCCAGTCAACATCTCAGACCCGGTCAAATACATGAAGCCTATAATAACAGAACTGCATGATACTTATGCACAGCCTGGTGCCACATTCAGAAAGGCAGACGGCCCACTGAAACGGGATCCGGGAACCGGAGAATACCCTGCAAATGTAGAGGGAGAAACCTTCCTGGGAAGCTTCGCCTACTGGTATGACAGCAGCAGCAACACTGTATTCTATTACTATGGTGGTGATGTATATCTGTATGGTGACTGCCACAACCTGTTTGAAGGTTGTTATAAGTATACAACTATGGATATGACAGGATTCAATACCCAGTATGTCACAAATATGTCTCAGATGTTCTTCCTCTGCTATAACGTTACGAACCTTGATCTTTCAGGCTGGAGCTTTGATAGCGTATCCAATATGGCGAATATGTTTGACCGGTGCGAGAAACTGGAGACTATATCATTCAGTCCAGGCGGAGTGGATTTGAGCAGAGTTACCTATATGAACTGGATGTTTGCTCATAACTTCTATATGACTCCTACAAAGCTCAGGGCTATTATTGCTCAGTGGAAGGTTAAGAACAATGGTGTTGTCAATACTATCTTTACCGATGACTATAGCAACAGCCCAACTGATAAACTTAGAAATGATGATAATAGCCCTCATCCCGCTGGAGCGAACAGATTGATAAGCATTGACATGAGAAATAATAACCCGTCAGGAATTTCTAGTAGCAAAATCAGTGAATATATCCCAGATAGAGTTATTCCTAGTTCAAATGGATATTCCGGTTCTCCTCCTTCAAAGGCGTTTGATTCCGACTTTGAGGCGTATGAAACTGCCGATGGTGTTGAATTGTATCTTGGAAGTCCTGGAACCATAAAAGGGCAGCGTCTTAACTTGATACCTGCAGGTGAACGGTAAGTTTTAAAAAAAAGCCCAGCCATTTGGCTGGGCTTTTTTATTGCAGAGTTAAATCGTATTAAGCAATGGACAGTCTATACCATTTTCATTGCATATTTTTGTAAGCCGCTGGTCCATAGTCAGCAGAATTGCCCCTGTCCTGCGGGCAAGAGTGAAATACAGCATATCAGATACAGGATGTCCAAGCCGGATAGCCTCGAACAGCGATTCTGTACTATTATCTCCGATATTTATAAAGGAATAGACAAGTTTATGGCATTGTTCAAGCAGAGTGCTCAGCTCCCCATGTTTTATCATGCCTGCTTTTGCCATCTTCCATAGCGCATTTGCACATTCTGCTTTATATAATTCTGATGAAACAATAAGATTGGAATGGAGCAGATATGCTTCTATCAGTTCGGCTTTTTCCGCTTTTCTGATCAGCTCAATGGCGGCTGATGCATCTAATACTACAGTCATCTGTCCCTATCCTCCCGTATCAGTTTTTCGGAGGTGGGGAACCTGCGATGTGGTTCTTTTATCTGAATTTTTTTGATGGTCTTGAGGGCATTCCTAAGCTGTAATTCTTTTGCATCAAGTTTGAGTGCGCTGCGGAGGAGAACAGTTGTCTGCTGGGCTATGCTCCGGTTCTCCTCTTTAGCTAAGACTACAATGGAATCATATATTCCCTGGTCGAGATTTCTTATCTGTAATGACGGCATACTTTTCTCCTATGCATGCATTTTACATCACTTTGCATGCATAGTCAAGTATACTCAGTAGTTCTCGGCGCTGACCTCGAAGTAGGCCTGCGGGTGGGCGCATACAGGGCAGAGCTCAGGAGCCTTGGTGCCAACCACGATGTGGCCGCAGTTCCGGCATTTCCATACCTTTACCTCGCTCTTCTCAAACACCTTTGCAGTCTCCACATTCTCAAGCAGCTTGCGGTAGCGCTCCTCGTGGTGCTTCTCGATAGCTCCCACTGCCCGGAACTTGTCGGCCAGCTCTTTAAAGCCCTCGGCCTCGGCAGTCTTTGCAAAACCCTCGTACATATCGGTCCATTCGTAGTTCTCGCCGTCGGCAGCAGCCTTGAGGTTTGCGGCGGTGTCGCCTATTCCCTCCAGCTCCTTGAACCACATCTTGGCGTGCTCTTTCTCGTTGTCTGCAGTCTCCAGGAAGATGGCAGAGATCTGCTCAAAGCCATCCTTCTTGGCCCGTGATGCGAAGTAGGTGTACTTGTTCCGAGCCTGGGACTCGCCTGCAAATGCGGCCAGCAGGTTCTTCTCTGTCTGAGTTCCTTTGTATTTGTTTGCCATAATTTCCTCCTTATGACGTCTATTTTATCTATCTTCCCGGAAGTAGTTGAGTCCCAGGTGGGCTGGCGGCTGGTTCTCCCGCTTGTTCTTTATGCTGGTCATGATGAGCACCAGGATTGTCACCACATAAGGTGCCATAGTTATGAGCTCTTTTGCGGCAGAGCTGAGGCCAGGTATAAGGATACAGCAGATATAGAGACCGCCGAAGAGGAATGAGCAGAAGATGCCCAGCACAGGCTTCCACAGGGCAAAGATTACGATGGCGATAGCCAGCCAGCCCCGGTCGCCGAAGCCGTTGTTGGTCCAGGTGCCGCCGGTGTAGTCCATAACCCAGTAGAGGCCGCCCAGTCCGGCTATAATTCCTCCGATGATGGTGGAGAGGTACTGGTACTTTGTCACATTGATTCCGGCGGCGTCGGCAGTGGCAGGGTTCTCGCCCACAGCCCTCAAGTTAAGGCCTGCCCGGGTCTTGTTTAAGTAGATACTTATGACTACAGCGATAATTACTGCAAGGTAGGCCAGGAAACCGAAGTCGAGCCCCGGGATAGGGGTTGCCTTGTACCATCTTCCGATGGTAAGGAGAGAGATAGAGCCGCTGTCGCCGAAGAAGCTTAAAAGTGAGGCGCCAAAGAAGTTTCCGATACCAATACCGAATGTGGTCAAAGTAAGTCCTGTTACATTTTGGTTTGCCCGGAGTGTCACAGTAAGGAAGCTGAAGATAAGCGCCATGAGGCCACTGCCGATTATAGTTGCCAGAAGCGGTATAAGGATGCACAGGGCAGGGTTAGGGTTTGCACAGAAGTGCTCGTAGAGATAGCCTCCGATGATGCCGGAGATGCCGCCAACATACATTATTCCCGGGATTCCCAGGTTGAGGTGTCCTCCCTTCTCGGTGAGGATCTCGCCGGTGGCTCCGAAGAGGAGCGGGATGCCCTGACGGATTGAGGAGCCCAGAAGATAGGCAATAGTACCGAACATCACTTCCTCCTCAGGTGAATTCTATAGTTGGTGAAGAATTCACTTCCAATTATAAAGAACAGAATGATACCGGTGGTGACATCCGATATGTTGTCAGAAAGCCGGAACGCCTGGGCAATCTCGCCGCTTCCTTTCTGCAGGAACACGATGAGAAGGCTTGTGAGTATCATTCCGAACGGGTTGAACTTGGCAAGCCATGATACCAGGACTGCGGTAAAGCCGTTTCCACCGGCCAGAGTTGCTGACACAGTATGGCCTGTTCCGGCGCAGAGCAGGAAGCCGGCAAGGCCTCCGATAGCACCGCTTATGCAGGCAGTCCGCATAATAACTTTCTTAACATTGATTCCGATGTAGCGGGCTGTCTTCTCGCTCTCTCCCACTACCGAAATCTCGTAGCCCTGCTTGCTGTACTTAAGATAGATATACATAAGCACTGTAAGGAGCGCCACTGTCAGGATATTTATAAGGTATCTCTGTCCGAAGAGGGGAGGGATCCAGCCGCACTGGGTCTGCCGGTTGAGCACTCCCATTACGCTTGAGCCGTTCGGCACCCACACTGCGATGCAGAACTTGACCAGCTGGATCGCAACATAGTTCATCATAAGGGTGAACAGAGTCTCGTTGGTGCCGAACTTGGCCTTGAAGTAGCCCGGAATTCCGGCCCAGATAAGGCCTGATGCAACCGATGCTACCAGCATGACCAGAATCAGCAGCCAGCTTGGCCAGCTGTCCTGGATATAGAACATGAATGTGGCGCTTGTCAGGGCACCTATAAGGACCTGCCCCTCGGCACCCAGGTTCCAGAACCGCATCTTGAATGCCGGTGTCACAGCCAGGGCTATGCAGAGTAGAATCGCAGTATTCTGGAGCAGCGCCCAGAACTTCCGCTGTGTGGAGAAGCTTCCCTTGAACATGGCAATATAGATGTCCAGCGGGTTCAGATGGGTCATGACAAAGAGCACAAGGGCACATACCACCAGGGAAAGGAGTATGGCTATCGCTTTTATGGTTATTGCCTTTTTAACCGAAACATCGGTGCGGCGGGAAATATAGATCATTATTTGGTACCTCCCAGCCGTGTCATAAGTGCGCCGACTGTGTGCTTGTCGGTGTTGCGGCAGTCTACTATGCCCGACACCTTGCCGCCGCACAGAACCAGCACCTTGTCGCAGAGCTCAAGAAGCACATCCAGGTCTTCCCCTACATAGAGGACAGCCACCTGCCGTTCCTTCTGCATATTTATCATCTCGTAGATAGTGTACGATGAGTTTATATCAAGTCCACGGGTGGCGTATGCTGTCATAAGAACGGAAGGGGCGTTGGAGATCTCGCGTCCCACCAGCACCTTCTGCACATTGCCTCCCGAAAGTTTGCGCACCGGGGTGAACACATTAGGAGTTATGACCTCCAGGAAGTCTACAACCTGCTTTGCAAGCTTGGTTGGGGATTTCCTGTCTGTAAACAGACTTTTTCCATTGGTGTAGGAGCGGAGCATCATGTTGTCCACCAGGTCCATGTTTGCCACAAGGCCCATGCCCAGCCGGTCCTCCGGCACAAAGGAGAGGGCTACACCCATCTCTTTTATCTTTAATGGCTCAAGCCCTATCAGCTGCTCCTTGGAGCCGTCGTCTTCTATAAAGAAGATGTTGCCAGATTCCACCGGCTGGAGCCCTGCTATGGACTCAAGAAGCTCCTTCTGGCCGCAGCCCGAGATTCCTGCAATTCCCAGTATCTCGCCAGAGTTTGCGGTAAAGGAAACATTATCAAGCTTCTTTATGCCGTCCTGGTCCACCACAGAAAGGTTTTCTACCACAAGCCTTGGCTTCGGATCCACAGGTTCAGGCCGCTCTATGTTCAGTGAAACCTGGTGGCCAACCATCATGTTGGTCATCTCCTGGGCATTGGTCTCGCTGGTCTTGAGAGAACCTATGAACTGTCCCTTGCGGAGTACTGCAACACGGTCGGAGAGCTCCTCCACCTCGTGCATCTTGTGGGTAATGATTACTATGGCCTTGCCGTCGGAGCGCATGTTCCGGAGCACTGCAAAGAGGCGGTCGGTCTCCTGCGGGGTGAGCACTGCGGTAGGCTCGTCCAGGATAAGGATATCGGCACCCCGGTAGAGCACTTTGACAATCTCCACAGTCTGTTTCTGCGAGACAGTCATGTCGTACACCTTCTGGTCCGGGTTTATCTCGAAGCCGTATTTCTGGCATATCTCCTGAATCTTGCGCTTACTTCCTGCCAGATCCAGGGTCTTTCTGATTCCTAATACAATATTTTCCGCGGCTGTAAATACATCCACCAGCTTGAAGTGCTGGTGAATCATACCTATCTTATAGGCAAAAGCATCCTTAGGAGAATTGATCACAGCTTCCTTGCCGTCTATGAAAATCTCGCCGGAATCCTGATGATAGATGCCGGAGATCATGTTCATAAGGGTAGTCTTGCCGCTTCCGTTCTCACCTAAAAGAGCAAGTATCTCTCCCCGGTAGACAGAGAGAGATACCTTGTCATTTGCTATAACGCTGCCGAAAGTCTTGGTTATCTCTTTCAGCTCTATTGCAGGTACAGCCACGAAAAAACCCGAGAATTACTCGTACTTCTTGATACCGTCGATAAGCATGTCGAAGTATGGAGCAGAGCGGAACTGCTCGCCAGACTCAACAAACACGCCGTCTACAATAACGTTGGTCTCAGGCTGGAAGTCGCCCTTGTCGATAACGTCGGCCAGGTACTCTGTAAGGTGTCTTCCACCTACAGTGAAGCTCTTTGTGTCATATACGTGGAGCTTGCCGGAAGCAAGGTCAGCCTTGGCCTTCTCGATAGCTTCCTTTGTTCCCTTTGCCGCGATTTTCTCGTTAAGCTCGGTAAGCTCTACAGAACCTGTGTCTACAGTTCCGCACCAGTCGGTTGCAAAGCTCTCGCCCTTGGCAACTGCCTTGATGATCATCTCGTAGTATGGAGCCCAGTTGATCTTGGAAGAGATAAGAGCTGTGTTAGGTCCCAGGTTGATTGTGCTTACGTTGTATGCAACGTTTGGAACCCCTTTCTCCTCGCATGCCTTAGGAGCTCCCTCGGAGTCTGCGTGCTGGCTGATGAAGATACAGCCGTCGTTGATAAGGGTCTCGGCACCTGTCTTCTCCTTTGCGATATCAAACCATGAGTTTGTGTATGTCACTTCCATTGTCACAGTCGGACATACATAGCGTGCCCCCAGGAAGAAGGAGGTGAAGCCTGAGATTACCTCTGCATATGGATATGCTCCGATGTAACCGATCTTTGCCTTGTCTGCTGTGAACTTGCCTTCTGCGATCATCTCGTTGATCTTCATACCAGCTGCGATACCGGCCAGGAAGCGGCCTTCGTAGATAGAAGCGAATGCGTTATGGAAGTTTGCAACGCCCTCTGTCCTGGACTTTGTTCCTGTTGCGTGGCAGAACTGTACGTTTGGATATTCACGTGCAGCCTGAATCATATAGGTCTCGTGGCCGAAGCTGTCGGCGAATACGATGTTACAGCCTGCGTCAGCCATATCACATGCTGTCTCGTAGCAAGGTGCTCCTTCCTCGACATTCCACTTGAAGATAACCTGGCTGTCAGAGAGTCCCAGTGCTTTCTGCACCTGGAGAGCTGCCTGATAGAAGTTGTTGTCGTAAGTTGAAGATGCCGGGTCGTGCAGGAAGATAAAGCCGATCTTGATGTTCGCAAACTCGCCATCAGCTGCTGGTGCAGCGCTTTCCTTGGATCCGCCTGCGAATGCAGAAACTGCAACCAATGCAATTAAACAGATCATTAAAAATCTTTTCATTTTTCCCCTCTTTTTTCCTTGATTTTTTATTTGAATGTAACAGAATTATCTGTTATTGATTCCACAATTGCCAGGGATTCGACCCTGATTCCTTTTGCCCTTATCCGCTTGCCGCCCTCCTGGAATCCCTTCTCTATGGCGATGGCAGCTCCCACCACAACAGCCTTTGCCTGGTTCACTATCTCGATAAGCCCCTCGAGTGCGGCGCCGTTGGCCAGGAAGTCGTCCACCAGCAGGACCCGTTCTCCCTCCTTGAGGAAATCGGCAGAGACAACTGCTGTGTAGTCGTTGTTATGGGTATAGGAATGGATAGGGGCGGTGAGCACTTTTCCCGGAATATTGGATGGCTTATGTTTCTTTGCAAACAGCACTGGAACCCCCATCTGCATAGCTGCCGCAACTGCAATGGCAATGCCCGAGGATTCGATGGTGAGGATTTTATCAATCTTTTCTTTTGAATATAAGGATGCTATCTCTTTCCCCATTTCCATAAGGAAACCAACGTCGATGTTCTGGTTTAGAAATGAGTTTACTTTTATGATGCCGCCCGGAAGAATTGACCCCTCTTCCAATATCTTCTTTTCCAGCGCTTTCATAGAAATATTATATTTATATAAAGGGCCAAAATCAAGGGGATTGGTGCAGGGAAGCAAAAATTTCTAATTAAAGGCAGAATATCAGGACAGCGATGCCCAGGATTATGCGGTAGATTGCAAAGGGCCTCAGGCTGTACTTCTTGAGGTAGCCCATGAAGAATTTGACTACCACCAGGGCGGTGATGAATGAAACAACGGTACCAAGTGTCAAAACGACCCACTGATATGCAGAAAATTCAAAGCCTGCTTTTAAAAGTTTAAAGAAAGAGGCTCCCATTATGGTCGGGATGCCCAAGAGGAACGAGAACTCGGCAGCCAGCGGGCGGGCAAAGCCGCAGAACACAGCACCTATTATAGTTGATGCAGACCTGGACATACCCGGCCACATAGCAAGGCACTGGAAAAGCCCTACAATCAGGGCCAGCTTTACCGATATCTGATCAGGTTCTGCAACCAGGCCCGCCCCCGGCTGCCCCTGCCGTCTGCTGCTCTTGGCCTCTGCGATAAAGATAAGCACCGCTCCGGTAATCAGGGCTATAGCCACGCTCACAGGGTTGAAGAGGTGGGCCTCCATCCAGTCGTCGATAAACACGCCGATCGCAGCCGCCGGCAGGAATGCTATCACAATGAGCCCCCACAGCTTCCATATCCGTTTGTTCTTCTCTTTATCCCGTGTGAATGGAAAAATATCGTTCCAGAAGTAGAAGACCACAGCCAGGATAGCTCCGAACTGGATCACTATATTGAACATGTTCTCAAATGCAGGGTCAGAGAGGGTAAGGAATCGGCCTGCAATAATCAGGTGGCCCGTGGAAGAGACTGGAAGAAATTCGGTAAGCCCTTCTATGATGCCCAGAATGACAGCTGTAATCGCTTCCATCGCTTCTCCTTAGCCTAAGCTTGCAAGCTTTTTCTGCAGCGCCAGCACCTGGGAACGGAGATACCGCTGCACAGCAGGCTTCTCCATCACTCCGCAGGCTATGCCATCCTTGTCCACAACAGGAATAGCTTCTGTGTCGTAGGTCTCATACAGTTTATAAAGATCGGGAATAGAGGTGTCGGGAGTACAGGTGACAGGGCTCTCCTCCATTATGTCGAAAGCCATTACAGCTTGGGAGAACTCCAGCATCTGGATAGACTCCTGCAGGTTCTGCAGTGTTATAAGGCCTGCAAACTTGCCATCCTGATCCTTGACCACAAAATTCTGGTTATGGTGCTTGGAGAATGTGTCGAGCAATGTAGTCAGCTTCTCGTATTCAGGCACTACTGTGAAGTGATCTCTGTCGCATACCCTGATTCCGCCTGATTCCACCTGGTAGACATAGCACCCTTTCATGATATCCTCTTCGGTAATGTCCAGACCACATTCGCCAGCCTTGGTGACACCGTACTTCACACAGATTGGGCCCAGAAGCTGCACCACAAAGGTGGTGGCAGTGATTATTAGCATGATGGTAGGGCCGATAGTGTCGGCAAAGTCCTGCCCTGCGGCGATGGAAAGGCCGATAGCCACACCTGCCTGGCTCAGGAGGCAGTAGGGAAGATACTTGTATACAGTCTCGGGGGCGTGGGTCAGCTTGGAGCCGATCCGTGCACCGATAGATTTTCCCAAAGTACGGCAGATTATATAGAGGACTGCAATAAAGCCGATGTAGGCAGTGACATTCCATATATTGAGCTTCGCTCCCACCAGCACGAAGAAAAGTACATAGATAGGTGGGGTGAACTTCTCGGTCAGGGAGAAGACGGGCCGGGTCTTGGCCGGGGCAAAGTTGACCATGAAGAAGCCAAGCGACATGGCGGCCAGTATGTTGTCTAAGTTGAAGAATTCGCAAAGTCCGGTGGAAAGGAGCAGGGAACCGAGCGAGAAAGCAAGGATACGCCCCTCGTCCTTCATCACGTTGCGGATGAACATGCTAAGGATAAAGCCGAAGATAGAGCCCACTATGATAGAGGCAAACACATCGTAGCCAAGCAGGGCTATCTGGTAGAGGAAAGACCCGGCCCGGCTGCCCAGCAGGGCAGAGGCCACCGAGGCAGCCACCGCATAAAGTATAAGGGCTACTGCGTCGTCCATAGCAACTATGCCGTATACAATGGTGGTAAGCGGTCCCTTGGTGCGGTTCTCCCTTAGCACATCGGTGGTGGCTGCCGGGGCTGTGGCCGAGGATATGGCACCCAGTATGCCTCCCATGGCTATGGATACCGGAACATTGCCTGTGATTGCGATGGAGATTGCAGTAACCAGAATGGTGACCACTATGAATGGAATCACCGCCTCCATCAGCAGGATGCCCACAAACTGCTTTCCATATTTCTTTATAGTGTTCAGCTTGAGCTCGCCGCCGATCATAAAGCCGATCAGGGTAAGAGCCATGTTGGAAAGGGGAGTGAGTGTGGTGACGACATCGGCATTAAGCACCTGCAGACCCGACTGGCCTATCAGAATACCTATTACGATGTAGCCTACTACCTGGGGAATCCTGAGCTTCTGGAACAGCCTGCCCCCTATGGCCCCCAGGAACAGGATAGTTCCCAGCATAAGGATCAGGTTTGCACTCTCTACAGAGTCAAAGTGCATGAAGTTAGGAAGCAGTTCCCCAAGTGTTCCCATAATTATTTTTTAGGTACGATCCTGTCGAATCCAGTGTATGGCACCAGGTTCTTTGGAATCAGGATAGAGCCGTCTGCCTGCTGGTTGTTCTCGATTATGGCGATCATAGCCCGTGTCAGAGCCATGGCTGTGCCATTAAGCATGTGCAGATAGGCTGTTCCGTTCTCGTCCTTGTACTTGATTCCGAGGCGGCGTGCCTGGAAGTCGGTGCAGTTGGAAGTGCTGGTTATCTCGCCATAGTCGCCGCGGCCAGGCATCCATGCCTCAAGGTCGTACTTGCGGTATGCCGATGCACCCAGGTCTCCGGTGCATGTGTCCACAACTCTATATGGGACATCCAGCCCCTGGAAGATCTTCTCCTCAACAGAGCGGATATACTGGTGCATCTCGTCAGATTTCTCCGGCAGGCAGTAGATGAACATCTCCACCTTGGAGAACTGGTGCACTCTGTAAAGGCCCTTGGAGAACTGGCCGGCGGCGCCTGCTTCCCGGCGGAAACAGTGGGAAAGGCCTGCCATCTTTATAGGGAGCTTGCTTGCATCGATGGTCTTGCCTGCGAAGTAGCCGCCCAGTGTGATCTCGGCAGTTCCGACCAGACAGGTACCGGTTCCCTCTACTGTATAAATGTTGCTTTCCTCGCCCCTCGGGTTGAATCCGATTCCGGCTGCAACCTCTTCCTTGGCCACATCCGGGGTGATGAACGGGGTGAAACCCTCTTTCATTATGATGTCCATGACATAGCGGGTCAGGGCCAGCTCCAGGACTACAGCCTCGTTCTTAAGGTAGTAGAACTTGGTGCCGGAAACCCGGGTCGCGGTCTCAAAGTCCACCAGGTCCAGAGCCTCGCAGAGCTCCACATGATCCTTTGGCTGGAAGTCGAACTGCGGGATGTTGCCCCATTTCTTGACCTCAAGGTTCTCCTTGTCCTCTTTGCCGATCGGGGCATCGGGGTGGGCCATGTTAGGAATGTCCATCATGGCAACCTTGAAAGCCTTGTCCTTCTCCTCGAACTCTTTCTCCAGTGCGGCGATGTCCTCCTTAAGCTTCTTGCCCTCGGCAATCAGCACAGTGCGCACATCCTGCTCCAGCTTGCCCTTCATCTTGGCGGCGTTCTCGTTACGCTGCTGGCGGAGGGAATCCAGCTTCTGCTGCATGGCGTTCTTTTCGTCGTATAGTTTGACAACAAGGTCGGCATCGGCCACCATGTTCCTGTCTTTGATGTTCTTCTTAACCTGCTCAAGGTGTTCCTTGATGAATTTTATGTCTAACATGACACCTATAATATACTTTTTTCATCATTATATAAAGAGTGGGGGCAGAAGATTTTTCATCAGACGATCACATCGGGCGGACAAAGTATTTTATCTCTTTTTTCACCTTGCCGGCATCGTCATATTCGTATTCATAAGAATAGGCATAAGGCCAGCCCTGTTTTGTGTTGCGCGATATATTGCCTTTTGCGTCATATTCGTAGTTGGCATTCCATGAATTGTAGTATTCCCATGCTTTTATAGCCTCTCCCATGTCCCCAAAAAGACCTTTTATTTCCATATAATGGACAGGTCTTCCGGAGTTGTCCATTATATAAAGGGAGCCAGGATCTCCAAATGCATCGGTCGAGATCAGTTCCCCAGTCTTGTTTCCGGTCTGGTCGTACTCGGTCATATTAAGCGTAAAGATTCCGGGGTTGCGATATGTCAAAGGCCAGAAATTAGCAAAAAAGTTTTCGTAATGGAGGCATGGCACCGGCTTCCATCCCTTCAGCTCCATATGCCAGTTATCCAGCTTGAACGAGCCGAAGTCGGGGCTTGTCACATATTCTGCCTCGCCTTTATCGTTGTATTTATAGGCGAAAGGCCAGGTGACTTCGGGCTTGTCGTTTATCTTGGCCTTAATGGCAGACACATTGCCATTTTTATCGTACTCATACTTATATTCACGCGCTCCCTTATACTTCTCATTGCCTGTAGCAAGAGTAAAGTCCACATTCTGCGATATCACATCACCTTTGTCATTATAAGTGAATGTTTTGCTGAAATCATAAAAGGTGGATTCTCCGATCTCGAACTGCTGACCCCAGAATGCAAGATTACAGGAGATGATATTGCCCGCACTGTCGTACTGGAAGGTTCCTGTATCTGTTCTGCCATAGACAGTCTCGTAGGAGCCAAGTTCAGAATACTCATGCTTTATGGAGATAATTCTTCCCTGGCTGTCATATTCATATTCGCTTATAGTATCTACAGTACACTTCTCCCATTGAGGCATACCGTTCACTTCGCTTAACCTGGTGGTCTCGTCCCCCACCTTCTGGGCAAATGCTGTGGAGCAGAGCAGGATAAAGGCTGTGGCAAGCACCGCCTGTTTGAAATTGGTTTTCATATTGTTCTCCTTTTTTTGAGTGAGTTTATCGCAGGATATGTGGTGTAACAGCACCATATCTAGGAAATATGGATTTAATCATCTATCGTCAGCGCGGTGACTAAGACCATGATGCAATAACACGTAAAGAATACTTTGAAATTAAAGTAGCATACGCCTATACCGCAGATATAGCACATTGCACATCCCATGCACACTATAAAGGTTTTCATCTTGTTCTCCGGATATCACAGCTTGGCTCTTATGGCATTCTCCCACATGACAATAGAACCCATGATGCTGTCTTCGGTGGGGCCAAGGAGCTCTGCCTTTAGACCTTGGAAGTACTCGGCAAAGCCTGCTCTGAGCTCGCGTCTTCCTTTGTCGGCTGTGTTCTTGTAGTCCCACAGGTCCCATATAATTACTACAATGGCAATTCCCATGCCAATTCCCGGAACAAATTTGCCAAGGGACTTTGCCCCTGTGGCTCCTACTGCTTCTGTACCTGCCTTGACGGCCAGCTTCTGTCCAACCTTCTGGCCGATTTTTGTAATAATTGGAGTCATTGCCTTGAAGGTCAGCACACCAAGGGATGCCAGCACCATCTTTGCTGATATAGGGACGCTTTTGGTCTCGAACTCGGCAGTCAGTCCGCACAATCTGGAAATATGCTTGTTCCACACGGGGGTAGGAATGTTGTGCTTCTCCTGTATCTCCTTGAACTGGTTGTCCAGCACCTTCATGTATGCGGCCACTGTATTGTTGGTGATAGCCTCAACCCGCTGCTGTGCCACTTCGGGCATGATGACATGGGCAGAGATTTCCTTCTCCAGTGCCTTCATGTGGGCTTCTGCAGCTGTGGGATGCCCGCTTATAATTTTGTTTGCGATGAAATGGTACACCGCGATGGTCTCTCTACCTTTAACATTTAACAGCTTGAAATAATCGTCAATAAATAGTTCGGAACGGCCCATGAGCTCCTGTATCCAGAGATCAATCTCCCGCTCGGCAGATTGGCGTGCGGCTTTTTCTGCTGTATCCATTGCATCAAGGATTTCTTTGTCCAGGTTATAGTTGAAAGTGGGTACTACCTTTGAGTTCTCGAACTTAGGCATCTCATATTTAGATCCGCTTGCAGTGCCTCCAAACCGAGTGACAGCCACAAAAGCCAGTGCTGCAATCAGCACTATGTTTGCAAAAATTAAGAATTTTTTCATTATATTACTCCTTATTTGACATACAGGTTGAAACGAGCCGAAGAACTGTCCAGAGGCGTCTGGGCACAGCTTATCTTAAGCTGGCTGAATTTATTCTGAACAGTATTATGCGTTTCTGATGATGAATCCTCTTCGGAAACAGTCGATGTGTCGGCAATAAGCTTGAAGGGGAGGGCTTCCACCTGGATGTTCCTGTTTTTATAGTAGTAAGGAATGGTAAGCGACAGTTCGACGAATCCTTTGATATTGTCTTTCTGAGGAATCAGAAATTCGAAGTACCTGTTCCCACCCTCCACATAGCTGGTCTCCATCAGGATACTCTTCTTGCCGGTAATGCCTATCTTGAGGATGCCGGAACAGGATAAGAAATCAACATCTATATCTTTTGGAAAAGCTATCTTGCAATCTATTGTTGCAGAGGAGTCAGTTGTTCCTTTTACAGCGAAGCAGTACTTCACTTTCTGCGTTCTGTTCTTGGCTGTTATTGTAAGGGTATCTGACTTGATATAACGGAACCACGGGGTGGCGACAAACTGCTCGGTAACAAGATATGGCGCTTGCTCCGCCAAGGCATCAAATGCAAATGTAACGAAAAGAATGGCAATAAAAAGTTTCATATTTGCTCCTTCTGATAGGAGCATAAGATGAAATATGTGGTATAACTACCACGGAGTTTTAAAAAAGTGTGAAAATTTTACCACTTAGTTTTGGCGGACAGAGGATGTCATCGCATCTATCTCTTCAAGGATTTTGTCCCTAAGCCATTTTGGCTCGATTTTCTTGACGTTCTTGGCTTGTCCCATAATCCATTTTTTTACTACATGGAGTCCACGGGTTCTGGCTGTGAGAGTGCAGGTGCCATCGGGATTACGTTTTACTTTAATGCTGTCTGGCCATCGTCTCTGCATATTGTACCAGCCCTGCCAGGAATCGAAGGTGACAGAGAAGGTGAATCCCTTATGTTCGCAGAATGGCCCGAACGGATCTTCCAGCCGGCCGTCATAGGGGAGTGGCTTTGGTCTTTTTCTGGGAGAGGTAATCTTGGGAACATCCTGAATACGCTCGACTGCAAAGGTACGGAGCTCACCATCCTCCAGCTTCTGTGCATTCAGGTACAGGCCACCGTCATAAACAAACATATAGAGAGGCATTACATCTCGCCTTGCCAGTTTGCTGTTGCCCGCATTGTCGTAGGTAAAGCTCAGACACTTATTCTGCTGTATTGCTTTAAGGATTACACCCACCGCTTCTTTGGCTTCCTCGCTGATAATCTTTTCTGTGGCATTGACATTATAAATCTGGTAGTTCTGGGCATCCTTGAACCAACTGAGCTTGGTCTGGAGTCCTTGGGCGGCAGCTTTAAGCACCGGTGTCTGCTGGGACTGGCTCATCATAAGGGCCAGGAGCATCCCCTCATCATCTGAAAGGCTTAATCCAGGGAGGGTGAGTGTCCATAGGCTTTTGCGGTCTATCTGGTAGTAGGTCTTACGCTTGTCGTTTGGGTCTTTATATTCGGTGATGCAGAGCCCTTTACCGTCAGTGTTCATAGACTCAAGACTGTCTATCATATCCTTGATAGTCCAGCGGTCTATATCGGTGGCCTTCTCCATTTCGGATAAGGTGGCACCTCCCTCCTGGCTCATGAGTTTTACGATCTGTAGCATCCTTGCGATGCTCTCGATAGTGCTGTGTCTGCCCATAGGCTCCTCCTACTGGCAGATTATAGCACAATATGTGGTGTATTTACCACGGGGATTGATGAAAACTAATCTAAGTAACTCTAATTGCGTTTCCATTTCCCATAAGAAGTTTGATGCTTGTTTTTTGGGTACCTGGGGGTAATCGGTGAGTCATCAATTTGTTTTAGCTGATTGGGGGATACGACTTGGATTTTTGTGTGATGAACTATTCCTTTTTCTCTACCCTTGCTGCTATAGGTGTCGGTCCAAGAAACATCAAAAGTGCTATTGATTTCCAAATATTCAGGCATCTTTGCAAAGCCAAAATTTTCAAAGTCTTGTCCTGGCTTATGGTTGTGATTGTGAATAAAGATGCCACCAGGGATAGAAATGATTTCTACTATATCGCCGTCCTTCCCATTGCTATTAGTCCAAGTTCCAGTTAAATTTACAGCCATATGGCCTCCTGTTTTAAATAGATTTTCAATACTAATTCTAATGTGAATAAAAAATATGCTAAAAATTTTTGATTGTCAATACATGGTGTAAAAAATACTTGACAATAATTACCCTCCTTATATATAAATATATTTATATATAAGGAGCAAAAGGAAATGGCAGTATCAGATATTTGGTTACTAATAAAAAGTTATATGGCTGAAAACGGAATGAGTCAGGCCGAATTAGCAAGACGAATAGGGGTAAGTAGAAGTAGGTTATCATATTGGATTAAACATCATATTTTCCCACAAGCCGAATATGCAAAAAAAATTACCGATCAGTTTGGGTTAGATCTTAATAAATTACTTAAAACTTCACTGGATGAATCATTAGTTCCAGTAAAAACATCTGAAACAACTCGCCAGCTGGTTAATTGTATTAAAGATTTTTCTGAAAATGAGATTCGTTATATCATTGATGTAGCAAAAGCATATAAAAAAATGAAAAACGAAATAAAAGAATCATCCAATGGGTAAAATTCTCTTAAATCTAAAAATAAAAATAACCAAATTAAAAATGATAGCGGTTAATAATCCTGTTATAGGGCTAATATTAAGTAAATCAGAATGAAAAATAGGTAATGCTGTACATATACCAAGAAATATATTTAAAAATAAATGGGGGAGATTAATTTGAAATACTTCTTTAGGATTAGTCCAATCTATTTTTGGGGCTTTCTTATCATGAGCTAATCCAAATAAAGCAGTATTGATAAAAAGAATGCTAGTAGGGATGAGTGTCAAAAGAAATAAATTATTATTTGATTTTAAAGATGTCACGAAGAAGCAAATAAATAATAATGGAAGGTGTAAAATATAAAAGAACAATGCTTTTGAAAGAATTCTTGTTTTTTTGGGAATTGGAAAAGACTCCAAAGTATTATGATAAGAACCTTCTCTTGAAAAGCTAGAAATATTTATCATCGTTATAGCGGGAAATATCAGTAAGGTTTCAATAATAGTAATGTTTGTTCGTAGACTAATAAAAAGAATATAAATGTATAAGAAAATAAACGACACAAATTCAGTAATTAGCAGGGAAAATAGAAAAAAATTATTACGTTCATATAGTATTAAGCTAAATAAAAGAGATTTTTTAATATAAAATAAATTCTTTTTCTGCTCGTTTTTTTTAATGTGGGATATGATTAAATGAATTACACAAGACAAAAAGAATGAAAGTATTATTCCAATTAGTGGAACTATAATTATGAATAAAATAAAAATAATAGTAAATTGCAAATTAAAAGAACCATTTGCAAGAAAAGCAACGGTAAAAATATAAAGCGAAATGATAATTTGACTAGAATAATAATAAATAGTATTTGCGATAATTATTTCGTTCCGGTGTACTGGGAGCGCTTTTAAGAGTGCTTGATCTGAACCAGAATATAAAATGTTATATGCAGAACGCGTGGTAAATATAATTGAGCTTAATAAAACTAACTTTGAGGATGACAACAATATCTCGGTACCCTCTTTAATGCTAAAAAAGAAATATAATCCAATGGACAAGGCGGATAATAAAAAGATGTAATTTAATCCCATTAATGAATTAATGATCAAGGTAATTGTCTTACTCTTATAGGTTTTAAAGAGTTTATTCAAAACTGGATGATAATTGCTTCTAATTGACAATAAATTCTTGATTTGAAATAATCTCATTTCTTTTCAGCTTCTGTTAATTCAAGGAATAAATCTTCTAGTGTTGAATTGTTTTCACCCATAATATTTTTTAAGTTATCGAATGTACCAGTAAAAATTAAATTACCCTGGCTGATAATAGCTAAGCATTCACAGAAACGTTCAGCAGTATCCATCACATGGGTTGAAAAGAAGACAGTATTACCTTTCTGCGTAAAATCTTTTAAGAGTTGTTTAACAGTTTTTGCTGCTTTTGCATCTAACCCAACCATTGGTTCATCTAATATAATTACCTTTGGATTGTGTATAAACGCAGAAATTAAAGATAGTTTTTGCTTCATACCATGAGAATAATTATTGGTAAATTCTTTCAATTCATTTAAAAAATTAAAGGCATCAGCATATTCCTCTATATTTTTTTTTCTTTCTTCGACAGATATTCCAAAGATATCAGAAATAAAATTCAAGTACTGGATACCGGTCATATGAGAATAAAAAACAGGCTCATCTGGAACATATGCAATCTGAGTTTTAGCAAGTAATGGACTTTTTAAGATGTCAATATTGTTTATAAATATTTCACCAGAATCAGGTTTTTCAATTCCAGAAATCATTTTTATTGTAGTGGATTTGCCTGCGCCATTAGGGCCAAGAAAACCAAAAATTTTTCCTTCGGGTATTTCTAAAGTTAGGTCATTGACTACTGTTTTATTCCCAAATGATTTAGAGACATTTTGAAGTTTAATCATCTAATCTTCCTGTAACATGTTTAATAGTTCTGAAACAGAGGAACAAACTTCTTTTTCACTGTCATACTGTGAATTATATAAAACTACTTGATTATTTTTTAAACAAATAAAACTACTATTTTTTGTCATAGCAAAAGGTATTAAACTTCTTTCTTTCATCTCGTCCATAAAAGAATTATAAACAGAAAAAACTTCATTTCTGTTAAATGAGAGCATCTGGCCAAATTCTACTTTTGTACCATCTGCTAGTATAAACTTATTGGGAACAGGTAGTCCTTTGTTGAATTTATTAATTATATCTTTCAGATCATTTGGCAGGTTGACATTAAATGTTTTTTCAAAATTATCTAAAGAGTCTTTCAGCGGTATATAATTAATCCATTTTACCATGCTATTTCCTCCAGTTTTTCACCCCAAAAAGAATTTCCGCCTGTATGTCTAGCAGCTTTATGTATGTTGTCGGGTATATAAATAAGATCACCACTAGATGGTAAATGATGCCATGCCCCTTGGCTGTAATGTTCCAAAAATGAATTTATTTCTTTTTCGGAAATGTTGTTAGCTTTCATAAAAGACGGATCTCTTAAATTATTTAGATTACCTTTTTCAAATTGTAAACGCATTGCAGCTTCTTTTTTCGTAATACCTAGTATTTTCTCGACATTCGGATCTTGTAAATCTTTGAGATATTCTTTTTTGCACCATTCTTTTGCTTTGTTTGTATTATTCCAAAGAGATTTTGGTGGGTGATAAACCTTATTTACTAGTTTATATGGTTCAAAGTCTGGATTTACAATTCTATAAAAATTTCCTTCTCCATCATCTGCAAGGAAATATTTATATGTAATACCATTCTTCTGAGAATTAACAAACTCTTTATTTATTATTTCACGACCATTTACTTTTTCAACATTCCCTTTATAAGCGCCTAGATACTTTCCATTGGCATCATAAACTTTATTATCAAATACTGTTTTTGTTCCGGTAAAAGCTTTTGCTGATTTGGCTTCTTTCATTAACACAGAAGCTTTTGTTATTCCACTGATTTCACAAGTAATAACGGCAATTAAATATCCATCACTAGCACCATCTAATGTATCATAAACTAATTCTTTTCCCGATTTACCCTCATATATAGCTCGCCCAAGATTTATTATTCCTCCTAGTGCAGTTGCCAAAGATATTTCAACAGGGTTTAATTTGTTTGCCACTGTGAGAACAACAGCTTGACAAAAAGTTCCACCTGGTAAAATGAAAGCGACAAGCCAAGTTGATGCTATTATACTTGTTCCAATACCGAATTTTACCGCTGCCTTTTCCCAGCCCATTTCTATCTGTTTTTCTTTTTCTGCTCTCATTTGGGTATAAGTGACAAAATCATCTTTTTGCCCTGAAAAATACCAGTTAGAATAGTACTCAATAAATCTGTGCCTTTCACTAGGATTGATTGTTAATACTTTTTCCAAGAACTTGTCATAAATACCATCTTCTAATAAGATGCTATCCTCAATATCCCCATAAATGTCCCCATAGATATCTTCGTAGATGTCTTCATAGATATCTTTGTAGATCTCTTCATAGAGATTGTCCTGCTCTAATGTATTATCATTGGCGAACACTTCAAAAGAAATAAAGATAAATAATAATCCAAATATTTGTTTTTTTAGCATTACTTTGTTTCTATTAATATCCTATATAGGAAAATTGAAGATGTTTGCTAGAAAAAGGCATGGGTGTTGGTTCATATTTCTTAATAACTTCACCTATTGTCTTTTTGGATAATTTGTAAATGGCCACATCAGTAATTGTTGTTACAATAACACCTACTGTTATAGCCAGCGGAACATTCCCACTCGACAGAATTCCAGTAGTTATACCAGCTGCAGTACCAACAGCTATTCCAATCATGTTTCTTCCTGTCCAGATTTGAGGTCGCTGATAATGGGTGAATTCAAAGTTTACTGCTTTTATATCTGTTCCTAGTTTCTTATTGTCTATGTCAAATGTTACGTGAGCTGTGGCATTTACTTTTTTTGGCAGAAGTATAACAAAAGAGTTGCCGTCCTTTGTTATACATGGGGTGTCATCAGTATTAACAACAACCCCATCAAATTCACTTAAAGTAAATTTAATATCTTTTGGTACTGTAATACGACAAAGAATAACTGCTTGCTCGCTTGAAGTATATTTAGGTTTAACAGTAAAATCGTACCTAACTCTGAGACTTTTATCTTTTACAGTTGTAGTAGGTATCATATTAGGTTTTAAGACTTTATTACCAGCTTGAAAAGTCTGAGAAACAGAAACTGTTGCTGGGTCTGCCCAAAGTGTTGTTACTATCGAACCTAACATTAAAAAAAATAAAACCTTTTTCATTTATCCATCCTTTTTTATGTAAAATTAATAATTTCTTTCTTTATATCATAAAATCTAATCATTTTCAATCACTACGCACCCACTTGCCCCCGCGGGTCTTGTGCACCACCGGCTTTCCCGCTTCATGCACTGTATCGTCCACCAGCTCAAGGTGATTTTCATCCACCACCTTGATGAGTGTCCGATGTACCGCTCCAGATGCTCTCCCTTGCTGATTTATGACCTCAGGCCATGTAATTTCCAGGATGTCCCCGCTGCCCACTATGTCTCTGATCTTTGCGCTTCCTATGGTGTCATCCATTTGAAATATAATAAAATCGATGAACTGATAGATTTTGACTGTCTGGCTGCCGGTGCTCCAAATGCCGCTTAGAATGATCGGGTCTACTTCCTCTAAGTACTTCATGCCCCGATTATGGCATGTGAAATGTGGTGTAAAAGCCACCTATCTGCAAATTATGTAAAATTACATATAGTAAGTCTTTAGATAATATATATTACATAAAATCAAGCGAAAAATATGTAAATTAGGCTATCATACCACTATGGGATTCAAAGAAAACCTGAAAAGCGAACTCCAGTACACGGGTATGACAGTGCGGGAATTGGCCGAGAAGTCGGGCGTGAACAAGCAGACTATCGACAACTATCTGAGCACCCACAGCTCCATGCCATCGGCCGAGTCGGCGGTCAAGATAGCCAAGGTCCTTGGTGTCTCGGTTGAGTTCCTGGTGACAGGGAAGGATTCCCATCCCGCCTCGATTTCCCGCTATGCCCCCGAAGTGCGCAAGATAGCTGACCAGGTCCAGAAGATGACTCCCTACGAGCGGCATGTGGTCCTGGGTCTTATCAGGGCCATGGCCGAGAAATAACAAAACCTTTTATATTACGCTTTTATTCCTTTCTGCATCTGGCGGCGGCGCTGCTGATGGGTGTAGAGATACGGTTTGCGCAGGCACTGTGGATGGAGCAGAATATAGAGCCAGCGGCGTCTGCGGTGCCGCTTGTAGTTGGAGACTTTGACATCTTTTATTGTGTCGGTGTAGACATCCTGTTTCATGGCCCGCAGGTTGAACAGCATGGAGGCCTGGAGATAGTCGAAGAGCATGCTGTGGCCCTCTCTGAAGCTGTTATCCTGTTGGGATGGGACTACAAAGGTGGCACGGTAAGAGTCCTTGAGAAGTGCCTCCTGGGCAGAGCGGATATGCTCCTTCTTCTCGGACCGGATGAGGATAAATGCATTTATAGCCAGCAGCAGACTGCATATGAACACAGCCATAAATGTATCTTTCATACAACATTTTTAGTATGAGATTGCCAATATGTCAAATAATTTCTGAAAAAAGCGCTGAGTTATAAAAATTTTTTATGGATGATATAAGGCGTATTCAATCAGAGAGGATGTACTCCACGGTGGTGACAACCCGCACACTCTTGCGCTCAGGAAGTCCTGGTGCCGCATCGTCGATGGAGAAGAGCCCCTGGCTTGCCCTCTTGATTTTTCCTACCTTGCTGCCGGAATCGTGAGCAAACTGCTCTGCCGCCTTGTGGGCATTCTGGGTGGCCTCGGCAATCATCTGGGGTTTTATGTCGTTGAGCTTTGTGAACAGGTATTCAACCCGGCTGTCATAGTCGTGGGAAAGGGCTATTCCTGAGTCCATAAGATCTATGGAGACAGAAAGGGCAGCATTCACTGCATTGATGTTAGATGAGCGGACAAAGACAACAACTTTTGCAAAATATTTGTCTCTCTTTCTGGTCTGGTCCATGTATGGATCGGTGGTTGTGTCGGTGATTGCCGGCTCTTTGACTGTAAAATCAGACTCCTTGAGTCCATGGGTTTTAAGGAAGGAAATGATGATATTTGTCTTTTTCACAATGTCCTGCCTGAGCTGTGAAAGGTCGTTGCCGCTTAAGGTGAATGTCACTGGCCATACTGCCAGATCTGCCTCGATTTCCCGCTCAGAAAGTCCCCGGACCGATACTGTCCGCTGGTCTGCCTTGAGAGCCTTTATACCAAAGGCGATTGAGAGCCCTGACAAAACTATTCCGATTGCAAGCACTGCTGCGCTTACGATAAAAAATCTTTTATTTTCCATACACTTATAGTATACTATGATAAGAGGCAGACGGCAAGAAAATGATGGAAGAAAAACTGCAGAAGAGAAGAAAGGCCCGTGTAGCCCAGGCTGACTGTGTGGCCTGCGGATGCTGCGTGAAGGTGTGCCCAAAGGGAGCGATAAAGGTGTACAAGGGACTCTATGCCCAGGTTGATGAAGCTCTCTGCATAGGGTGCGGCCGGTGCGCTGCCGAATGTCCTGCCGCTATCATAGAGGTAGGGGAGATGACAGCATGAAGAGGCACTGGTACGACTATCTCTGGATTTTTTCTGCCACCTACCTGATCCTGGGGTTCTTCAACATCCTGTTCGCATGGCTGGGGATGCTCTGCTTTATGCTCCCACTCCTGATTGCCATATTCGGTGGCAGCAAGATGTACTGCAACCTCTTCTGCGGCCGCGGACAGCTGTTCTCGCTACTGGGCAAGAAGCTCAAGCTTTCTGCCAACCGGAAGCCCCCTGTGTTCCTACATAAGAAGTGGTTCCGCTATGGTTTTCTGACCTTCTTTATGATCATGTTCGGCAATATGCTGTGGGTCACATACCTGGTAGGTTCCGGAGAGCGCCCCTTAAGCCAGCATGTTAAGCTTCTGTGGAGCATAAAGCTCCCCTGGCAGTGGGCATACCACGGCGGTGTGGCACCTTGGGTGGCCCAGTTCTCGTTCGGTTTCTACAGTGTTATGCTGACTTCTACTGTGCTTGGAATAATAACTATGGCTCTGTTCCGACCCCGCACTTGGTGCGTCTACTGCCCGATGGGGACCATGACACAGCTTATCTGTCAGGCCAAGAGGCCGAAAGTCAAGAAATAAAGCTTTTTATAAGAATCTCAAGGCCTATTGCAATCAGGATTGAGCCGCCAAGGACAGAGGCTTTTCCTGAGAGGTGGCTTCCTGCTTTTTTACCTATGAGCGCCCCGCCCATGCATATTGCGAATGTGACTATGGCGATGATGAATGATGCAACAAAAGCCATTGCGGTCTGGTACTGGGCGATGGTGAAGCCCACCGACAGGGCATCGATAGAGGTGGCAACCCCCTGCAGCATAAGGATGCCGAAGGTCAGTTTCTTCCCCTCTTCCTCGGGCTCTCCATGGAGTCCCTCCATCACCATCTTGCCGCCGATGTAGAGCAGCAGGATAAAGGCTATCCAGGGGATGAAGGGCTGGAACTTCTCGAATACAGTTATGATGGTGTGGACACAGAACCAGCCTGCCATAGGCATGACAAACTGGAAGAGGCCGTAGGTCCCTGCCATGATGCACATCCCTGTTCTGCCCATGCGCGGGTTTGCAAGGCAGTTGGCGATAGAGACCGAGAAGGCATCCATAGCCAGCCCGACCCCTAAGAGAACGCAGTTTGTAAAGAATAAAAAGTTCCAGTCCATTCTGTAAAAAAAGCCCCAGGATAACCTGGGGCTGAATTTTCAGTCAGTGATTCATCACTTCTTGTTGATTGTTCCAAGAGCTGTGTAAACGATATCTGTTGTGTTGCATCCTCTTGAAAGGTCGGAAACCGGCTTTGCGAATCCCTGGAAGATAGGGCCGTATGCCTCGAATCCGCCGAAGCGCTGCATAAGCTTGTAACCGATGTTTCCAGCGTTGATGTTAGGGAAGATAAGTGTGTTAGGGCTTCCTGCCACTGGTGAGCCTGGTGCCTTGCGTGCTGCAACTTCTGGAATGATAGCTGCATCAAGCTGGAGTTCGCCGTCAACCTTAAGGTCTGGTGCTTTCTCTTTTACAATTGCCAGTGCCTGTGTAACTCTGTCTACTGTCTCGTGGGAAGCAGATCCCTTGGAGGAGAAGGAGAGCATTGCAATCTTTGGCTCTGTAAGGAGGAATGAGCGGCATGAGTCTGCTGCTGCAAGTACGATGTCTGCCAGCTGGTTTGCATCTGGCTCGATGATTACTGCGCAGTCTGCCAGGATGTAGGATCCCTCGTATCCCCAGTCTGAACCTTTTTTCTCCATGATGAATGCAGAGGAAGCAGTCTTGATTCCAGGTGCAGTCTTGATAACCTTGAGTGCGGATGAAGCTACAGCTCCGGTGGTGTTCACAGCACCTGCAACCATTGCGTCGCAGTCGCCTTTTCTAACCATCATTGCACCCCAGTACAGAGGGTTCAGCATCTCTTTGCGTGCCTGTTCCTCGGTCATTCCCTTAGCTTTTCTAAGCTCGTAATATTCGTTTGCATAAGCGTCGATGTTTGCAGACTTGGTCGGGTCAACCAGTTTGATTCTGCCGTCAATCTTTACATTCTCTGCTTTTGCTGCGTTCAGGACAGCTCCCTCGTCGCCAACCAGCCAAACCTCTGCAACAAGGCCTTCGTCTGCAAGAATCTTTGCAGCGTTGATGACTCTCTTGTCAGTTCCTTCTGGAAGAACCAGCTTCTTCTGGTTTTTGAGGGCTTCAGCCTTCATTCTCTCTATAAATCCCATTTTTTGCTCCTTTTTCGCAAATTTACCTAATTTTACTTTATATGAAAAATGTGTAAAGTTTCAACCACTTGGAAGCTTTTTTTCTTATTGCATATATTTTTATTGCATATTAGAATTAAAGAAGGAGACTATTATGGTTGATGTGAGAATTAAGAATATTGAGGAGTCTGATGTCGACACCCTCCTTTCCGACGATATGAGCTTTGAGGGGAGTATCAAGCTTTCCCGGCCTGCAATGATAAAAGGACAGGTGACCGGTAAAATAGAATCTGACAATAATGTGTTCATAGAAAAAGAGGCTGATGTCAAGGCCGATATCAATGCCAACGAACTTTCTGTAAAAGGAAATCTTTCCGGTGCTGTCCAGGCTTCTGTGATTGAGCTGGGCTCCAGCGCTGTGTTCAGCGGCGAAATAAAGGCTAAAAGCCTGGCTATGGAGAGTGGATGCACCTTCAATGGCAGTTCCCAGGTTGGAGATTTCCCAAAGGCTGCGGAATCAGAAGCTCCGGCCGAAGAAACACCTGCTCAGAGCGAAGAGTAAACGCCGGTGAAGAGAACTCTTTCTGTCCTTCTGCTTTTATTGCTCGCTGCTGCCCTCTTCGGACAAGTTGCCAAGCCCGATGCCGCCAAGGAATACCGGGCAACAAACTACACTTTGGCAGTCAATATCTGTCTTTCCGAGATAAAAGAAGGCAAAGCTACAGCCAACACCTATGTCATCCTCCTGAGGAGCCTTAACAAGCAGAAACGGTACCGGGATGCTATAACCTATGGCAACCAGGGGCAGAAACGTTTTAAGGATATGGGAATCTCCGAAGCTATGGGGGTGGCCTACTATTATCTGGGCAACTATGACCGGGCCCTGAGCATTTTCAGATCCTATGTGGAGGCACTGCCGGAGGGGCCACTCATCGATGATGTCTATTACTTCATGGGAGAGATATTCATCCAGCAGGGCGAGTTCAACAAGGCAGATATAGCGTTGACCACTGCTGTGCATTACTATGCCAAGTCGGCGCTGTGGTGGGCACGGCTGGGATATGCACGGGAACAGGCTGAATCCTACGAGCCTGCGCTGGCAGCCTATAACCAGGCCCTTAAGATCAACAAGAACCATGCCGAGGCTAAAAACGGCCGTGACCGGGTGGCTGCCAAGCTGAATTCATAAACATGAGCCGCACTTTCTCAATTTCCATATATACCCTCGGCTGCCGTCTGAACCAGGTGGAGAGCGAGGCTGTCTCCAGCGCTTTTCTGAACGCCGGCTTTGTCTTGGCAAAGAGGGGAGCTGACCCCGACATCTTTGTAATCAATACATGTACAGTCACCTCCAAGAGCGAGCAGAAGGCAAGGCGTGTCATCCGCAAGGCCTCTGCCGAGAATCCCGATTCCCTGGTGGTTGTGACCGGCTGCTATGCCCAGCTGAACGGCCCTGATATAGAGAAGCTGGGTCCTAATATCCTGGTGATAGGACAGGCCGAGAAGAGCCGCCTCTTAGAGTTCCCTGCTTTCATCCAGGAGACCGAGGCTGAAACCGGTGCAGAGCTTAAGGAGTACCTGGCTTTCCGGCTTGGAAAGACTCCGATGACCACCACCAAGTTCGACTTTTTGCCAGACACATTCAGTTTCCATACCCGGGCAAGCCTTAAGGTTCAGGACGGCTGCAACAACTTCTGCGCCTACTGCCGTATCCCGTTTGCCCGGGGCCGGAGCGAGAGCATGGATTTTGACAGGGCGGTGGAGACTGCGGTGGCGATAGAGAAGAACGGCTACAAGGAACTGGTTCTGACCGGGGTGAATATAACTGCCTACGAGAGCGGCGGCAGGAAGCTCCGGCAGCTCTTGGAGGCCATACTGGAGAACACCTCTTCTATCCGCATCCGCCTCTCTTCTTTAGGACCCTATGATGATTTGGATAACTTTGCATTCCTTGTCTCGCAGAAGCGGATATGCCCCCACTTCCATCTTTCGGTGCAGTCGGGGAGCGACAATGTGCTTGCATCCATGGGGCGGAAGTACCCTGCAAGCCGTCTCAAGGAGATAACCGATATTCTTAAGTCCAGCGGGCGAGACCCCTTTATCTCAGGCGATGTGATCACTGGCTTCCCGGGAGAGAGCGACCAGGATTTCGAAGATTCTTATAACCTTATCCGGGACTGCGGCTTTGCTATGTGCCATGTGTTTCCATATTCACCCAGGCCCGAGACCAGGGCTTACAGAATGAAGAACAGAATACCGGAGCGGATCTCCCGGCAGCGTGCCGAGAGGCTTATAGCTCTGGCCGACCAGCTGTACCTTGAGTACATGGCACGGCAGAAAGGGCGGCGTGAGCAGGTGATAATCGAGGAAGAGATTATGCTGGGCGGCAGGAAGTATTATGCCGGGCTCTCCTCCAACTACCTTAAGGTGCTTATAGAGAGCCCGACCGAGCTTAAGGCCGGCACGCTGTGTGATGTGTGGCTTTACTGTCAGCCTCTTCCACCAGATGGTGCTGCCACTGTATTAGGTAGCGCTCATCCTCTGGATTAGAGCTTTCTATATCAGCAAGAATACGGAACACAGGCTCGGTGCCGCTCCCCCTCATCCAGATGAATGCAATATCTTTGCCTTCTTTGTCCGAGAACAGAATCTTTAGGCCACCCTTTACTCCAGCTTTCCGGGCCTCGGCTCCAGTTCCTTCGTAGGATTCTGTGCCTATTGTGTTTATCTCTTTCCAGCCGGTTATGCCGAACTTCTCGGCAAGCTCTGCTTTCTTGGCCTCCCATTCAGCGGCAAACACAGCCTCGTACTGCAACTTAAGAACACCATGGTCGGTGCACTGTATCTTCATCTTGGCAAGCTTGTCGTCGGTGGCTGTGGTCTGGAACTGAGGCAGGTCGGCGATCATCTCGTCCCAGCTTTTGCCGGTGAGGGAAGCATACTTTATGATGCTGATTATAGTGTTCAGCGGATCCCGCACTGTGGCGGGGTGGGTTATGTTGCCGCCGTTTGAGCCTTCGCCCAGGAACCGCACAGTGTAGCCTTGCTTCCGGAGTTTTGCCGCCAGGTTCACCACATTGGCTTCGCCAACCTCGGCCCGGAACACCTCCACGCCGAACTGCCGGGCGATTTTCTCTATACGCAGAGAAGTAGGGCAGTTCACCGCCACTGCAGTCCGGCCCGGGGCAATCTGGCCGCTCTTCTGCATAAAGGTGAGCTCTGCGGTACAAGCGAGTGCAAACACAGTCTGGGCATCGGGAACCAAGGCCTTTCCGTTTTTATCGATAAGCACCAGGTTGCCCCGGTCGCCGTCGTTGTCGGGTACATAGCCTATGGTAAAGCGCTTGTCCTGTTTGTGGAGCTTTTCTAAGTGCTCGGCGGCGTAGTTGAGGTTCTTTCCCTCAGGCAGAATGCCATGGGCAATCTGTCCGGCAGTATCATTGATGAAGCTGTATTCAATCCCCAGAGTCTCAAAGAACTTTCTGTCTATGGAGAGGCACCTTGCGCTGCCGTTCATATCGGCCACAACTGCCGGCTTGTCTGCTTTTTTGAATGTCTCCAGCTCCTCCTGTGCCGCAAAGGCGGTGGCCAGGTTGAACTTGAGGTAGGCCTCCAGAGCCTCCTGCTTATACTTTTCTGAAGCTGGGAGCGGGGTGTTTTTGATGTTGTTCAAAATTTGAACAAGTGTCTGGTAATTGGTTTTCTCCTCCATAAAAGCTTTGAACTGAGCGATTATGTCGGCTGCGTCAGAGCCGCCCAGCACAGCACCGTCCCCGAGTCCGAACTTGACCCCGTTGTGCCCTGCAGGGTTGTGGCTTGCAGATATGTAGATAAAGCTGTCCAGCTCCTTTGTGTTCTTTACATAGGCCATAATCTCCGGTGCGGCGGCGATTGCCAGGTAGCGCACATCAAGCCCAAGCTGCTGTGCAGTGCTGGAAACAATCTGGCAGATAGCCTCTCCGGTAGGGCGGGCATCCCGGGCTATAGCGACAGTCCTGCATCCCTTGGCAAGTGCCCACTTGGAGAAAGTGTAGCCGATTCCAGCGGCGATGACGCTGTCAGCCTCTGAAAGCTCTCTGCTCATGCTGTTCTCGTCCCCGTCGGCGGCAAACACCTTGCGCCATCCCGATGCAGAGATGATCATCTTCTTAAACGAACTGTAAACATCATCAAAAAGTCTATCCATACTAATATCCTTATAGCACTCCAGAAGACGGTTGTCGATAGTCTCTATAATCTTGCCCGGCTTGAAGCTGATTCTCTCGGAGGTGATGGAGTCAAAATAGAAGAACATGGTTTTGACAAGCTCTCCGGCCCTGCCTGGAATATGCAGATTGCGGCTTATGATCAGCTTTGAGATTAGGACCATATCCCACAGGATAAGCCCTTTCCTTATTCCGATGCCCAGCGCAGTTGCAGTGACTGGGAAGCTTCCTATCCTGAAAAGCACTTTTCCCACTGGGTTCAGCAGGTTGAAGAATGTGATGCATGCTGTGATTATGAATGGAGTAAGCAGTCTGATCTTTCCATCTTTGCGGTAAACAAGGATTGCCAGAACCAGGGTGAGGGCTGCGATTATTGCCAGTTCCTTAAGCATGGAGCCCCCTGAACCACTTGGATTTCTCTATGAACAGCTGGGTGAAGATTCCAAGGAGCAGCCCGGTGACAGCCCCGGAGATAAGGAGGATGGGGGCAATGTACTTGGTTGCGCTTCCAAAAAGAATAAGGCGGGCCACAGCCAGCTGGGCCAGGTTGTTGGCGGCCGCCCCTGCCAGGCTTAAGCCGATGCATGATATTCGGTTCTTGAACAGACGGTTCACTCCCATCATGGCCAGTCCCGAAGCTAAAGACCCGGCGGCCGAGAATGCAAAGATGTAGGAGAACAGGGTCCCGGTAATCAGGGCCTGGCCGATTATCTTGAGCAGTATCAGCTTGTATATATCCCGAGAGGGCAGAAGGAAGAGGGCAACTATTACCGGCAGGTTGGCAAGACCCAGCCGCAAGAATGGCAGCGGCTTTGGAATTGCATATTCCACTGCGGCCAGGAACAGGCACAGGGCGGCCAGGAAAGGAAGGAGCTTCTTATCAGTTGTCTGTGTCACTCTCCCCTCCCTCTATTGTCACTATTATACGGTTGGGCAGACATGCCAGAAAATCCCCGTCCTGGTGGGCCTGACCCATGTGTATGCATATCTTGTCGCGGCAAGGGCTCTCCACAAACTCAATGCAGCCGTCGTGGATAACTAAATGTGCTTTGTCCAGCACTCCCTCGAACTCAAGCTCCCTCGGCTGATTCAGCGGATAGATGTATTCCGCATCCTTCACCTTTATCACAGCTACTGCAGGCCCGGAAGAGTTCCCCGACAGGGCAATCAGCGACAGAGCTATCAGTACGACAGAGATGGCGAGAAACAGAAAATCGGCCGGTTTAAAGGAGAACTTCATCAGAGTGAGTATACCATAGTAAAGGCAATAAAAAAAGTCCTCCCGCAGGAGGACTTCATGCTGGACTTGCGTCCGATTATTTTGTTGTGAGAGCCAATGTCTCGCGTGCGATTGCCAGCTCCTCGTTGGTAGGAATAAGCATAACCTTAACCTTGGAGTCGTCTGTGGAAATAACTCTTTCCTCGCCACGGATGTTGTTCCGCTCGTCATCAATCTTAACGCCCAGGTAGCCCAGGTATGCGCAGATTCTCTTGCGGCAGTCCTTGTCATTCTCGCCTACACCTGCTGTGAAGCAGATAGCGTCAACGCCGTTCATTGCTGCAGTATATGCACCGATATATTTTGCAATTCTATAGTCGTATGCATCAAGACCGACCTGAGCCCTCTTGTTGCCCTCGGCAGCAGCCTTTCCAACATCGCGGAAGTCGGAGGAAACACCGGACATTCCAAGGATACCGGACTTCTTGTTAAGGATGTTCAGCATCTGGTTAACATCGATCTTTTCGTGGTTGCAGATGAACTGGAGAATTGTAGGGTCAACGTCGCCGGACCGGGTTCCCATGATGATTCCCTCGAGAGGAGCAAGACCCATGGATGTGTCAACGCACTTTCCGCCTATGGAGGCAGAAACAGAAGCGCCGTTTCCAAGGTGGCATACGATAACCTTTGCATCTTTCTTAAGGTTTCCGAACTTGATAGCCTCGCGGCTTACGAACATATGGCTTGTTCCGTGGAAGCCGTAGCGGCGTACCTTATATTTCTCGTAATACTCGTAAGGAATTGCATAGAGATAAGCTTTCTCCTCCATTCCCATACCGAAGGATGTATCAAATACAGCTACGTTCGGCTTTCCAGGCATTGCAGCTTCGCAGGCCTCGATTCCCATAAGGTTTGCAGGGTTGTGGAGAGGGCCAAGGTCGAAGCATTCGCGGATAACTTTCTTGACATCTGGGTTTACAACGATAGACTCGGTGTATGTGTTTCCGCCGTGCAGGACACGGTGACCTACAGCTGTGATCTCGTCGGTAGATTTGATGACACCATACTTTGCATCAGTGAGGGCTGCCATAACCAGCTCGATAGCTTCCTTGTGGGTAGGCATATCCTTTTCTACAACATAGTTGTCCTTTCCAGGTGCCTTGTGGGTAAGCATTGATCCGTTGATTCCGATTCTCTCGCAGAGACCTTTTGCCAGTACACTCTCGTTCTCCATGTCGATAAGCTGATACTTAAGGGAGCTGGAGCCGCAGTTGATAACAAGAATTTTCATTATTCCTCCAAACATAGCCATGTGGC
>JAGCGL010000135.1 GCA_017649605.1 Spirochaetia bacterium
CTGTGCTCAAGGAAGTAACCGAGAGCAACGGCAACATCATCCTCTTTATTGATGAGCTACATACTCTTATGGGAGCCGGTGCAGCAGAGGGGGCCATGGATGCATCCAACCTGCTCAAGCCTGCGCTTGCACGTGGCGAGCTCCGCTGTATCGGTGCAACAACACTGGATGAGTACCGGAAGTACGTGGAGAAGGATGCAGCCTTTGAGCGGCGGTTCCAGACTGTCTACACAAAGGAGCCTTCTGTTGAGGATACAATTGCTATTCTCCGTGGTCTCAAGGACAGGTACGAGGTGCACCATTGTGTGCGTATCAAGGACGAGGCTATCATTGCATCGGCAGTCCTCTCTGACCGTTACATCACATCCAGGTTCCTCCCCGACAAGGCCATCGACCTGATGGACGAGGCTGCCAGCAAGCTCAAGATGGAGATCGAGAGCCAGCCGACAGAGCTTGATAAGATAGAGCGGAAGATCCTGCAGCTCAATATCGAGAAGCATGCCCTGACACGGGAGACTGACGATGCCTCCAAGGAGCGGCTTGCAAATATCGAGAAGGAGCTTGCCGAGCTTAAGAACAAGCAGGATGCCATGAAGCTCCAGTGGAAGAACGAGAAGAATGCTATCGACGAGATCCGGGGCCTTAAGGAGAAGCTTGAGGAGCTTAAGAGCGAGGAGGCCAAGTACGAAAGGGAAGGCAACCTTGCCAAGGCAGGCGAGATAAAGTATGGTCTTATCCCTCAGATCGAGGCCCAGAGGAAGGCAAAGACAGAGCAGCTCCAGAAGATTCAGGGAGAGAGCAGCATGCTCCAGGAGGAGGTAGGCGAGGAGGATATCGCAAAGGTTGTTTCGGCCTGGACCGGTATTCCTGTCTCCAAGATGATGGCCTCCGAGATTGAGAAATACATCAACCTTGAGTCTATCTTAAGCAAGCGTGTGGTAGGGCAGGAGAAGGCTATTCAGGCTGTATCCGATGCTATCCGCCGTAACAAGACTGGACTCTCGGAAGAGGGTAAGCCGCTTGGCACATTCATCTTCCTGGGGCCGACCGGTGTCGGAAAGACAGAGCTTGCCAAGACACTGGCCGACTTCCTCTTTGATGATGAGCATGCTCTTACCCGTATCGATATGAGCGAGTATATGGAGAAGCACACAGTCTCTAGGCTTATCGGAGCCCCTCCGGGATATGTGGGCTACGACCAGGGCGGCCAGCTGACCGAGGCTGTGCGGAGAAGGCCATATTCTGTAATTCTGTTTGATGAGATTGAGAAGGCCCATCCAGATGTGTTCAACATCATGCTGCAGCTGTTGGATGACGGCCGGCTTACCGATGGTCAGGGACGGGTGGTGGACTTCAAGAACACCATCATTATCATGACCAGCAACCTTGGAAGCGAGTATATCCTGCAAGTGGACGACCCTGAGAAGGCAAGGCCGCAGGTGGATGCACTCCTGAGGCAGACATTCAAGCCTGAGTTCCTGAACAGGATTGACGAGATCATCATGTTCAACAGGCTGGGCGAGGAGCATATCGGCAAGATTGTGGATATAGAGCTTGAGCACATTGCGAACAGGCTTAAGGCACGGAAGCTGGGTATCACAGTATCCGATGCGGCCAAGAAGCTGTTTGTCAAGGAAGGTTACCAGCCGCAGTTCGGAGCAAGGCCCCTCAAGAGGACTATCCAGAACATGCTGCAGAACCAGCTTGCAAAGCACATTCTGGCCGGGGAATTCCCTGAGGGCTCTGTCATTGCAGTGGATGCGAAAGATGGCAATTTGACATTCACAAAAAAGTGAGTTAAAATTTAATTTTAGGGGACTTTCTTTTTGAAAGTCCCTTTTTTTTTGCCTTCAGTTTTTATATAATTCAGCCAAGATGAAAAAAGAGCTTACCGAAGGCAAGATGCTCCCTATCCTCATAGCATTCTCTGTGCCGTTCCTCATCTCCTGCTTCCTCCAGACTTTCTACGGACTTGCAGACCTATTCATAACAGGACAGTTCAACGGAGCCTCCACCATAACAGCTGTGGCAGTGGGAAGCCAGGTTATGCATATGCTCACTGTGGTCATAGTGGGGCTCTCCATGGGTGGCACTATTGCAATAGGAAGGGCAGTGGGAGCCAGGGATTCTTCTGCTGCGGCAAAGAGTGTGGGAAACACTGCCACCATCTTCCTGGTATTCTCTGTGCTGGCTTCGGTTCTCCTCGTCTTCTGCGCCGACGGAATAATCAGTCTTATCGAGACGCCGCCGGAGGCAGTTGCCGAGACCCGGCAGTACCTCACAATCTGTTTTATAGGTATCCCATTCATCACCGCATACAATGTCATAAGCAGCATATTCCGGGGCTTCGGCGACACCAAGACCCCCATGTACTTTGTGCTGGTGGCAGGAATCGTCAACATAGTCCTGGACTACATACTTATCGGCCCGATGAGGATGGGGGCTGCCGGCGCTGCCCTGGCCACAGTTGCCGCCCAGGTGCTGAGCGTGCTGCTGGCCTTTGTGGTGCTTAAGAAGACCAATACAGGCATATCAGTTTCTAAAAAAGATTTTGCCATAGATAAAGGGATTTTCTCCGCAATTTTAAAGGTGGGAGTTCCTATCGCAATCCAGGAGGGCTTTATCCAGATCTCCTTCCTGGTCATAACTGCAATTGCAAATACCAGGGGTGTCACTATTGCGGCCAGCGTAGGGATTGTGGAGAAGCTTATCTGCTTCTTCTTCCTTGTGCCGTCTGCTATGCTCTCGTCAGTATCAGCTATCGCAGCCCAGAACGCCGGTGCTGGAAAGGACAGCAGGGCAACCCAGGTTCTTGTCTATGGAATTGTTATCTGCGTCTGTTTCGGGGCTGTAATATTTACAGTCTGCCAGTTCTTTGCAGAGCCTATTGTGCGGCTCTTTGTAAAGAATGACGAGGGGGTGGTCCACTTCGGTGGCCAGTACCTGCGCTCCTACACCGTAGACTGTATGCTGGCCTGCATCCACTTCTGCTTCAGCGGCTACTTCTGTGCCTACAACAAGGCATTCTACTCATTCATTCACAATGTGCTTTCTGTAATTCTGGTGCGCATCCCAGGCACATACCTGGCCGTAATACTCTGGCCTCAGACACTTTATCCCATGGGACTGGCCGCCCCGGCGGGATCCCTCCTCTCCAACCTTATCTGCGTGGCATTCCTTATCCATCTGTGGAGAACCCGGAAGCCACGTCGCCCTGAACTTGTTTCAGAGTGACGCTGGTCTTTGACATTTGCCTCGGTTTTGGGGTAATATTTCAGCAATGAAACAGGGATACGACACAGAGGAGTGTATTGCCGCACTTGCCACCCCATGGGGAGAGAGCGCACTGGCAGTTATCCGCACCTCTGGAACCGGCTCTATAGAAAAAATCGCCTCAGTTTTTAAAGGGAGCAAGAATCTTGCTTCCCTCAAGGGGTATTCCTTGGTCTATGGCAGGCTATTTGACGGAGATTCTGCAGTGGACGAGGTGGTGGCTGGCGTATACCGTGCCCCGAAGAGCTACACAGGAGAGGATATGGTGGAGCTTTTCTGCCACGGAAGCCTTCCTGGTGTCTCTGCAGTGCTTGAGCTCCTATACAAGGTCGGCTTCCGTGCCGCCCAGCCAGGGGAGTTCACAATGCGCAGTTTCCTGAACGGCAAGGTGGACCTGACCAGGGCCGAGGCTGTGAATGAACTTATCTCTTCCAAGAGCAGACAGGCCCAGAAGCTGGCCCTGAGCCGGCTTTCCGGAAGCATCTTCGGTGCCATAGACAAGGCCAAGCACCTCCTTACCGATATACTTGCTGCAGTGGAAATACAGCTGGACTATGCCGAGGACGAGGCAGACCCGGAAGCCGGCTTTGATATGGACAAACTGGATAAGGCATCCGACATTTTAAGCCGCCTTGCCGCTACCTACCATGTGGGCAAGCTCTATAAAGAGGGTATCCGCATAGCCCTGGCCGGGCGGACCAATGCAGGCAAATCGAAGCTGTTCAACCTATTTTTAAAGGAAGACCGTTCCATTGTATCCGATATAAGGGGAACCACACGGGACTACATAGAATCCTCTGTCGCAGTCAGGGGAATACCTGCTGTATTGATAGACACCGCGGGGCTCCGTGACTCGGACGACCCGGTTGAGGCTGAGGGGATAAAGCGGAGCAACATGGTTATAGAGAGTGCAGATATAATCCTGTACCTGGTGGACGGTACCGCCGGGGAGAGCCAGGATGATGCCGATTTTATAAAGAACCACCCCTGCATCCCCCTGTGGAACAAGACCGATATCTGCAAAATGCCTGCTCCTGAAGGGTATATTCCCATAAGTGCTGTGACAGGTGCAGGGTTTGATAAACTTGAGAATGCGATTTTCCAGCGGGCCGCCGGAGACAAGCTGGTGGATACAGGCGAGGCAGTAATAGACTCCATGCGTCAGAAGGAGCTTATAGAGCGATCCCTTGATGCAATAGGAAAGGTGAAGATAGGAATGGCGGCCCAGATGCCTCTGGATGTTGTTGCTGTGGATCTTGAGGATGCGGTTAACGCCCTCGGGGAATTGACTGGCGAGATAACCACATCCGATATACTGGAGAATATGTTCTCCCATTTCTGCGTAGGAAAATAGAATGGATTTCGATGCTATAGTAATAGGTGGCGGCCACGCTGGAATAGAGGCTTCTCTTGCCCTTTCCAGGCTCAATTTCAACACCCTGCTTATAACTCAGAATATAGACACCATCGGCAAGCTCTCCTGCAACCCTGCGGTTGGAGGCCTCTCCAAGGGCAACATAGTGCGGGAAATCGATGCCCTGGGGGGCGAGATGGCCCACCTTATAGACCACACCATGATCCAGTTCCGGATGCTGAACAAGAGCCGTGGTCCTGCGGTGCAGGCCCCCAGGGCACAGGCCGACAAGTTTGCCTACAGCGCTCTGGCCAAATATACTTTGGAGCATCAGAAGAGCCTCCATCTTTTCCAGGATACTGTAACCGACTTCATCCTCTCCTCCGACGGCCATGCCATAGAAGGAGTTATAACTGAACGCAATATGCGCTTTACTGCCCGGGCCGTGGTACTTACAACCGGCACATTCATGGAGGGGCGTATCTTCATAGGCCCTTATTCCAAGGTCTCGGGCCGCATAGGGGAGCCTGCCGCCGAAGGGCTTGGTGTGAGCCTGCGCCGTATGGGCTTTGATGTAGGGCGCCTTAAGACCGGCACCCCGGCCCGGGTCAAGAGAAGCTCTCTTGACTACGACAAGATGGAGATGCAGCCTGGGGATGATGAGGTGCTCCAGTTCTCCTTCTTCGGCGAGAAGGTTGTGCGCCCGAAGGTGCCCTGCTGGATCACCTATACAAATGAAAAGACACACCAGATAATCAGGGACAACTTCCATCGTTCCCCTTTGTTCTCCGGCATGATTGTGGGCACCGGCCCGCGTTACTGCCCATCGATAGAGGATAAGGTGAAACGGTTCCCAGACCGGCCCAGACACCAGATATTTGTGGAGCCGGAGGGGCTTGATTCCGAGGAGATGTACCTTAACGGCATATCATCATCGCTGCCTGAGGAGGTTCAGGACCAGTTCCTCCATACACTGCCCGGCCTTGAGCATGTGGAGATAGTCCGCCCCGGCTATGCGGTGGAGTATGACTATCTTAATCCACTGCAGCTCTATCCATCCCTTATGACCAAGCGGCTCAAGGGGCTTTTCATAGCGGGACAGACCAACGGCACATCAGGATACGAGGAGGCAGGTTGCCAGGGGCTTATGGCAGGCATCAACGCAGGCATGTACCTCCAGGGAAAGGAGCCTTTAGTTCTTTCCCGCACCGAGGCCTACATCGGCGTCCTTATCGATGACCTGGTCACACTCGGAACCAAAGAGCCCTACAGAATGTTCACATCAAGGGCTGAGCACCGCCTTTCCCTGCGGCATGACACTGCCGATTTCCGCCTTCTGGAGAAGGGTTATGAAGCAGGTCTTGTGAGTGAGGAGATCCATCAGCAGTTTGTGGAGAAGCGTACTAAGATAGACGAGATCAAGGAGCTTTTAGCTCAGCGCCACCTGGGGGAGAAAGAGCTTGCGGCTGTGGAGAAGGAGCAGTTTAGCGAGACTCTCCGCCATCATATAGGCAAATCCTTTGACCAGATAATCAGAGACCCTGAGATCAAGCTGGAGCAGCTCCTCTCCCTGGACCCTGCCATTGGGGATGGAGTGCGCAAGGAGTGGCTTGACCAGATAGAGCTTGATATAAAATACGACGGCTACATAGCCCGTCAGGAGAGGCAGAACAGCCGCATAGAGCGGATGGAGAAGCTTAGGATACCGGATGGATTCGACTACGATTCGGTGGAGAGCCTTTCTGCAGAATCGCGCCTTAAGTTCAAGGAGGTGCTCCCTGCCACACTGGGACAGGCATCCCGCATCTCGGGAGTGCGGACCTCTGATATCGCAATTCTTATGATTCATTTGGGGAAAAAGAATGGAAGCGCTCCTCTCTGACGGCCTTGCCCAGTTGGGGATAGAGCTTTCTCCGCAGCAGCAGGGACAGCTTGAGACCTACTGGTCTGAGCTTGCCATGTGGAATGGCAGATATGGCCTTGTGAATGCCTCTGGCGATGAGCTGGTGATCAAGCATTTCCTCGACTCCCTTTCTGCAGTGCCTGAGCTTAAGAATATTACTTTCAGCACAGCATGCGATGTAGGAAGCGGGGGCGGTTTCCCCGGCCTGGTGCTGGCTGTGATATTCCCCGATAAAAAGTTCACCCTTATAGAACGCTCCGGTAAGAAGGCTCTTTTCCTTGCAAACACAGCAGTAATGATGCATGCCTCCAACGTGGAGGTCAGGTCTGAGGATGCAGAGCTGGTGAGGGAGCGGTTCGACCTGGTGCTGTTCCGTGCCCTGGGGCAGTTCACCCAGTATTTTCCGACCCTGTACAGGCTTACAGCCGACGGGGGACACCTCTTTGCCCTCAAGGGGAGAAAAGAGGAGATACAGCACGAGATTCAATCCCTTGCTGCAGAGATTCAGAATAAGACAGAGATCAGCGCTGCCCATGTTCCATTTCTGGAGGATGAGCGGAACTTTGTGATTATAAGACGGTAGAGGAGGCTTGTATGACTTTTGTCCCTGGTGTTTTTTGCGATAAGAAGGAAGAGCGGGGTTATTGGTTCCTGTTCAAGAAGGATAAAGTGCTTTATTTCGGAAAGGATAATGATATCCGGTTCCCGGAGCTTCTCTCTCCGTCAGAGCTGGGGCTTAAGACTACAGAACCCCAGTTTATAGGCACTATAGACGGCAAGAGTGCATTCACAGCCCAGGTCTTTGACACCGAGGAGATATACTACAACTGCTGCGGTGTGGCCCAGTACACCTATGCCGGACTGCGGGAGCTTTATACCCAGATTGGCCGCGAGATGTTCACTATAGTAGGGCGTGCCCTGCACATCTGCCGTTGGCACGAGAGCTGGAAATTCTGCCCAGCCTGCGGTGCCCCTATGGAGGATTCCAAGACAGAGCGGGCCAAGGTCTGCACCAAATGCGGCCGTATCGACTACCCGGTTCTCTCACCTGCGGTCATCACAGCTGTTACCAAGGGGGACAAGCTTCTTCTGGCTCACAACGTCAGGTTCACCGACGGCCGCTACAGCATAATAGCAGGCTTTGTGGAGAGCGGCGAGAGCGCCGAGGATGCCATCCGCAGGGAGATAATGGAAGAGGTGGGCATAAAGGTCAAGAACATCCGCTACTTCGGCAGCCAGAGCTGGCCATTCCCGAATTCCTTCATGCTGGGATTCACCGCAGAATACGATTCCGGCGAGCTCAAGCCCGACGGGGTGGAGATAGACAAGGCAGACTGGTTTGCGGCAGACCAGTTCCCGAACCTTCCATCCTTTGCCAGCATAAGCCGTGCTCTGATAGAGGACTTCAAGGAAAAGCACCCTTTTAAATAACTTTTTGTTATTTAGATTATGAAAAAAAATACTCAAAAAACTCCCCGTTGGTAAATTCAGAAGGTAGAAGAAAAACCTATAATATAGTAAACTTTTTGCGACTATATCAGATATAGTCTATACTTTACGGAGTATGAACGTAAGTTTCACATAATAACCGACAGGAGGATTAAGTTGGGTAACAAAGAAGCCTTACAGAAGTTTAAGGACATGCGTTCCAAAATGCTTGCAGGCGGCGGAGAAGACCAGATCGCTAAGTAGCATGAGAGAGGAAAGCTGACTGCCAGAGAGAGAATCAACCTTCTTTTCGACGAGGGTTCATTCATTGAAGACGGCACTTACATGACAGGACGTGCCGACAAGTTCGGACTCGACAAGAAGAAATTCTTGGGAGACGGAGTTGTAACTGGCTGCGGAAAAGTTGACGGAAAGCAGGTTTTCGTATCATCACAGGATTTCACAGTTCTTGGCGGATCCCTGGGAGAGATGCATGCAGAGCGCATTGCAAACGCACAGGCTCTTGCACTTAAGAACGGAACACCATTCGTTCAGGTTAACGATTCCGGTGGAGCAAGAATCCAGGAAGGTATCCTGGCCCTCGGCGGTTATGGAAAACTCTTCAGAAACAACACTATTTCTTCCGGTGTAATCCCACAGATTTCTGTAATCCTGGGACCATGTGCCGGCGGTGCTGTATATTCACCAGCTATCACAGACTTCATCTTCATGGTTGATGGTGTTTCCAACATGTATATCACCGGACCAGATGTAATCAAGGCTGTAACAGGCGAGGAGATCTCTCACGAGGCTCTTGGCGGAGCAGGAGCACACTGCGGAATCAGCGGTGTGGCACACTTCCGGTTCCCAACCGAAGAGGCTTGTCTTGAGGGGGTAAGAAAGCTTCTCAACTATCTCCCTGCAAACAACATGGAGCCATCTCCAGTTTCACCTTGCACAGACCCTGTTGACAGAGAGACTCCAGAACTTATGGATATTCTCCCAGACAACATCAACCAGGGCTATGACATGAAAGAGTTCATCTACTCAATCTTCGATGTAGACAGCTTCATGGAAGTTCAGGCAGACTTCGCAAAGAACGTTGTAGTAGGTTTCGCAAAGCTGAACGGCCGGACAGTGGGTGTTTTCGCAAACAACCCTAAGTTCTTCGCCGCTTCCCTGGATATCAACTCATCCGACAAGGGTGCACGGTTCATCCGGTTCTGCGACTCATTCAACATTCCTATCGTTTCTCTGGTAGACGTACCGGGCTTCCTCCCAGGCGTTGAGCAGGAACACGGTGGAATCATCCGCCACGGAGCAAAGATCCTCTACGCTATCGCAGAGGCAACAGTTCCAAAGGTAGCTCTTATTGTAAGAAAGTCCTACGGTGGAGCATTCATCGCTATGTCTGCTAAGCAGCTCGGCTATGACCGGACACTTGCATTCCCGACATCACAGATTGCTGTAATGGGAGCTCAGGGTGCTGCAAACATCATCTTCAGAAAAGAGATCAATGCTGCTTCCGATCCAGCTGCCAAGAGAGCAGAGAAGATTGCTGAGTTCGAGGCAGAGGTTATGAACCCATTCGTTGCAGCCGGCTACGGATATGTTGACGATGTTATCGATCCTAAGTATGCAAGAATCGAGCTCATCAGATCTGTAGAGATGCATATCACCAAGAGAGAAGACAGACCTGCTAAGAAGCACGGAAACATTCCTCTGTAATTTGGAGTAAAGTATGGATAAAGAATTATTCAGCTATACATTGGTTTCCACAGTTATTGGACTGCTGGTAGTATTCTCCTTCCTGGCTATCCTGGCTATCGTCATGGTTGTGCTTGGAAAATGGGATATGGCAAAAGCCGCCAAGAAAGCAGCTCCTAAGGCTGCCGCTGCTGTTGCCGCTGCCGCTGCAGAGGCTCCAAAGGCTGCCGAGAACATGGACTGGCTTATCGCTGCTGTTGCTGCATTTGTAGCACAGGATGAGGAGCCTGTATCTGCCGAGGCATGGACACCAAGTGATATTTTAAGAGAAAGCCCATGGGCAAAAGCACCCCGGGTATCAAAAAGACTTTCTGGAGTTAACAGATGAAAAAAGAGATTAATTTTGAGTTCGATGGTAACAAGTACAAAGTAGACGTTGAGTCTGACGGTGAAAACCTTGTTATCACAAAAGATGGAAAGACATACAATGTAAAGCTTATCGGCGGTGCTGCTAAAAAGCCAGCTCCACGGAAGGCTCCTGCTGCAGCACCAGCCGCAGCTCCAGTTGCAGCACCAGCACCAGTTGCTGCTGCAGGCGCTAAGGATGTTGTAGCTCCTATGCCTGGAACAATCAAAGATGTCAAGGTTAAGGTTGGCGACGCAGTTAAGAATGGCCAGCTGGTCTGTATCATGGAAGCTATGAAGATGGATATGGAAGTGTTTGCTTCTGCTGACGGAACTGTAGCTGAAGTTTGCCTTGCAGGCGGTGCCAGCGTACAGAAGGGCCAGGCTATCGTTAAACTGTCATAAGGGGTAATTGCATGTTAGAATTATTGACAAATTTCTTGTCCAATACAGGTTTTGCAAACCTTACATGGCAGTACCTGGTTATGATCGGCATCGGATGTTTCCTGCTGTATCTGGGTATTGTACGTGGGTTTGAGCCGCTGCTCCTGGTTCCGATCGGATTCGGTTGTATTCTCTGCAACCTTCCTATCACAGGACTTATGGAGGAGGGCGGTCTGCTCAAATACTTCTATTTCGGAGTAGAGCACGGTCTGTTCCCACCGATCATCTTCCTTGGTATCGGTGCTATGACAGACTTCGGTCCGCTTCTGGCCAACCCTATGACATTCCTTCTGGGTGCAGCTGCCCAGCTGGGTATCTTCGTAACCCTTATCGGTGCAAGAGCCCTTGGATTCGACTTTAACGCAGCAGCTTCCATCGGTATCATCGGTGGAGCCGACGGTCCTACCGCTATCTTCCTGACATCAAAGCTTAAACCGGAGCTTTTGGGACCTATCGCTGTTGCAGCATATTCTTACATGGCACTGGTTCCGTTCATCCAGCCACCTATCATCAAGGCTCTTACCTCCAAGAAAGACCGGATGATCCACATGGCCGAGGTTCGCCAGGCTTCTAAGACAGTAAAGATTCTGTTCCCTATCATCGTATGTATCCTGGCATCATTGCTGGTACCAGATGCAGCAGCTCTTCTGGGTATGCTCATGCTTGGTAACCTGTTCAAGGAATGCGGTGTTACAGAGCGTCTTACAAAGACAGCAGGAAACGAGCTTATCAATATCGTAACTATCTTCCTGGGTCTTGCAGTAGGCTCCAAGATGTCTGCAGAGCACTTCCTTACAATCCAGACAATCATGATCATCTGTATGGGTCTGGTTGCATTCTGTATGGGAACTGCAGGTGGAGTTCTCCTGGGACAGCTCCTTAAGGTTATCACAAAGGGTAAGGTCAACCCTATGATCGGTGCTGCCGGAGTATCCGCTGTACCAATGGCTGCCAGAGTAGTCCAGAAGGTAGGACAGCAGGAAGATCCTTCCAACTTCCTCCTTATGAACGCTATGGGACCAAACGTTGCCGGAGTTATCGGATCTGCAGTTGCTGCAGGTATCCTCCTCTCGCTGGCACGGTAAGTTTGATTCATTAAACTTGAAGCTCCCCGTCCGGGGAGCTTTTTTTTGCCCTTTCGGCTTGAAAAAAGGACTTTTTCAAGGTACAATCATCCTATGGCAGAATCTCAGCTCAAAGCAGTTCTTTTTGATGTGGACGGCACATTATACCCACAGAGCTTCTTTATCAAGACCAGCCTGCAGTTTTTTCTGCGGCATCCCCGCTTAAGTCTGGCTTTCAGACATCTGCGGCACGATGTACGTCAGTTCGGTGGGGTTGAGGATCTGCACCTGGCCCAGATCTCCCTTTGTGCAGGATATATGCGGATTCCTGCCGAGCGGGCCGAAGAGCTTCTGGAGACACATATCTACGGCACTTATATGGATATGCTGAGCATGGCAAAACCCTATCCGCAGGTGGAGCCTCTTCTTGCAGATCTAAAGGAGGCCGGCCTTAAGCTGGGGGTCATAACCGACTATCCGACAGGGGATAAACTTTCTGCCCTGGGGTTTGACAAGTACTGGGATGTGGCTATATCTGCCGATACCATGGGACACCTTAAGCCAGAGGCCGATGCCTTCCTTCTGGCGGCCGAGGAACTGAAAATTTCTCCAGAACAGATAATTTATGTTGGAAATGAATATAAATATGATATAATAGGAGCCAAGAAGGCGGGAATGAAGGCTGCCCATTTGGCGGCAAAACCAGTTCCAGACAGCGTTGCTGACATAACATTCTCGGATTTTGACGATTTACGGAGCTATATATTTGGGAATTAACGGTGTAAACATTTTCTTCTTTTTATTTTCTCTTGCAGTTGAGCTTCTGATTCTTTTTGCATTCATGAGGTCCAATACTGCCAGCCGTTATCTTGACCGGATGCGCAATTTCTACTCCAGCAGGACACAGGAACTGGATAAGATTGTGGAAGACCGCAAGACAGCCCTTAACGATATCAAGCTTGCTATGGAGGGGAGCGAGCAGAATGCCCGTGATCTGATCAGAAGCTTTGAATCCAGCTTCAATATGGTTAAGAAGCGTGATGATGAGATCAAGATTCTGAGCAGTCAGCTGGACACTTTCCGCAACGCTTTCAACGAGATGGCCGATGCCTCCCAGAAGGCAGACAAGAACCTGCAGCTTCTGAAGCAGGAGTCCAAGAATGTGGAGATAGTCAGACGCAGCATACAGAATCTGACCGCACAGCTTGGGGAGATAAAAGAAAAAACCGATTCCATCCTTTCCGAGTTCAGGAAGAATAATGAGGATAATTTCGAGCAGCTCCGGCTTAACCTGCTCAACACTGTAAATCTTAATATGGGGGCTCTTCAGGATGGTCTTGAGCTGGCTGGAAAACGGCTTGACACCTTCAATTCGCAGATAGAGGAGCTTACAGGACGGCAGACCCTTGTATCCGAGAATGCAGTCAAGGATCTGACAATTGCTATGAATGCAAAGCTCGACTCCTTCAAGGAGAGCATAGAATCCTTCGGAAAGACCTATATGGAGCGGCTTGACCTTCTTAAGGAAAAGAACAGCGCGGTGGAATCTGAGCTTTTTGCTGCTCTGGATAAGGAGAGCAGAGGCAGGCTCGATGTGGTGCGGGGCGAGATTGAGAAGGAGTTTGATTCCTATAAGGATTCTATAAGCGAGAAGCTTGCTTCGGTAGATGCTCTTAAGCAGAATATAGATGATATGAACGTTGCCCTGCAGGAGATTAAGACAGGCATGGAAGAGGTCAGAGCCAAGGCTGTCAATGAGCTTTCTGACAGCGTGCAGAGTGCCGAGAACCTCTTTATGGAGAATTTCAAGGGACAGCTGTCAGAGCTGGAAAAACTGACTTCCAGCCGCATAGAGAAGATTGAGCAGACAGTGAGGACACTGGATAATTTGAATCAGCTGGAGGAAAAGTTCAATACCACTCAGGGTCAGATGGCTAAGATTGACAAGGTGATGGAGTGGCTTGCCAAGACCGAAACCCGCCTGAACGATTCTATCCGTAAGGGCGAGGAGACTATTGCAGTCCTTGGAGAACTGGTGGAAAAGCCTGTTCCTATATCTTCTCCCGATCCTCAGATGTCCGAATCCGATAAGACTGAAACTGTCCGGCAGCTTATTCAGAGGGGCTGGAGCAACGAAAAAATAGCCGAAACCCTCAAGATAAGTGAAGGCGAGGTTGAAATTATCAGAGAATTCTGATTATAAGGCCAATAAAATTATCACCAACTATTGACTATTATATTTTCATATTATTATCTTTTATTTAAAGAAAACATCTGAGGTTACGCAAAATGAAAAAGGGTACTGAGGAAGAAAAGGTAGAACAGGAGATTATGCCTGAAGCTTCTGACAAAGCAGAAGAGACTGGGGCAGAAAAGCCTGCCGAGCCTGTATCTGAGGTTGCTGTTCTGAAGGAGCAGATCCAGAAACTGGAAACCGAGAAGGCAGAGATGAAGGACCAGTTCCTCCGCAAGGCAGCTGACTTTGACAATTTCCGCAAACGTCTTATCAGGGATAAGGAAGATGCTGTAAGCTTTGCAAACACATCTCTTTTGACCGATTTAATTGATGTGCTGGACGACTTTGAGCGGGCAGGGGAAGCAGCTAAGAAGTCCAAGGACTTCGATACTCTGGCAAACGGCGTGGAGCTTATCGAAAAACGTCTTATGGGGCTTCTGGATAAGAAGTGGGGTCTGACAAAATATGTTCCTGTGAACGAGCCATTTGACCCATCTAAGCACGAGGCTCTTATGATGACAGAGTCTCCTGATGTCAAGGAAGCTACTGTTGCAGAGGTGTTCCAGAACGGATACATCCTCCACGGCAGAGTTATACGGCATGCAAAGGTAAAAGTGAGCATGCCTGTAAAGAATAATTGAAAATTTTTATCTATAAGGAAGGAATATTATGGGAAGAGTAATTGGTATTGACCTTGGAACAACAAACTCGTGTGTTGCAGTTATGGAAGGTGGCGAACCTATTGTAATTGCAAACTCCGAAGGACAGCGGACAACTCCGTCTGTTGTGGCTTTTACAGACAAGGGCGAGAGGCTTGTAGGTCAGCCGGCCAAGAACCAGATGGTTACAAACCCCGAGAACACTGTCTATTC